>NZ_JBNNVS010000117.1:0-1028 GCF_050280665.1 Pseudomonas sp. NPDC089547 | reverse complement strand
AGGCCGAAATCGGTGAAGCCCATGTTGGCCTGCTTCCAGCGGATCATGCCGTAGCCGTCGTCACGCAGGATCACCACGGTGATGTGCATGCCCAGGCGCACAGCAGTTTCCAGTTCCTGGCTGTTCATCATGAAGCCGCCGTCGCCGCACACCGAAATCACCGGGCGGTCCGGGTGCACCAGGTGCGCGGCCATGGCCGATGGCAGGCCGGCACCCATGGTCGCCAGGGCGTTGTCCAGCAGCACGGTGTTGGGCTTGTGCGCCTTGTAGTTACGGGCGAACCAGATCTTGTAGATACCGTTGTCCAGGGCCACGATGCCTTCGGATGGCAGCACGCGGCGGATGTCGGCGACCAGGCGCTGTGGGTAGACCGGGAAGCGGTTGTCGTCGCCGCCTTCAGCGATCTGCGCTTCGTTCGCTTCACGGATGGCCAGCAGGCGGGTGAAATCCCAGTGCGAGGTGTCGGTCAGCGCTTCGCTGATCTGCCACACGGCGTTGGCGATGTCGCCGATCACTTCAACCTGTGGGAAGTACACGGCATCGACTTCGGCGGAGCGGAAGTTGATGTGGATGACTTCGGTGCCACCGCGGACCATGAAGAATGGCGGCTTCTCGATCACGTCGTGACCGATGTTGATGATCAGGTCGGCAGCTTCGACGGCGCGGTGCACGAAGTCACCCGACGACAGCGCGGCGTTGCCCAGGAAGCGTGGGTGGCGCTCGTCGACCACACCTTTACCCATCTGGGTGGTGATGAACGGGATGCCGGTCTTGTCGATCAGTTGCTTGAGGACCTTGGCGGTCATCTTGCGGTTGGCACCGGCGCCGATCACCAGGATCGGGTTACGGGCGTTCTGCAGCTTCTCGACAGCGGCCTCAATGGCCACGTGCTCGGCCAGCGGGCGGCGGTGCAGGCTGCGCGGGATCGGCAAGGCGTCGGTCTGCTCGGCGGCGATGTCTTCTGGCAGCTCCAGGTGTACCGCACCCGGCTTTTCTTCTTCAGCCAGGCGGAAGGCTTCGCGCATGCG
>NZ_JBNNVS010000116.1:0-1067 GCF_050280665.1 Pseudomonas sp. NPDC089547 | reverse complement strand
CCAGTATTCCTCTTTCCACTGGTTGCCGGGGATGTAGAACAGGCCGGTGTCCTGGCTGTAGGCCATGGGGTTCCAGTTCTTGCCGCCGAGGAACGGTGGCGAGACTTCAACCGGTTTGCCCTTGGTCTCACCCGGCAGCGGCTTGGCCGGGCGTTGGCCGGGGTTTTCGACCGGGCGGCCGGTCTTCAGGTCGATATGGCTGGCCCAGGTGATGTTGTCCACGAACGGGAAGGCGTTCTGCAGCTTGCCGTTGTTGCGGTCGACTACGTAGAAGAAGCCGTTGCGGTCGGCGTGCCCGGTGGCCTTGACCACCTTGCCGTCTTTGTCTTTGTAGTCGAACAGTACCAGCTCGTTGTTGCCAGAGAAGTCCCAGGCGTCGTTTGGCGTGTGCTGGTAGAACCACTTGACCTCGCCGGTGCTGGGGTCGACACCGACCTGGCCCGAGGTGTAGAGGCTGTCGTAGTCGTGGGGGTTGCCATCTTTGGAGGTGCGCGCCCAGGTGTTCCAGGGGCCGGGGTTGCCGGCGCCGACGATGATGGTGTTGGTCTCGGCGTCGAAGCTGGCGCTCTGCCAAGGGGCGCCACCACCGTGGCTCCAGGCTTCGACCTTGCCGGTTTCGGTGGTGGGATCGTCGGGCCACGACGGCGCTTTCACATCACCGGTCGGGGTGCTGTCCTTGCCGTTCAGGCGGCCCATGTGGCCCTCGACGAAGGGCCGCATCCACACCTCTTCGCCGGTGTCCGGGTCGCGGGCGAACAGCTGGCCGACCACGCCGAACTCATCGCCGGAACTGCCATGAATGAGCAGCACCTTGCCGCTGGTCTTGTCCTTGACCAGCACCGGGGCGCCGGTCATGGTGTAGCCGGCGCTGTGGTCACCGAACTTCTTGTTCCACACCACCTTGCCGGTGTGCTTGTCCAGGGCAATGAGCCGCGCGTCGAGGGTACCGAAGTAGATCTTGTCGCCGTAGATCGCCGCGCCGCAAGCCCAAGCACCTGCTGCCGCCAGCACCACCGCTGCTGCGCCAGGGGCTGTGGATGAAGCCGCCGGCAAAGCCGTGGTCAAGC
>NZ_JBNNVS010000115.1:0-1148 GCF_050280665.1 Pseudomonas sp. NPDC089547 | reverse complement strand
TGCCTATAGCCATCCCGCTTATATGGATTTCCATCCATATCATAAGCAACAGAGGTGCACACGGTTGAGCGATAAAGCGCCTCCACTTCGCGCGCTGCCAATTCACTGGGTACCTTGACCCTTAGGATTACCTTTTCCCCGTCATTGTCAGGAGACAACTCATCACCCCTGGCAGAAACATCAAGCGCAAAGGTTGAAAATACAAACAACACTGCCAGCTCACTGACTGTCATAAGCCCCCCTAAACCGCAGTTACTTTAACCCGCCACCATCGCGCCCCTTATTTTGCACTTTCAAGCTCAGCCGCCTTGCGGATTTCCTGAAGCCTTCGAAAGCTCGGTTCGCCCCCTCCCTCAGTCGAGCTACTGCCATCTGAATAGTGAAATATTGCATGGTTACCTTTGCGTTTAATTTTTGGCCCAACAGAACGCACCAAATAGTCGGAGTGAAGGACAGGTTCAAAATTTACACGTCGAGCACTCAGCGCTAGATACCTAACATAAGGGCTACGACTCGTAGCCAGATACGCAGCCTTTCTATACCCCCCAATAAATCTCTCACTTAGCCATGGATAATAATCTGGCCTGATATCCACATCACCCTCAACTTCAATAGCCGAACCACTACCTGGGGAATTGCTTTCATCAAACAGCACAATAACGCCGCCGCCACCACCAGGAACGACGCTTTCACCAAACTGACTCGTTTCCCCATATCTGATGCCAAATGTGACGTTGCTCAGCCTCCATCGACAACGCCCACCCCGGTCAACGGGCAGTTCAGTGCGCAAGACATTAGTATCGCCTTCACGCACAGTCTGCACATCCAGCTGCCTATAGCCATCCCGCTTATATGGATTTCCATCCATATCATAAGCAACAGAGGTGCACACGGTTGAGCGATAAAGCGCCTCCACTTCGCGCGCCGCCAATTCACTGGGTACCTTGACCCTTAGAATCACCTTTTCTCCATCAACATCAGGAGACAACTCATCGCTTTGGGCAGAAACATCAACCGCAAAGGTAATAGATACAAACAACACTGTCAGTGCACCGATTCTCATAAGACACCCTCAGCCGCAGTTACTTTCAGCTAGCCACCATCGCGCCCCTTATTTTTCACTTTCAAGCTCAGCCGCCTTACGGATT
>NZ_JBNNVS010000114.1:0-1270 GCF_050280665.1 Pseudomonas sp. NPDC089547 | reverse complement strand
GGGAACAACGTGCCCAGCAACTGAAGATCGAAGGCCGTGCCTTCATCAACGGCGAATACACCGATGCCGCATCCGGTGAAACCTTCGAGTGCCTGAGCCCGGTCGACGGACGCTTCCTGGCCAAGGTTGCCAGCTGCGACCTGGCCGATGCCAACCGCGCAGTGGAAAACGCCCGCGCCACCTTCAACGCTGGCGTGTGGTCGCAACTGGCCCCGGCCAAGCGCAAGGCCAAGCTGATCCGCTTCGCCGACCTGCTGCGCAAGAACGTCGAAGAGCTGGCGCTGCTGGAAACCCTGGACATGGGCAAGCCGATCGGCGACTCCTCCAGCATCGACGTGCCGGGTGCGGCGCAAGCCATTCACTGGACCGCCGAAGCCATCGACAAGGTCTACGACGAAGTCGCCCCGACCCCGCACGACCAGCTTGGCCTGGTTACCCGTGAGCCGGTGGGCGTGGTGGGTGCCATCGTACCGTGGAACTTCCCGCTGCTGATGGCCTGCTGGAAAATCGCCCCGGCCCTGGCTACCGGCAACTCGCTGGTGCTCAAGCCGTCCGAAAAATCCCCGCTGACTGCCATCCGCATCGCCCAGCTGGCGATCGAAGCCGGTATCCCGGCTGGCGTGCTGAACGTGCTGCCAGGCTATGGCCATACCGTGGGCAAGGCCCTGGCCCTGCACATGGACGTCGACACCCTGGTGTTCACCGGTTCCACCAAGATCGCCAAGCAGTTGATGGTGTACGCCGGCGAATCGAACATGAAGCGCATCTGGCTGGAAGCCGGTGGCAAGAGCCCGAACATCGTCTTTGCCGACGCCCCGGACTTGCAAGCTGCCGCTGAAGCTGCTGCCAGCGCCATCGCCTTCAACCAGGGCGAAGTGTGCACCGCCGGTTCGCGTCTGCTGGTCGAGCGTTCGATCAAGGACAAGTTCCTGCCGATGGTGGTCGAGGCCCTGAAAGGCTGGAAGCCCGGTAACCCGCTGGACCCACAGACCACCGTGGGTGCCCTGGTCGATACCCAGCAGATGAACACCGTGCTGTCGTACATCGAGGCTGGCCACAAGGACGGCGCCAAGCTGCTGGCCGGCGGCAAGCGCACGCTGGAAGAGACTGGCGGGACCTACGTCGAGCCGACCATCTTTGACGGCGTGACCAACGCCATGAAGATTGCCCAGGAAGAGATCTTCGGCCCAGTGCTGTCGGTGATCGCCTTCGACACCGCCGAAGAAGCCATCGCCATTGCCAACGACACGCCGTATGGCCTGGCCGCTGG
>NZ_JBNNVS010000113.1:0-1298 GCF_050280665.1 Pseudomonas sp. NPDC089547 | reverse complement strand
CGCGTCAACGGCCTGCAGCGGGTTTCCGCCGGCAGTGTCTTCGGTGCCTTGCCGCTGAACGTCGGCGATCAGGCCGATGACCGCCGCCTGGTGGACTCGACGCGTTCCCTGTTCAAGACCGGGTTCTTCCAGGACATCCAGTTGAACCGCGATGGCAATGTGCTGATCATCAACGTGGTCGAGCGCCCGTCGGTGTCGAGTATCGAGATCGAAGGCAACAAGGCGATCAGCACCGAAGACCTGATGAAAGGCCTGAAACAGTCGGGCCTGGCCGAAGGCGAGATCTTCCAGCGTGCCACGCTCGAAGGCGTGCGTAACGAACTGCAGCGCCAGTACGTGGCCCAGGGCCGCTACTCGGCCGAGGTCGACGCCGAAGTGGTGCCGCAGCCGCGCAACCGTGTGGCGCTGAAGATCAAGATCAACGAAGGCACCGTCGCTGCCATCCAGCACATCAACATCGTTGGCAACAACGTGTTCGACGATGAAACCCTGGGGCAGCTGTTCGAGCTGAAGACCACCAACTGGCTGTCGTTCTTCAAGAACGATGACAAGTACGCCCGCGAAAAACTGTCCGGTGACCTGGAGCGCCTGCGTTCCTACTACCTGGACCGCGGCTACATCAACATGGACATCGCCTCCACCCAGGTGTCCATCACCCCAGACAAGAAACACGTGTACATCACCGTCAACATCAACGAAGGCGAGAAGTACACCGTTCGTGACGTGAAGCTGTCCGGTGACCTGAAAGTGCCGGAAGACCAGGTCAAGTCGCTGCTGCTGGTGCAGCCGGGCCAGGTGTTCTCGCGCAAGGTGATGACCACCACGTCCGAGCTGATCACCCGTCGCCTGGGCAACGAAGGCTATACCTTCGCCAACGTCAACGGCGTGCCACAGCCGAACGACCAGGACCACACGGTCGACATCATGTTCGTGGTCGACCCGGGCAAGCGTGCCTACGTCAACCGCATCAACTACCGCGGCAACACCAAGACCGAAGACGAAGTACTGCGTCGCGAAATGCGCCAGATGGAAGGCGGCTGGGCGTCGACCTACCTGATCGACCAGTCCAAGACCCGTCTGGAACGCCTGGGCTTCTTCAAGGAAGTCAACGTCGAGACCCCACCGGTGCCAGGCACTGACGACCAGGTTGACGTCAACTACAGCGTTGAAGAGCAGGCATCCGGCTCGATCACCGCCAGCGTCGGCTTCGCCCAGAGCGCGGGCCTGATCCTGGGTGGTTCGATCAGCCAGAGCAACTTCCTGGGTACCGGTAACAAGGTGTCCGTCGGCCTGACCCG
>NZ_JBNNVS010000112.1:0-1307 GCF_050280665.1 Pseudomonas sp. NPDC089547 | reverse complement strand
GGTTCTTCACGGAATCCCGGGAAAGACAGAAACAAGAACGCCGGTTTGATGGATGATGTTCGTGCGAGCAAACACATCAACAAACCGGCGTTCTTGTGCACGATATTAATACGTTTCTGCCCTTTTGGGAGGGCTTTTCTGTCATCGCGATCAGGCCAGACGGCGATGACCTGCTGATCGACCTGATCCCTAAGCCCACCAGGTTCCCCACCTGCAGCGGTTGCCATCAGCCCAGCACCACCACCCACGAGTACTGCCAGCGCTCGATCCGCGACCTGCCCATTCTTGGTCGCGCGGTTCGACTGAATGTGGAACTGCGACGTGTCGGGTGCAATGCATGCGGCAAGCGAATGGAGTCAGTCACTTGGCTTGACCGCTATTCGCGCATGACCAAGCGCTTGGCCGAAGCCGTGATCCAGGCTTGCCTACGACTGCCCACCCTGCATGTCGCCGAGCTGTTTGGTCTGCATTGGGATAGCGTGCGTTTGCTAGAGCGACGGGCGCTACAAGCCGCATTGGAGAAGCTGCCGACGGCCCAGCCCAGACGCTTGGTGATGGACGAGTTTGCGTTGTTCAAAGGCCATCGCTACGCCAGCGTGGTGCTTGATGCTGATACCCGTCGGGTGCTTTGGATTGGCGAAGGCCGTAGCCGAGCCGCGGTCAGACCGTTCTTTGAGGAACTGGGGCCGGAGGGCTGTGCGCGGATCGAAGCCGTGGCAATGGACATGAACACCGCATTCGACCTAGAGGTGCGCCAGCACTGTCCTCAGGCGAGAGTGGTGTACGACCTGTTTCATGTGGTCGCCAAATATGGGCGAGAAGTGATTGACCGGGTGCGGGTCGACGAGGCCAATCGCCTGCGTAATGACAAACCTGCCCGCAAGGTGATCAAGCAGGCGCGGTGGCTGCTGCTGCGTAATCCGGAGAATCTCAAGCGTGAAGATCAGCAGGTACGCCTGCAGGATCTGCTGGCAGCTAACCAATCGTTGATGACGGTTTATCTGATGAAGGCAGAACTCAAAGCGCTGTGGTCACCCACCACTGCCTGGGGTTGGCGATCAGCCTGGAAGCAATGGCTGCGACTGGCTGATGAAAGCGCGATACCGGCTCTGAAGCAGTTCGCTAAGCGCCTGAAGAACTACTGGCGCGGCATCCTGAGCAGGGTGCGTTGGCCCATGCACACGGGGCAGTTGGAGGGCATTAACAACCGGATCAAGGTGATCAAGCGGATGGCTTACGGCTACCGGGACAGCGAGTTCTTTTTCATGAAGATCAAGAATGACTTTCCCGGCAATCCGTGAAGAACC
>NZ_JBNNVS010000111.1:0-1380 GCF_050280665.1 Pseudomonas sp. NPDC089547 | reverse complement strand
CACCGCCTGGCGCGACGATGCCAGTTGCTGCTCTACCGAGCGCGTGGCGAATGTGCGCGCAACATCTCCGGTGTTGTAGGTGCCCACCTGGATAGCCCGGTGAACATTGCTTCGAATGCCATGACGCTATCTCCGGCTTACAACGGCTTTGTAACGAACAGGCCATCTTCGTGGCCTTCTTCCGACCCGCCGTAGACCTGCTCGGCCACAGTGCGGATCTTGCTGCCGCGGGCAGCGAGAATCTGGTCCATGGCACCGGCGAACCAGCCGGTGAACATGTAGTCCACCTTGCGGCCGCATTTGCCGTACACATACACGAACGCCGAGTGCTTGAGCTTGACGCTGCAGGTGCCTTTGTCCAGGTCGATGTCCTGGATCTCGAACAGGCCCCAGCCACGCTGGCTCAGGCGCTTCATGTAGTGCTCGAACACCGCCACGCCTTCCAGGCCATGGCACTCGGCTTCTTTCTCACACCAGTGCCAGGCGGACTTGTAACCGGCCTTGTAGAGGATCTCGGCGTAGGCGTCGGCGCCCAGCACTTCCTCGATGCCGATGTGGTTGTTGACGAAGAAATGGCGCGGTACGTACAGCATCGGCAGGGCGTCGCTGGTCCAGACACCGGTCTCGCTGTCGACTTCGATTGGCAATTGCGGGGCGATCTTGGCCATGGAAACTCAACTCCATAAAATTTTTATGTGGGTGCCCCGGCGTTGCTGGCAGGGGCTATCAGGCTTGGAGAGCGGCTTACTCGCCCCAGACGTCCTTGAGGACGTTGACCCAGTTCTCGCCCATGATCTTGCGTACCACGCGCTCGGAATGGCCGCGCTTGAGCAGGGTTTCGGTGAGGTTGGGGAATTCGCCGACAGTGCGGATGCCGAGCGGGTTGATGATCTTGCCGAAGTTGGTCAGGCGACGGGCGTAGCCCTTGTCGTGGGTCAGGTACTCGAAGAAGTCCTGGCCGTGGCCCTGGGTGAAGTCGGTACCGATACCGATGGCGTCTTCACCGACGATGTTCATGGTGTATTCGATGGCTTCGGCGTAGTCGTCGATGGTGGAGTCGATGCCCTTGGCCAGGAACGGCGCGAACATGGTCACGCCAACAAAGCCGCCATGGTCGGCGATGAACTTCAGCTCTTCGTCCGACTTGTTGCGCGGGTGCTCTTTCAGGCCCGAGGGCAGGCAGTGCGAGTAGCACACCGGTTTTTTCGATTCGAGGATGACTTCTTCGGAGGTTTTGGAGCCGACGTGGGACAGGTCGCACATGATGCCGACGCGGTTCATTTCCGCCACGATCTCGCGGCCGAAGCCCGACAGGCCGCCGACACGCACGTAGCAACCGCTACCCACCAGCTTCTGCCTGATGTAGCACATCTGCACGAT
>NZ_JBNNVS010000110.1:0-1453 GCF_050280665.1 Pseudomonas sp. NPDC089547 | reverse complement strand
CAAGGCCGCTCCTATGTATGGACTCGCCCACACTGTCTAATTGCTTTTGAACATAGGAACCCGGTTGCATCTATGTATCAGGCCTATTCGAGGAAGCTTTTCGCTTCTGGCCAACATCGTGGTGAGCTCGCAGAGTGCCGTTTACATTGAGGCCTCTGTATCAGTCCTGTAGGAGCGGAGGCATCAGTCTGCGACGGTCTTACCTAGGGTCAATGTTCACTAGCAGGGGTTGGAGCGCTTAGCGCCCCGGTGGCATTACTCGGTTGATCAGAGGCTCATGCAGCCTCCGAATTGCTGTTCGGTTTGCGTTGATAAACCTTATCACTCTGCAACAAGGCCCAGATAATGCGCAGATTTCGATTAGCCAGTCTGATCGCCGCCTCCTTGCGCCCCAGGCGGGATAGCCAGCGCAAGAGGCGGCGATCGTCTGGCTGATCGGAATCAGGCTTTAACTGACTCAAGACAGCATGTGCGCCCTGAATCATCAAGCTGCGTATGTAGCCGTCACCCCGCTTGCTCATCTTGCCCAATCTGACTTTGTTTCCGCTGCTGTGCTGATCGGGCACGATACCGAAGAAGGCGGAATACATTCGGCCACTGGCAAAGCGACGGGGCTCGGTCTCTTTCGCCACGATCGCGGTGGCAGTGATGGGGCCGACGCCACGGATGGTGATCAGCCGCTGTGCGACTTTATCGTCCTTGGCTGTCGTTTCGAGCCGTTTACTCAACGTCGTAATGCGCTCACCCAGGGATCGCCAGTCAGTCAGCAGCTCATCGAGCACCTCGCGCAACAATTGGGGTAAAGGTAGGGAAGCGTCCTCAAGAACTCGCGGCACATGCTTATTGATCGCGGTATCGCCCTGGGGCATGGAGACGCCATGCTCCATGAGCAAACCACGTATCTGATTACCTATCGAGGTATGCCGCTTGATGCTACCGCGCCGGATACGGTGCAGGGCTTGCACAGCCAGAGCAGTGGTGCTTTTGATCGGTATCGAAGCGATGCTGGTATCGCGACCGGCTCGTAGGATGGCATGAGCGTCGTTACGGTCGTTCTTCGCTCCGCTTCGGTGTTCGGCGACCCGTTGCGCAGGCAGGATGCGGACCGCGTTACCTTTGGCCTGCAGCAACCTGGCCCAGGCCTGTGCACCTGGGCCGCACTCCATCAAGACAGTCACTGTCGCTGGCAGCTTGAGCAGGAAATCATGGAAAGCTTGTCGGGATTTAATGCGATCTTCGTAGATCACACGACCGGTAGCGTCCTCGCCTGCTAACTGGAAGACCTGTTTGGCCAGGTCTACGCAGATCGTTGTGCAAAGCTCCACATCAGTGGAAGACAGGGATTCTTGCTTCGAACTATGCTTTTTCATGGTCTCGCCCTCGCTGCCGTTGGCTTCTTCGAACGCCACCGTGGCACTGTGATGCCTCGGCGGGGGCGAGTCCATCGATTACA
>NZ_JBNNVS010000109.1:0-1555 GCF_050280665.1 Pseudomonas sp. NPDC089547 | reverse complement strand
CCGTCACCGACGAGCCAGGCACCCCGGGCAACCCAGGTACACCAGGCACCCCGAACGCAGGCGACCTGGTCAAAGTCACCATCACCGCCGACCAGACTTCGGTGGCCGAGAACGTCAAACCGACCTTCACCGTGCACATCAACCAGGCACTGGATCACGACCTGGTCGTGACCCTGAGCAACGATGCCAAGGTGACCATCAAGGCGGGTGATACCAGCGCGCCTTACGAGCACGCGGCGCAAGGTGACGATGTCTATAACGACGCGGGCGAAATCAGCCTGGGCATCAAGTCGGCGGTCGATATCGACAACCGCACCTTCGAGAACCTAGAGCTGGGTGGCGCAGCGAAAGTTGAAGTCACCGACACCACTGACGAAGTCATCGCCAAGCTGACCGCCACCCCTTCGGTGACCGAAGGCGGCGAGATCACCTACACCATCACGCTGACCAACAAAGACGGTCTGCCGATCAACAACCACAGCGCCCTGACCTTCACGCTGAGCGACGGCAAGACCACCATCACTGTGCCGGCCAACGGCACCGTGGGCACTACCACCGTCATCGCGCCGGACAACGTCTACACCGGCGCTAACGACCCAGTGATCAAGTCGATCGCCTCGGTCAGCGGTACTGACGTCGGCAAGTTCGAGCAGCTGACCCTGGACAAGGCCCCGGTCACCACCACCGTCACCGACGAGCCAGGCACCCCGGGCAACCCAGGTACACCAGGCACCCCGAACGCAGGCGATTTGGTCAAGGTCACCATCACTGCCGACCAGGCCTCGGTGGCCGAGAACGTCAAACCGACCTTCACCGTGCACATCAACCAGGCACTGGATCACGACCTGGTCGTGACCCTGAGCAACGATGCCAAGGTGACCATCAAGGCCGGCGACACCAGCGCGCCTTACGAGCACGCTGCACAAGGCGACGACGTTTACAACGACGCTGGTCAGATCAGCGTGGGTATCAAGTCGGCTGTGGACGTCGATGGTCGTGGCTTCGAAAACCTGCAACTGGGCGGCAGCGCTACTGTTCAGGTGACCGATACCACTGACGAAGTCATCGCGAAGCTGACCGCTACGCCTTCGGTCACCGAAGGTGGCGTGATCACCTACACCGTGACGCTGACCAACAAAGACGGCCTGCCGATCAACAACCACTCGGCGCTGACCTTCACGCTGAACGATGGCAAGACCACCATCACCGTGCCGGCCAACGGCACCGTGGGTACTGCCACCGTCACCGCGCCGGACAACGTCTACATCGGTACCAATGACTCGATCGTGAAATCGATCGCTTCGGTCAGCGGCACCGACGTCGGCAAGTTCGAGCAGCTGACCCTGGACAAGGCCCCGGTCACCACCACCGTCACCGACGAGCCAGGTTCGGGTACTCCAGGCACCGGCAACCAGGGCGACCTGGTGCTGGTCACCATCACCGCCGACCAGGCGTCGGTGGCCGAGAACGTGAAACCGACCTTCACCGTCAAGATCAACACGGTACTGGCCAACGACCTGGTCGTGACCCTGAGCAACAACGCCCAGGTCACCAT
>NZ_JBNNVS010000107.1:0-1937 GCF_050280665.1 Pseudomonas sp. NPDC089547 | reverse complement strand
TCCGGGTGGTCCGATGGGCCCTGGCCGCAAATGCCGATGTACTTGCCGGCCTTGTTGCACGCGGCAATGGCGTTGGCCAGCAGCTTTTTCACCGCAGGGTTACGCTCGTCGAACAGGTGGGCAATGATACCCGAGTCGCGGTCCAGGCCCAGGGTCAGCTGGGTCAGGTCGTTGGAGCCGATCGAGAAGCCGTCGAAGTACTCCAGGAACTCTTCGGCCAAAATGGCGTTGGACGGCAGCTCGCACATCATGATCACGAGCAGGCCGTTGTTGCCGCGGGCCAGGCCGTTTTCAGCCAGCAGGTCGACGACCTGGCTGGCTTCGCCCAGGGTACGCACGAACGGCACCATGATCTCGACGTTGGTCAGGCCCATCTCGTTGCGCACGCGCTTCAGCGCACGGCATTCGAGTTCGAAACAGTCACGGAACGATTCGCTGATGTAGCGCGAAGCCCCGCGGAAGCCCAGCATCGGGTTTTCTTCTTCCGGCTCGTACAGCTTGCCGCCGATCAGGTTGGCGTACTCGTTGGACTTGAAGTCCGACAGGCGCACGATGACCTTTTTCGGGTAGAAGGCCGCCGCCAGGGTGCTGATACCTTCGACCAGTTTCTCGACGTAGAAGCCGACCGGGTCGTTGTAGCCGGCGATGCGCTTGTCGACGCTCTCTTTCAGCTCCGGTGGCAGGCCGGCGTAGTTCAGCAGCGCCTTGGGGTGCACGCCGATCATGCGGTTGATGATGAACTCCAGGCGCGCCAGGCCGACACCGGCGTTGGGCAGCTGGGCGAAGTCGAAGGCGCGGTCCGGGTTGCCGACGTTCATCATGATCTTGAACGGCAGTTCCGGCATGGCATCGACCGAGTTCTGCTTGATGTCGAAGCCCAGCTCACCTTCGAAGATGAAGCCAGTGTCGCCTTCGGCACAGGAAACCGTCACGCCCTGGCCGTCCTTGAGCACCTGGGTGGCGTTGCCGCAACCGACCACGGCCGGAATCCCCAGCTCACGGGCAATGATCGCCGCGTGGCAGGTACGCCCGCCGCGGTTGGTGACGATGGCGCTGGCGCGCTTCATCACCGGTTCCCAGTCCGGGTCGGTCATGTCGGAGACCAGTACATCACCCGGCTGGACCTTGTCCATTTCCGATACGTCGTTGATCACGCGGACCTTGCCGGCGCCGATGCGCTGGCCGATGGCGCGGCCTTCGACCAGCACGGTGCCCTTTTCCTTCAGCAGGTAGCGTTCCATGACATTGGCGCTGGAGCGGCTTTTCACCGTTTCAGGGCGGGCCTGGACGATGTACAGCTTGCCGTCGTCGCCATCTTTGGCCCACTCGATGTCCATCGGGCGCTGGTAGTGCTGCTCGATGATCATGGCCTGCTTGGCCAGCTCGCTGACCTCGGCATCGCTCAGGCAGAAGCGTGCGCGTTCGGCGCGGTCCACTTCCACGGTCTTGACCGAGCGGCCGGCCTTGGCTTCGTCGCCGTAGACCATCTTGATGGCCTTGCTGCCCAGGTTGCGGCGCAGGATGGCCGGGCGGCCGGCCTGCAGGGTGTTCTTGTGCACGTAGAATTCGTCCGGGTTGACCGCACCCTGCACCACGGTTTCGCCCAGGCCGTAGGCGCCGGTGATGAACACCACGTCGCGGAAGCCCGACTCGGTGTCGAGGGTGAACATGACGCCGGCGGTGCCGGTTTCGGAGCGGACCATGCGCTGCACACCGGCAGACAGGGCGACCAGCTTGTGGTCGAAGCCCTGGTGCACGCGGTAGGCGATGGCGCGGTCGTTGAACAGCGAGGCGAACACTTCCTTGGCCGCGCGGATCACGTTGTCGACGCCACGGATGTTGAGGAAGGTTTCCTGCTGGCCGGCGAACGAGGCGTCCGGCAGGTCTTCGGCGGTGGCCGAGGAGCGCACGGCAACGGCCATGTTGTCGTTGCCGGC
>NZ_JBNNVS010000106.1:0-2378 GCF_050280665.1 Pseudomonas sp. NPDC089547 | reverse complement strand
AGCAAATTGCTTGGGTGTTATATGGTCAAGCCTCACGGGCAATTAGTATTGGTTAGCTCAACGCCTCACAGCGCTTACACACCCAACCTATCAACGTCGTAGTCTTCGACGGCCCTTTAGGGGATTCAAGATCCCAGTGAGATCTCATCTTGAGGCAAGTTTCCCGCTTAGATGCTTTCAGCGGTTATCTCTTCCGAACATAGCTACCCGGCAATGCCACTGGCGTGACAACCGGAACACCAGAGGTTCGTCCACTCCGGTCCTCTCGTACTAGGAGCAGCCCCTCTCAAATCTCAAACGTCCACGGCAGATAGGGACCGAACTGTCTCACGACGTTCTAAACCCAGCTCGCGTACCACTTTAAATGGCGAACAGCCATACCCTTGGGACCGGCTTCAGCCCCAGGATGTGATGAGCCGACATCGAGGTGCCAAACACCGCCGTCGATATGAACTCTTGGGCGGTATCAGCCTGTTATCCCCGGAGTACCTTTTATCCGTTGAGCGATGGCCCTTCCATACAGAACCACCGGATCACTAAGACCTACTTTCGTACCTGCTCGACGTGTTTGTCTCGCAGTCAAGCGCGCTTTTGCCTTTATACTCTACGACCGATTTCCGACCGGTCTGAGCGCACCTTCGTACTCCTCCGTTACTCTTTGGGAGGAGACCGCCCCAGTCAAACTACCCACCATACACTGTCCTCGATCCGGATAACGGACCTGAGTTAGAACCTCAAAGTTGCCAGGGTGGTATTTCAAGGATGGCTCCATGAGAACTGGCGTCCCCACTTCAAAGCCTCCCACCTATCCTACACAAGCAAATTCAAAGTCCAGTGCAAAGCTATAGTAAAGGTTCACGGGGTCTTTCCGTCTAGCCGCGGATACACTGCATCTTCACAGCGATTTCAATTTCACTGAGTCTCGGGTGGAGACAGCGCCGCCATCGTTACGCCATTCGTGCAGGTCGGAACTTACCCGACAAGGAATTTCGCTACCTTAGGACCGTTATAGTTACGGCCGCCGTTTACCGGGGCTTCGATCAAGAGCTTCGCTTGCGCTAACCCCATCAATTAACCTTCCGGCACCGGGCAGGCGTCACACCCTATACGTCCACTTTCGTGTTTGCAGAGTGCTGTGTTTTTAATAAACAGTCGCAGCGGCCTGGTATCTTCGACCGGCATGAGCTTACGGAGCAAGTCCTTCACCCTCGCCGGCGCACCTTCTCCCGAAGTTACGGTGCCATTTTGCCTAGTTCCTTCACCCGAGTTCTCTCAAGCGCCTTGGTATTCTCTACCTAACCACCTGTGTCGGTTTGGGGTACGGTTCCCAGTTATCTGAAGCTTAGGAGCTTTTCTTGGAAGCATGGTATCAACCACTTCGTCGCCTAAAGGCAACTCGTCATCAGCTCTCGGCCTTGAAATCCCGGATTTGCCTAAGATTCCAGCCTACCACCTTAAACCTGGACAACCAACGCCAGGCTGGCCTAACCTTCTCCGTCCCTCCATCGCAATAACTGGAAGTACAGGAATATTAACCTGTTTTCCATCGACTACGCTTTTCAGCCTCGCCTTAGGGACCGACTAACCCTGCGTCGATTAACGTTGCGCAGGAAACCTTGGTCTTTCGGCGTGCGAGTTTTTCACTCGCATTGTCGTTACTCATGTCAGCATTCGCACTTCTGATACCTCCAGCAAGCTTCTCAACTCACCTTCACAGGCTTACAGAACGCTCCTCTACCGCATCACCAAAAGGTGATACCCGTAGCTTCGGTGCATGGTTTGAGCCCCGTTACATCTTCCGCGCAGGCCGACTCGACTAGTGAGCTATTACGCTTTCTTTAAAGGGTGGCTGCTTCTAAGCCAACCTCCTAGCTGTCTAAGCCTTCCCACATCGTTTCCCACTTAACCATGACTTTGGGACCTTAGCTGACGGTCTGGGTTGTTTCCCTTTTCACGACGGACGTTAGCACCCGCCGTGTGTCTCCCATGCTCGGCACTTGTAGGTATTCGGAGTTTGCATCGGTTTGGTAAGTCGGGATGACCCCCTAGCCGAAACAGTGCTCTACCCCCTACAGTGATACATGAGGCGCTACCTAAATAGCTTTCGAGGAGAACCAGCTATCTCCGAGCTTGATTAGCCTTTCACTCCGATCCACAGGTCATCCGCTAACTTTTCAACGGTAGTCGGTTCGGTCCTCCAGTCAGTGTTACCTAACCTTCAACCTGCCCATGGATAGATCGCCCGGTTTCGGGTCTATACCCAGCGACTAAACGCCCTATTAAGACTCGCTTTCGCTACGCCTCCCCTATTCGGTTAAGCTCGCCACTGAATATAAGTCGCTGACCCATTATACAAAAGGTACGCAGTCACCTAACAA
>NZ_JBNNVS010000105.1:0-2450 GCF_050280665.1 Pseudomonas sp. NPDC089547 | reverse complement strand
TTAACTTGAACCAGCTTCTCGATGTAGCCTTCGTCGCGCTTTTGATCGTTATTTGCCATAACTTAGAACTCCAGCCCGCCTTCACGAGCAGCATCAGCCAGCGCTTTGACGCGGCCATGGTACTTGAAGCCGGAACGGTCAAAGGCAACTTGAGATACACCGGCGGCTTTCGCGCGCTCAGCTACCAGCTTGCCAACCTTAGTGGCCGCGTCGATGTTGCCAGTGGCGCCATCACGCAGGTCTTTGTCCAAGGTCGAGGCGCTTGCCAGAACCTTGCTGCCGTCGGCCGAAATGACCTGGGCGTAGATGTGCTGCGAGGAGCGGAACACGCACAGGCGCACGACTTCGAGTTCGTGCATCTTCAGACGTGCTTTGCGAGCGCGACGCAGTCGAATAACTTTTTTGTCGGTCATTTACTAGGCCCTACTTCTTCTTGGCTTCTTTACGACGGACTACTTCGTCCGCGTAACGCACACCTTTGCCTTTGTACGGCTCTGGCGGACGGAAGTCGCGGATTTCAGCGGCCACCTGACCTACCAGCTGCTTGTCGATACCCTTGATCAGGATGTCGGTCTGGCTAGGGGTTTCAGCGGTGATACCGGCTGGCAGTTCGTAGTCCACTGGGTGAGAGAAGCCCAGGGCCAGGTTCAGGACGGTGCCTTTAGCCTGTGCCTTGTAACCAACACCGACCAGCTGGAGCTTACGCTCGAAGCCTTGGCTTACGCCTTGGACCATGTTGTTGACCAGAGCACGGGTGGTACCGGCCATGGCACGAGCTTGCTGGTCACCATTGCGAGCAACAAAACGCAGCTCACCAGACTCTTCGGTAACTTCAACAGACGAGTGAACGTTCAGTTCGAGAGTGCCTTTGGCACCCTTCACCGAAAGCTGCTGGCCTGCGAATTTTACTTCGACGCCGGATGGCAGCTTAACGGGGTTCTTAGCGACGCGAGACATGTCTATCCCCCCTTAGAACACTGTGCACAGAACTTCGCCGCCGACACCGGCAGCGCGCGCAGCGCGATCAGTCATCACACCTTTGTTGGTGGAGACAATAGACACGCCCAGACCGCCACGAACTTTCGGCAGGTCGGTAACGGCCTTGTACTGGCGCAGGCCTGGACGGCTGGTGCGCTTCAGTTCTTCGATGACCGGACGGCCTTCGAAGTACTTCAGTTCGATCGACAGGGACGGCTTGGCTTCACCAGTAACCTGGTAGCCAGCAATGTAACCTTCGTCCTTCAGAACTTTGGCAACCGCGACCTTCAGGGTAGAAGAAGGCATGCTTACGACGGACTTTTCAGCCATCTGGGCATTACGGATGCGAGTTAGCATGTCCGCTAACGGGTCCTGCATACTCATGGGCTAGATGCTCCTGATACAAGAATTATTAGCCTTGCGGCTATGACAACCACCTGAGCGGAACGGGTGAAAAACCCAGGCTCAGGTGAGCCGGTCATTCTAGACACAAGGCAGAAACGAAACAAGCCCCATGTAGGGGCTTGTTTCTTGGCGAGGTCACCGACGGTCGGAAGATTGCTCCCCTTCCGTCGGGATCACACCTGCAGCGATTACCAGGAGGCCTTGACCAGACCTGGTACGTCACCGCGCATTGCAGCTTGACGCAGCATGTTACGGCCCAGGCCGAACTTACGGTATACACCGTGAGGACGACCGGTCAGGCGGCAACGGTTGCGCAGACGCGAAGCGCTAGCGTCACGTGGCTGCTTCTGCAGAGCGACAACGGCAGCGAAACGCTCTTCTGGAGAGGCGTTAACGTTGACGATGGTCGCTTTCAGCTCAGCACGCTTCTTAGCGAACTTGGCTACCGTCAGCTGACGCTTCAGCTCACGGTTCTTCATGCTCTTCTTGGCCATTTTCCTACTCCAATCAGTTGCGGAACGGGAACTTGAAAGCACGCAGCAGAGCGCGGCCTTCGTCGTCCGAACGAGCAGTGGTGGTCAGGGTGATGTCCAAACCGCGCAGAGCATCGATCTTGTCGTAATCGATTTCCGGGAAGATGATCTGCTCTTTCACGCCCATGCTGTAGTTGCCACGGCCATCGAAGGACTTGGCATTCAGGCCGCGGAAGTCGCGAACCCGAGGCAGGGAGATCGCCAGCAGGCGGTCCAGGAATTCGTACATCTTGTCGCTACGCAGGGTCACCTTGACGCCGATCGGCCAGCCTTCGCGGACTTTGAAGCCAGCGATGGATTTGCGAGCGAAAGTCACGACCGGCTTTTGACCGGTGATCTTTTCCAGGTCGGCAACAGCGTGCTCGATGACTTTCTTGTCGCCGATCGCTTCGCCCAGACCCATGTTCAGGGTGATTTTGGTAACGCGCGGAACTTCCATGGCGTCGCCATGCTCAAGGGTAATTTCAACTTGACCGGGGGCGTACTCCGAAATGGCGGTGCGCGCCGGAATGCCTTGGGCTTTGCAGGCGGCGT
>NZ_JBNNVS010000104.1:0-2562 GCF_050280665.1 Pseudomonas sp. NPDC089547 | reverse complement strand
GATGTACTGGCGGCACTCCGGGTTGGTGATCAGGCGGTACACCGCCAGGGCCAGGTTGTTGGCAACCAGCGAGTCGGCGGTGGAGAAGAAGCCGAGGTTGCGCATGACGATGCGGCGCTCGTCTTCGGTCAGGCCATCCTGGCTCTTCCACAGGGCGATGTCGGCGGTCATGTTGACCTCTTGCGGCATCCAGTGGTTGGCGCAGCCGTCCAGGTACTTCTGCCAGGCCCAGTCGTACTTGAACGGTACCAGCTGGTTCAGGTCGGCACGGCAGTTGATCATGCGCTTTTCGTCTACCGCAACGCGGGCAGAGGAACCTTCCAGCTCGGCCAGGCCTTCGGCAACGTCGAGGGCGTCGAGGGCGGCCTTGGCACGTTTGACCGCTTCGGAGTCAGAAGCAGTAGCTGCACGGGCTTCCAGGGCGGCGGCACCACCGGCGCTGTCGAGCTTGTCGAGGGTGGCGGCGGCAGCGGCCTGCGCAGGGGTGTTGCCTTTGGCGGCTACTTCGCCGTCTTCTTTGTCGAATTCGTCCCAGCTCAGCATGGTTTGGCTCCTGCTTGAGGGTTGCCCTGGGGCAACCGGTTGGATTTTTAAGAGTGTGATGCCTGACGCAAGGCCGTTACGGCGAATGGACAGCTCGAGAGGCTGACTCTCGTTTACATCTGAATGTGTTCTGTTTGTACCTGGCCATGCCTCTGGGAGGGGCCAGGACAATTGAATGGTGCTCTTTTCAGAGGGGGCGAAGTATATCGGATTTCGCCTTGGATCGGGGCGCGTCTCTACGGGCGAGGGTAACTTTTTCGACCGGAATTGCATGCGTCCGTTCACCGGGTTTGTGTGGTTTGCTACGGGGAAGGAGTGTAGCGGCAAAAAGCGCATTGCACTACATGTTGTGTCTGTTTATTTTTAAAAGCACATCATGTTGGTTTTTCGCGATCCTTGTAGGAGCGGCCTTGTGTCGCGATAGGGCCGTAAAGCGGCCCCGGCGATTCATGCTGCGAAGCTGAAATCGTGGGGGCGCTTCGCACCCCATCGCGACACAAGGCCGCTCCTACAGGGACCGCGTCAATCTGCAGCTAACGAGTCGTGTGCAGCGTTTCGACAATGTGTGTCTTGGGGTGCTTGCGTGCCTGCTCCACCGAAGTGAAGCGGCCGGTTTCTGCGTTACGGCCAATCTTGCGAGTTGCCACTTTTTTCCGCGCCATGGGCTTGCGTCCTTTTCAGAGAGGTCCTGCCCTTTTACCGAACCGCATACGCAGCGGGAAAAGGGCAGGGCTTCTCAGTGACGCAGATACAAAAATGCCGCGCGGGGCACCCTTGGGCACCCCGCGCGGCATCTAGCCCTTACTGGCAGGCTTCGCAGTCAGGCTCGTCGATCGCGCAGGCCTTCGGCACTGGCGCAGGGCCGGCTGCCTGGACCGGGGCGCTGTCGCCACCGCTGGAAACGGCGTTCAGTTTGCCGGTGTTGATGGTCGACTTCTCGGTGCTGGTCGCGGCCAGGGCACGGAGGTAGTAGGTGGTTTTCAGGCCACGGTACCAGGCCATGCGATAGGTCACGTCCAGCTTCTTGCCCGAAGCGCCAGCGATGTACAGGTTCAGCGACTGGGCCTGGTCGATCCACTTCTGGCGACGCGAGGCAGCATCGACGATCCACTTGGTTTCCACTTCGAACGCAGTGGCGTACAGGTCTTTCAGCTCTTGCGGGATACGCTCGATCTGCTGCACCGAACCGTCGTAGTACTTCAGGTCGTTGATCATGACCGAGTCCCACAGGCCACGGGCCTTCAGGTCGCGGACCAGGTACGGGTTGATCACGGTGAACTCGCCCGACAGGTTCGATTTCACGTACAGGTTCTGGTAGGTCGGCTCGATCGACTGCGACACGCCAGTGATGTTGGCGATGGTCGCGGTTGGCGCGATGGCCATGATGTTCGAGTTACGAATACCTTTTTGTACGCGGGCACGTACCGGCGCCCAGTCCAGGGTTTCGTTCAGGTCGACGTCGATATACTTCTGGCCACGGGCTTCGATCAGGATCTGTTGCGAGTCCAGTGGCAGGATGCCTTTGGACCACAGCGACCCCTGGAAGGTCTCGTAGGCGCCACGCTCGTCGGCCAGGTCACACGAAGCCTGGATCGCGAAGTAGCTGACCGCTTCCATCGACTTGTCGGCGAACTCGACGGCCGCATCGGAACCGTACGGAATGTGCTGCAGGTACAGCGCATCCTGGAAGCCCATGATGCCCAGGCCGACCGGGCGGTGCTTGAAGTTCGAGTTACGCGCTTGCGGCACCGAGTAGTAGTTGATGTCGATCACGTTGTCGAGCATGCGCACGGCGGTGTTCACGGTGCGTTGCAGCTTGGCGGTGTCCAGCTTGCCGTCGACGATGTGGTTCGGCAGGTTGATCGAGCCCAGGTTGCAGACCGCGATCTCGTCCTTGTTGGTGTTCAGGGTGATCTCGGTGCATGCCTGGTAGCTGGCTTCGTCGATCTTGCCCAGCTTGTACATGCGGCCGAGGATCCAGTCGCGGCGCTCCTTGGCGCGCACCGGGTTGGCCAGCGG
>NZ_JBNNVS010000103.1:0-2652 GCF_050280665.1 Pseudomonas sp. NPDC089547 | reverse complement strand
ATCAAACTGCCGCTGCACTTGCCGGAACCTCAGTCATGTCCGGGCTGAAGTAGCGAGCCACGCGACCGGAGTCGATCGAATGCAAGCTGCCACCGCTCGGCTTCGAGTCTACGATCACCTTGTTAACCCACCATTCCAGACTCGTGCCAGCCACCGCAGTGGATTCTTCGCGGGCACGCCCGCTCCCACAATGGCGGCGGCGCTCTCAGGACATACAATCCACCCACAGGAAATGGCCGGCTCTTCCTCCTGAACCCAACACCTGTTCAACGTCCTGCGACTGCTGCCCCCCGCACCGTCACAAGCCGGGTGGCTGTACGCACCAGAAACCAAAACAGCCTCCCGATCACTCGCACAAGCGCCTGGACAGCTCCAGCTTGTAGGGCATTTCCGAAAATGACCTGCTTTGCCGATTTGCGCTTGATGATGCATGGCTGCTGCGCCAAGTTCATTGCCTTTGGTAGTCCTCCTGGGGTGTGGTTTAGCCACACAAGCCAGGGCCATGAATCGGCAAGGAGCTTGGCATGGATCTCTTACATAACGTTGCAGCGCCTCAGTGCGCCCCCCCACGGCGGGGCTGGAGTCATTTCCATGCCAGTAGCCGGCATTGTCGGGGCATCGCACTGGCGGTTCTGGGCACGGCCACCTTGATACCGATGGGTGAAGCACACGGCAGTACGATTGAGGCGGTGAACCATACCCATTGGGCGATCAACCATTTCAGTGTGGATGGACGTTCCGGGATAGACATCATCGGGCCGCATCAAGGTGGCGGTGGTGGGTGTTGCTACATCGCTCCAGAACGTTGGGTGCCTGGATTGAGCGTACGAGTTGACTGGGAGACAGGAGAAGCCTATCCCGACGGTTTTCCGGGTTTCGCGGATCGACCGAAATTCTTGGCGTGGGTCGAGAAGTTCGAAGCGCAGACTCGGAAACACAGCAAAATTGTTCCTTTACCTGATTACAGCGGCCAGGAGATCTGCGGCATCACCGTCCACTTCCTGCCCTGCGATGACATTCAAGTCACTACATCCTGTTATGCGTACGGCAGCCCCGAATACCCGATCAAAACCCCTCTGCACCTGCCGGAGCCTCAGTCATGTCCAAAGTGAACAAAGCCTCCGTCTGGCTACCGCCCGAGTTCCCACTGCAAGGCCGTTTGCCACAGCAGGCTTTTGAGTTTCACCAGAATCTGCGGCGCCAGTGCAGCATGGAGCATGATTACCACGACGCTTTGTGCGTAGCGTCCGGGATTCGCGTGATGCCTCCGTGTTGCAAAACCCTGCACGTCAGCCTGTTCTTCGATGGCACGGGCAACAACCTGAACAATGACCTGTATGAATCGGCCGTACCGCACCCCACCAACATCGCCCGCCTGTTCCGCGCGACCATCGGCGCTGGTCATGCCGGTGGCACATTGCACAATGGCAAGGCGCGTTGGTTGACTGATGAGGCGGGCAGTGGCTACGGCCAGTACTTCAAGCACTACATGCCGGGTGTAGGCACACCGTTTCCGGAAGTGGGCGATCTGGATTACACCAGCGATGGTCTGGCCTTCGCCCGGCGTGGCGAGGAGCGGATCAACTGGGGCCTGTTGATGGTGATTGATGCATTGCGCCGTGCGATCGGCCTGCCGCGGCGGGACAATGCCACCCTCATGGCGGCGGTCGAAGAAATGGGCACCTGGCGGGGCACCGAATGGATCACGGGCCGGGCCAACCGGGGCAGAGTGTTCCGCCGCGAACTCAAGGCCTTGCAGGAGCCATTGCGCTGGGCTCTGAGCGCGTTGCCACCCAGTCAACCGACCCTGGTGGGCGTGAAGTTGTATGTGTATGGGTTTTCCCGAGGCGCGGCGGCGGCGCGGGCGTTCGTCAACTGGTTCAACCAGTTGCTGGTGCCGAAAGAGCCGACGCCGACACTGCAGATCAGCAACTTGAAGTTGCCGGTCAGCGTTGAGTATCTGGGCCTGCTGGATACGGTGGTTTCGGTGGGGTTGGCCGATATTGCACCGGGCGCGAATGGGCATATGGGCTGGGGCGATGGCAGTCAGGGGTTGCCCAAAGGGGAGTTGGTCAAGCGCTGCTTGCATATCGTTGCCAGCCATGAGCAACGCTTGAGCTTTCCGCTGGAATCAATCCGGCGAGAGGACGGGACGTATCCGGATAACAGCGTCGAGGTGATTTATCCGGGCGTGCACAGTGATCAAGGGGGAGGCTATCCGCCGGGGGATCAAGGGAAGGCGCATGGGCACAAGGACGATTTGCTTCTGTCACAAATCGCTTTACACGATCTCTTTGATGACGCCTTCAAGTACGGAGCACCACTCAAGGCGCCCAAGGAGTCCCTTCCTGCCAATATGCGGCATGAACTATGGCGAGCGATGGAAGGCAGCCTTCTTTTATCCTTTGACGTATCTCCGGTGTTGGTCAACAGGTTTAATGGATGGCGGGATTCAACTCTGTGCTTTTCAGCTCATTCAAAACTGCAAGCTTCAGCAAAGGCCGAACGTTACCTTCCTCATCGCGGAGATCTAACGCTGGAAGATGCTCTTCGAATCCAAATGGACTGGCTCACCGCCTGGCGCATTGATCGCTACGCCTTTGGCAGCCTGGAAAATACGGCTTTCTATCACGCCGCCACGGATGAACACGC
>NZ_JBNNVS010000102.1:0-2684 GCF_050280665.1 Pseudomonas sp. NPDC089547 | reverse complement strand
CTGTTGGCCATGGTCTAATTCATCGGCTCGCCCGCTCCCACAGGTACAGCGCAGTACCTGTGGGAGCGGGCGAGCCCGCGAAGAGGCCTGGCCTGCAATCCACAATCACCCCTTCAAACACTTCAACTCACTGAAGTCGGTGCGCACTTTGCCGAGCTTTTCTTGCAGGAACCGCCGCTGCTGCGGCGTACTCTGCTGCACCAGGTCCACCAGCAAGCTGCGCGCCTGCCGCTCGGTATTCTGAAACGCTGAGCGGTATTCAGGCGTCCACAAGCTTTCCTTGCGCTGCAAGAGTGTCGCCAGCCGCGGCTCGAAGCTGGCATCGTTGCGCTGGTTCATCGCCAGCAACAATTGCTGCTGCCAGTGGGCACGGTTGGCAATCCATTCGCGGTTCTGGTCGCCCAGCGCCTGCGACCAGGCTTGTACCCGCTGTTTCTGCACCGGCGTAAGCTCGCCCAGCCACGGCGTCAGGCGTTTCTCCATGCGCTCGGTTCGGCGGGCGATCTGCTTGGCCAGCGGCGTATCCACATACTTCTTCTGCCGTTCGCTGATGTCGTCGCGGAAAGCTTCGCGCATTTCCGCTACCTGGGTGTCGCTCATGCCGCGCAACAGCTCGGTGGCCGATGGGGTAATTGCCTCGGCTACCCGGCCAATCGCCTCGCGGGCCTCACGGGTACGTTGCTGCAGGGCCTGGTCGGTCACCTGGTCGTCGGCGACCATGCCCCGCACCCGGTCCAGCCAGTCGAGGTAGCCGGGCAGCTGGGTCTTGCAATGCCAGGCCAGGTGCTCGCGCAAGCGGTCGTCGAGCAGGGTTTTCTGCTCGCGGTTCATGTCCAGGTAGTCGCCCAGCGACCACGGCACCAGGCGGTCGAGGTTGCGGTAGGCCAGGTCGATGCGGCTGCAAGCGGCCAGTGCCACAGCGAAGCCGATGGCGATGAGCAGGGCTTTGGGCAGGCGTACAGGCATGTGCTGTTCCTTGCAACGGTGGCCAATCGGTAGAGGTAAGGGTAGCCGCAGGGTTCCATCGCATCGCTGCAATCGCGGTTTCCTTCCATCGGCAATATCACTATTATTGCGACTAATTCTTATCCGCATCGTTACAAGGAAGGTTGCGTGTACAAGGTCCCGCCTGCGCCGCACGATGACATGCACTGCCTGTACCGCGACCACAGCGGCTGGCTGCAAGGCTGGCTGCGCCGGCGCCTGGGCGACCGGGAGCGGGCGGCGGACTTGACCCAGGATACCTTCGTGCGCCTGATCGCCAGCACGGTGGCCCACCCGTTGCGCGAGCCGCGCAACTTCCTGGCGACGGTGGCCAAGCGGGTGATGGTTGATCACTTGCGTCGACGGTCGTTGGAGCAGGCTTACCTGGAAGCCATGGCCCTGGAGCCGGAACTGGTGGAGGCGTCCCCGGAGCACCGGGTAGTGCTGCTGGAAACGCTGTTGCAGCTTGATGCCATGCTCGACGGCCTGAACCACAAGGTGCGCCAGGCGCTGTTTCTTTCCCACCTGGAAGGCTTGAGCTACGCCGAAATCGCCGAGCGCCTGGGCGTGTCTGTCAGTTCGGTGACCAAATACATCGCCAAGGCCACCGAGCAATGCTTGCTGTTCGCGCTGGATGCCGAGCTGTGAGCCCGGCGCAGCAACGCCAGGCACTGCGGGATGCGGCGCAGTGGCATGCCCGCTTGAGTGCGGGCGCGGACTACCCGGCGCTGTATCAGCGCTGGCAGGCCTGGCATCAAGGCGACCCGGTGCACCAGTGGGCCTGGCAGCGACTGGAGGCGTTTCACGCAGAGTTGCGCAGCGTACCTGCGACCGTGGCAAAGCGGACGTTGGCGGTGGAGCCGCCGCTGGCTGGCAGGCGCACTGTGCTCAAGGGGCTGGTGCTGGGCCTTGGTGTATCCGGCCTGGCGTGGACTGGCTACCGGCAGACGCCGCTTTGGCTGGCCGATGTGCGTACCGCTACGGGTGAACGGCGCCAGTTGCGGCTGGAAGACGGCACCCAGCTCACGCTGAACACGGCCAGTGCCGTGGACATTCGCTATGACTACCAGCAGCGGCTGATCATCCTGCGCTCTGGGGAGATCATGGTGACCACGGCCAAGGATGCACGGCCACTCAGTGTGTGCAGTCAGCAGGGCGAGATGCGAGCGTTGGGCACGCGCTTTGTTGTGCGCCAACTGGACGGGCAGACCGAACTCGACGTACTTGAACATGCGGTGGCTGTGCGCAACCGGCCAGAAGTCGAGCCTTTGCGGGTGGAGGCGGGCATGAGCCTGCGCTTTGGTTCAGGGCCGCTGCCCGCGCCACAGGTGCTCGACCCTAACCGCGCCGAATGGGTCAATGGCCGGCTGGTGATCGATAACTGGCCGCTGAGCCGGGTGCTGGATGAGTTGCAGCGCTATCGCCCGGGCTTTATCGAGTGTTCGAAGGAGGTTGCGCACCTGCGCATTTCCGGAGCCTTCCCGCTGGACGATACGGCGCGTGCGCTGGAAGCGATTGCCCAGGCGCTGCCGGTGCAGATCGAGACCCGTACGCGATTTTGGGTAAGGGTGCGGCCTTTGGCCTGACACGGTCCGCTTTGTGTAGGAGCGGCCTTGTGTCGCGAAAGGGCCGCAAAGCGGCCCCGGCAATATCTGCGGCGAAGCTGGAAGTCTGGGGCCGCTGCGCAGCCCTTTCGCGAC
>NZ_JBNNVS010000101.1:0-3282 GCF_050280665.1 Pseudomonas sp. NPDC089547 | reverse complement strand
GTCGCCCTGTGCCGCGTGCTCGTAAGGCGCGCTGGTATCGCCCGCCTTGATGGTCACCTTGGCATCGTTGCTCAGGGTCACGACCAGGTCGTGATTCAGTGCCTGGTTGATGTGCACGGTGAAGGTCGGTTTGACGTTTTCCGCCACCGAAGTCTGGTCGGCAGTGATGGTGACTTTGACCAGATCGCCTGCGTTCGGGGTGCCTGGTGTACCTGGGTTGCCCGGGGTGCCTGGCTCGTCGGTAACGGTGGTGTTGACCTGGGTTTTGTCCAGGGTCAGTTTTTCGAACTTGCCGACATCTGCGCCATCCACGGTCGCGATCGAATTGACCACGGTCGGGTTGGTGCCGACGTAGACGTTGTCAGGCGCAGTAACGGTAATCGACCCGGTGGTGCTGTTGGCCGGAACGGTGATGACGGTCTTGCCGTCGCTCAGCGTGAAGGTCAAGGCCGAGTGGTTGTTGATCGGCAGGCCGTCTTTGTTGGTCAGGGTCACGGTGTAGGTGATCTGGCCACCTTCACTGACGGACTCGGTTGCGGTCAGTTTCGCCACAACTTCGTTGGTAGTGTCCTTGACCTTGACCGAGGCATCGCCACCCA
The DNA here is from genome assembly GCF_050280665.1 of Pseudomonas sp. NPDC089547. NCBI lineage: Bacteria > Pseudomonadati > Pseudomonadota > Gammaproteobacteria > Pseudomonadales > Pseudomonadaceae > Pseudomonas > Pseudomonas sp. NPDC089547. Next base: position 2,683 of record NZ_JBNNVS010000101.1, on the reverse strand, counting down.
GTTGCAGGTTCTCGAAGTCGCGGCCGTCGATATCCACAGCAGACTTGATGCCCAAGGTGATCTTGCCGGCGTCTTTGTAAACGTCTTCACCTTGTGCAGCATGGGTGTACGGCGCACTGGTTTCGCCGGCCTTGATGGTGACCTTGGCATCGTTGCTCAGGGTCACGACCAGGTCGTGGTCCAGTGCGGTATTGATCTTGACGGTGAAGGTCGGTTCCTTGTTCTCGTAGACCGACTTCTGGTCGGCCACGATGGTAACCTTGACCAGATCACCCTCGTTGCCAGCACCCGGAGTACCCGAGCCAGGCTCATCGGTAACCTCGGTGCTTACCTTGGTTTCGTCCAGCGTCAGCTGCTCGAACTTCCAGGCATCAGCGCCGCTGACGTACTTCAGGCTCTGCTCGATCGCGGCGTTTGCGCCGGCATAGACGTTATCCGGTGCGGTAACGGTGATCGAACCCGTGGTGCCGTTGGCAGGCACGGTGATAGTGGTCTTGCCGTCGCTCAGGGTAAAGGTCAGGGCCGAGTGATTGCTGATCGGCAGGCCGTCTTTGTTGGTCAGCGTCACGGTGTAGGTGATCTGGCCGCCTTCGCTGACAGACTCGGTTGCGGTCAGTTTGGCCACAACTTCGTTGATTGTGTCGGTAACCTTGACCGAGGCGTCGTGACCCAGTTGCAGGTTTTCGAAGCTACGGCCATCGATATCGACCGCCGACTTGATGCCGAGAGTGATCTCGCCGCTGTCCAGATAGACGTCTTCGCCCTGTACCGCATGAACATACGGGTCGCTTGAAGTCTGACCCGCTTTGATGGTGACTTGTGCATCGTTGCTCAGGGTCACGACCAAGTCATGATCCAGTGCAGTATTGATGTGCACGGTGAAGGTCGGGTTGACGTTCTCGGCGACCGATACCTGGTCGGCGGTAATGGTGACCTTGACGATGTCGCCATGGTTGTCAGTGCCCGGGGTGCCGGAGCCTGGCTCGTCGGTGACTTCGGTGCTGACCTTGGTTTCGTTCAGCGTCAGTTGTTCGAACTTCCAGGCGTCAGCGCCGCTGACGTACTTCAGGCTCTGCTCCACCGGTGCATTCGCGCCGGTATAGACGTTGTCCGGGGCAATAACGGTAACCGAGCCCGTAGTGCCGTTGGCCGGCACGGTGATGCTGGTTTTGCCGTCGCTCAGGGTGAAGGTCAACGCCGAATGGTTATTGATCGGCAGACCGTCTTTGTTGGTCAGCGTCACGGTATAGGTGATTACGCCACCTTCGCTGACAGACTCGGTCGCGGTCAACGTGGCCACGACTTCGCTGACGGTATCGGTAACCTCGACCGAGGCAGAGCCGCCGAGTTGCAGGTTCTCGAATGGACGGCCGTCAACATCGACCGCCGACGTGATGCCGAGGGTGATTTCGCCGCTGTCCAGATAGACATCGTCGCCCTGTGCAGCGTGCTCGTAAGGCGCGCTGGTGTCGCCGGCCTTGATGGTCACCTTGGCATCGTTGCTCAGGGTCACGACCAGGTCGTGGTCCAGTGCCTGGTTGATATGCACGGTGAACGTCGGTTTGACGTTCTCGGCCACCGAGGCCTGGTCGGCGGTGATGGTGACCTTGACCAGGTCGCCTGCGTTCGGGGTGCCTGGTGTACCTGGGTTGCCCGGAGTACCTGGCTCGTCGGTCACGGTGGTGCTGACCGGGGCCTTGTCCAGGGTCAGTTGCTCGAACTTGCCGACGTCAGTGCCGTCAACGCTGGCGATCGACTTCACGACTGGGTCGTTAGCGCCGGTGTAGACGTTGTCCGGTGCGATGACGGTGGTAGTGCCCACGGTGCCGTTGGCCGGCACGGTGATGGTAGTCTTGCCATCGTTCAGCGTGAAGGTCAGGGCCGAGTGGTTGTTGATCGGCAGACCGTCTTTGTTGGTCAGGGTGATGGTGTAGGTGATCTCGCCGCCTTCGGTCACCGAAGGGGTAGCGGTCAGCTTGGCCACCACTTCATCGGTGGTGTCGGTCACTTGAACGGTAGCCGCACCGCCCAGTTGCAGGTTCTCGAAGCCACGACCGTCGACGTCCACAGCCGACTTGATGCCCACGCTGATCTGGCCAGCGTCGTTATAGACGTCGTCGCCTTGTGCCGCGTGCTCGTACGGCGCGCTGGTGTCGCCGGCCTTGATGGTCACTTTGGCATCGTTGCTCAGGGTCACGACCAGGTCGTGGTCGAGCGGCTGATTGATGTGCACGGTGAAGGTCGGTTTGACGTTCTCGGCGACCGAGGCCTGGTCGGCAGTAATGGTGACCTTGACCAGGTCGCCTGCGTTCGGGGTGCCTGGTGTACCTGGGTTGCCCGGGGTGCCTGGCTCGTCAGTCACGGTGGTGCTGACCGGGGCCTTGTCCAGGGTCAGCTGCTCGAACTTGCCGACGTCGGTGCCGCTGACAGAAGCGATCGACTTGATCACTGGGTCGTTAGCGCCGGTGTAGACGTTGTCCGGCGCGATGACGGTGGTAGTGCCCACGGTGCCGTTGGCTGGCACGGTGATGGTGGTCTTGCCATCGCTCAGCGTGAAGGTCAGCGCCGAGTGGTTGTTGATCGGCAGACCGTCTTTGTTGGTCAGCGTAATGGTGTAGGTGATCTCGCCACCTTCGGTCACCGAAGGCGTAGCGGTCAGCTTGGCGATGACTTCGTCGGTGGT
>NZ_JBNNVS010000100.1:0-3454 GCF_050280665.1 Pseudomonas sp. NPDC089547 | reverse complement strand
CTTTTTCATGGTCTCGCCCTCGCTGCCGTTGGCTTCTTCGAACGCCACCGTGGCACTGTGATGCCTCGGCGGGGGCGAGTCCATCGATTACAGGGGGCCCTGCTAGCTCAATGAGTTATTCATCATCATCGAAGTTGTACATGCCCGGCGCGAGGTTCTCGAAGCGGGTGTACTTGCCGATAAACGCCAGGCGCACGAAGCCGATAGGGCCGTTACGCTGTTTACCGATGATGATTTCCGCCACGCCCTTGTGCTCGGTCTCGGGGTGGTACACCTCGTCGCGGTACACGAACATGATCACGTCGGCGTCCTGCTCGATTGCACCGGATTCACGCAAGTCGGAGTTCACCGGGCGTTTGTTCGGGCGCTGTTCCAGGGAGCGGTTCAGCTGGGACAGGGCGATGACCGGGCAGTTGAATTCCTTGGCCAGGGCCTTGAGCGAGCGGGAGATCTCGGAAATTTCGTTGGTGCGGTTGTCACCGGCCGAACCCGGGATCTGCATGAGCTGAAGGTAGTCGACCATGATCATGCCGATTTCACCGTGCTCACGCGCCAGGCGACGGGTACGCGCCCGCATTTCCGACGGGCTGATGCCGGCGGTATCGTCGATGAACAGCTTGCGGTCGTTGAGCAGGTTCACTGCCGAGGTCAGGCGCGGCCAGTCGTCGTCGTCCAGCTGGCCGGAACGCACCTTGGTCTGGTCGATTCGGCCAAGGGACGAGAGCATACGCATGATCAGCGATTCACCTGGCATCTCGAGGGAGAACACCAGCACCGCCTTTTCGCTGCGCAGCACGGCGTTTTCCACCAGGTTCATGGCGAAGGTGGTCTTACCCATCGACGGACGACCCGCGACGATGATCAGGTCAGCCGCTTGCAAGCCGCTGGTTTTCTCGTCCAGGTCGGTGTAACCGGTGGAAATACCGGTGATATCACTGTCGGAGTTGAACAGCGTATCGATACGGTCAATGGCCATGGTCAACAGCTCGTTGACCCCTACCGGGCCGCCGGTTTTCGGGCGGGCCTCGGCGATCTGGAAGATCTGCCGCTCGGCGTCGTCGAGAATCTCTTCGGCGTTGCGCCCTTGCGGGTTGAAGGCGTTGTCAGCGATGTCGGTGCTGATACTGATCAGCTGGCGCAACGTGGCCCGCTCGCGAATGATCGCGGCGTAGGCCTTGATGTTGGCTACCGACGGGGTGTTCTTGGCCAGCTCGGCCAGGTACGCCAGGCCGCCGATTTGCGAAGAGAGGCCTTCTTTATCCAGTTGCTCGTGCAGGGTCACCACGTCGAATGGCTGGTTGGCGTCGGCCAACTTGTGCACGGCACGGAAGATCAAGCGGTGGTCATGCCGGTAGAAGTCGCCGTCCGACACCTGATCCAGCACTCGCTCCCAGGCGTTGTTGTCCAGCATCAGGCCACCGAGCACGGCCTGTTCGGCCTCGATGGAATGCGGCGGCACCTTAAGGGCTGCGGTTTGCAGGTCTAGCTGTTCGGAATTGGTAATCTCGTTCATGGCCACGAAAGAATTCTGGAGGACGAAAAAAACAAAGGGCACGGCCTGTAAAAACAGGACCGTGCCCGATGTTAACCGCCTGGCCCGCAAGGAGCCAGCCGGTCAGCGCAGCTTAGGCAGCTACGACAACCACGCGTACGGTGGCTTCAACGTCGCTGTGCAGGTGCACGGCTACGTCGTATTCGCCAACCTGACGGATGGTGCCGTTCGGCAGACGAACTTCAGCCTTGGCTACTTCAACGCCGGAGGCGGTCAGAGCGTCAGCGATGTCGTGGGTGCCGATCGAACCGAACAGCTTGCCTTCGTCGCCAGCGGTGGCAGTGATGGTCACTTCCAGCTCGGCCAGTTGGGCAGCGCGGCTTTCAGCCGAAGCTTTCTTGTCAGCGGCTGCTTTTTCCAGCTCGGCGCGACGCTCTTCGAACGCAGCCAGGTTGGCGGCGTTGGCAACGGTGGCCTTGCCGAATGGCAGCAGGAAGTTACGGCCGTAACCAGCCTTAACTTTTACTTTGTCGCCCAGGTTGCCCAGGTTAGCGACTTTTTCCAGCAGGATCAGTTCCATTTGGTAAAACCTCTTAACTTTTAACCTTCACCGTTCGCGGAGTCATTCCCCTTGGGGGACTTGCGACCGCGAAAATCAATCAGGCTGTCGACAATGGCCAAAACCACCAGCAACGGATAAATCAGCTGCATGATCAGCGGCAACGTTACGTACATGCCCACCAGCCAGAAACCGGCCAGTCGGCCCTGTGCCACCAGCCCGTGCATCAAGGCGATGCCGGCCAGCACCAGTACCAGGCTGGACGCTGATGCCAGGATGATGAACTGCGGGCCGATAAACGGCGCCACCACCATCACTGCCAACAAGACCGCCATGGTCTGTTTCGGCAACTTCAGTTCGCGAAACTCGCGACCAAAGCCTCCAGGGTTGTACAACGCTGCCTGCCAGTAGCGCGCCAGCATCAACGCCAGCACACTGAACAATTGCACCGTCACTGCTGTGGAGGCGACCAGCACAGGGCGGATCAGCTCACCGGAGAGCACCGGTTGCCCGTCGACTTTCGGCATGGCTTCGGCAAACGCCTTGGCCAGCACATCGAAGGTTTGCGCCAGCGCCAGATCAAGCACGAGGCTAAACGCCACGGCGAACACGGCACTGGCGAGCAACACCCGGCTCCAGGGGTGCTCGGCACGCAACATGGCGGCCAGGGCCAGGGCACCCGCCATCACCAGAAAGGTGATGGGATCGCCCATGACCCACACGGCCAGCCCGGCGAGCAAGCCGCCAGCGATGACCGATGTAGCATCCTTGAACCCACGCCGCAGCAGCACAAGGCTGCCGGCAGCGGCACTCAACCAGAACAGCAGCGGCAGTACCGCGCTGATGACCACCACGAGGGTGGCCTGCACACGACCGCGCATGATGAAACTTGCTAACGCTCGCATGCTAATCCCTTACTGCTTGTCGACGACCCGGTCTCAGCGGCCGTGGCTGTCGGTGTAGGGCAGCAGGGCCAGGAAGCGGGCGCGCTTGATAGCGGTAGCCAGCTGACGCTGATAACGAGCTTTGGTACCGGTGATACGGCTTGGAACGATCTTGCCGGTTTCGGATACGTAAGCTTTCAGGGTGTTGAGATCTTTGAAGTCGATCTCTTTCACGTCTTCAGCAGTGAAGCGGCAGAATTTACGACGACGGAAGAAACGTGCCATTTAATAGGCTCCTCTAAAGGTCCGTGGATTACTCGTCAGCGTTATCGCTGGAGTCGCTGTCATTGCTGTCGTCGCCTTCGGCGGAGTCAGCATGCTCAGGACGCTCACGACGCTCACGGCGCTCGCTGCGGTTTTCTTCAGCCTTCAGCATCTCGGACTGACCGGTAACGGCTTCGTCGCGACGGATGACCAGGTTACGGATAACGGCATCGTTGTAGCGGAAGTTGTCTTCCA
>NZ_JBNNVS010000099.1:0-3479 GCF_050280665.1 Pseudomonas sp. NPDC089547 | reverse complement strand
GTTTATTTTGAAGTTTTTTGCGAGAAACTCGTTTAGCTTCAAACACTTGGCTCGCTGCGATCTCTCGTAGCGGGAGGCGAATCATACAGCGTTTAGAAGCACTGTCAACCACCATCTTAACCGCTTGCGATCATTCGATCGTAGCCCTTTCAATATCACCTTAACTACCTAACTCGTTGAATCTCAAGGAGTTTTTCGTTCCGATGTCGCTGGAAGTGGGGCGCATTATAAGGGGATTCGAGAGGGCGTCAACCTTTAATTTCAAGAAAGTGAAATATAAGGGAAAAGACCGCACTAAGGCCTGCAGGTGCCCGCCACAACACATCCAGCGCCTATAAGATCGAGCGCCGCGCGGGCGGCGCTCGATCTTATAGGCGCCAGATAACCCAAGGCGGACACCTCTCAAACCCAATGCAATCCCAAGACAGGCCCCAGCAACCCAACCCAGCCCTCAAACAGCCCTACCCTGCCTGCGGGCAATCCTCGGAAGAACCCGTGCAACAGCCGGAACCCGCAACACCATCAACGCCGCCCCAATGAACGCATAGATCGCCCACTCCCGCAGATCCGAGCGCACGATCCACAGGAAATGCAGCAATCCCAGGCCAAGCACGACATACACCAGCTTGTGCAACCTCTTCCACCGCGCACCCAACCGCCGCTGGCTGTAGCGGTTCGATGTAACCGCCAACACCAGCAACCCCAGAAACCCCAGCGCCCCGACAATAATATAGGGCCGCTTGCGCAACTCCACCGCCAACTGCCCCCAATCCAGCCCCAGAATGAAGAACAGGTAAGCCAGGATGTGCAGCACTATATAGGCGAACACCCACAACCCGAGCTGCCTGCGGACCACGATCCAGCCCGACCACCCCGTGAGCTTCTGCAACGGCGTCATGCCCAGGGTCACCAGCAGAAAGGTCAGTGCTCCAAGCCCCAGGCGATCCATCATGATCTTGCCGGGATCAGGCCCTAGCAGGTTCATTGCCGCCTCGTACAACCACCATACCGGGAACAAGCACCCCACCACGAAGATGGCCAGGCGAAACCAGGGATAGCGCATCAGTAGTTTTTCCGCAGATCAAGCCCGGCATACAGCGATGCCACTTCATCGGCATAGCCATTGAACATCTGAGTTTCGCGCACATTGGGGCTGAATAGCCCACTGGGCAACCGCCGCTCACGCGCCTGACTCCAGCGCGGGTGGTCCACCGTCGGGTTCACGTTGGCATAAAAGCCATACTCATCCGGCGCCAGCCCTTCCCACGTCGTACCAGGCTGCTCAGTCACCAGGCTGATGCGCACGATCGACTTGATACTCTTGAAGCCATACTTCCATGGCACCACCAAACGCAGCGGCGCGCCGTTCTGGTTGGGCAGTTCTCTGCCGTACATCCCCACAGCAAGAATCGCCAGCGGGTGCATCGCCTCATCCAGGCGCAGCCCTTCTCTATAAGGCCAGTCGATCAAGGCAAACCCCGAACGCTGCCCAGGCATATGTTGTGGGTCTTTCAGGGTTTCGAAGCGGACGTAACGCGCCTTGGACGTCGGCTCTACCTGCTTGAGTACCTGCGCCAGGGGAATGCCCAGCCAGGGGATGACCATCGACCAGGCCTCGACGCAGCGCAGGCGGTAGATACGCTCTTCAAGCTGATGAGGTTTGACGAAGTCTTCAAGCGCATAGCGACCAGGCTTGCCCACCTCACCATCCACCACCACCGACCAAGGCTCGGTCTTCAGGCTGTCGCCATTGGCCGCCGGGTCGCCCTTGTCGGGCCCGAACTCATAGAAGTTGTTGTAGTGGGTAGCATCCTTGAACGGCGTGATCGCCTCCCCCTGAACCGTCACCGCCTGCCAGCGCGCAGCAGCCAGCTTGTCGCTGAACCAGCCTGACGCCTTGCCTGGCTCGACATCAGCGTAACGGCTGGTTTCCGCCGCCCGCCCCGTGCCGGGCAAAGCGCCCAGGGCCAGGCCGGCCAATGAGCCACCCAACAGGGTACGACGGGAAAGGTAGATGCCTTCGGGGGTGATCTCCGACGCCTTGCACTCGGAAGACCTGGGTAGCTTGATGAGCATGGGCGGCTCCACAGCACTGGATAACGGATGTACCAGTAAGACTATGGAGCCGGAAGGTTATTCCAGCATTAAGCGTTTTTTACGCTTTGCGCCGGCGCGCCTTCAACAGGAACTGGATCGGCCCCGATGCAGCGTAGGCAAGGAAGATCAGCAGCAGGATGCGCGGTGGATCGCTGAACACGACAGCAAACACCAGCACCACCGCAAGGATGGCAACGAACGGTACGCGCCCTTTGAGGTCCAGCTCCTTGAAGCTGTTGTACTTGATGTTGCTGACCATCAGCATGCCGGCGGCAGCCACCAGCAACGCCACCAGGAACGACAGCTTGGAGCCCTGGATACCGTAATCGCTGAACGCCCACACGGTACCCGCAACCACACCGGCCGCAGCCGGGCTGGCCAGGCCGATGAAATAGCGCTTGTCGGCAGTGCCAACCTGGGTATTGAAGCGCGCCAGGCGCAGCGCTGCACCGGCTACATAGATGAAGGCGACCATCCAGCCAACCTTGCCCATGTCACCCAGCGCCCAGCCGAAGGCCAGCAAGGCCGGGGCCACGCCGAAAGCGACCATGTCCGACAACGAGTCGTACTCTGCGCCAAAGGCACTCTGGGTATTGGTCATGCGCGCAACGCGGCCATCCAGGCCGTCGAGCACCATGGCCACGAAGATGGCGATGGCGGCAAAGGCAAAGTACTTGCTCGCCTCGCGCGGGTCACCGGCACTCAGGGCGCTCTGTGCGCTCATCGAGCTGATGATGGAATAAAAGCCGGCAAACAGGTTGGCGGTGGTGAACAGGTTGGGCAGCAGGTAAATGCCGCGGTGGCGCACTTTGCGCCCTTCGGCGTCATGCCCTTCTTCAACGTGCTCATCGACAGGTAGCAGGCTTTCGGCGTCGGAGGGCTTGTTCGGCTCTTCGGGACGTTCGCTCATGGAGGGTACCTTGCAACAGGATGGAAAATGTTCGACACGGGCCCGCGAAACAGGTTCTGACAGCAGGCCACTGGTCTGCTTTATACCAGAAGCTGACTGCCAGAACGAAAAAACGCGGCCGAAGCCGCGTTTTTCATGTATCGATAAGACTTAGTTCTTGGTCTTGTCGACGATTTTGTTAGCCGAGATCCACGGCATCATCGAACGCAGTTGCTCGCCGATGATTTCGATGCCGTGAGCGGCGTTGTTGCGGCGCTTGGCGGTCATCGATGGGTAGTTGGTAGCACCTTCGGAGATGAACATCTTCGCGTACTCGCCGTCCTGGATGCGCTTCAGGGCGTTGCGCATGGCCTTGCGGGATTCTTCGTTGATGACTTCCGGGCCGGTGACGTACTCGCCGTACTCAGCGTTGTTGGAGATCGAGTAGTTCATGTTGGCGATGCCGCCTTCGTACATGAGGTCAACGATCAGC
>NZ_JBNNVS010000098.1:0-3686 GCF_050280665.1 Pseudomonas sp. NPDC089547 | reverse complement strand
GAGATCTTCGGCCCAGTGCTGTCGGTGATCGCCTTCGACACCGCCGAAGAAGCCATCGCCATTGCCAACGACACGCCGTATGGCCTGGCCGCTGGCATCTGGACCTCGGACATTTCCAAGGCCCACAAGACCGCACGTGCCGTGCGCGCTGGCAGCGTATGGGTCAACCAGTACGACGGCGGCGACATGACCGCGCCGTTTGGTGGCTTCAAGCAGTCGGGCAACGGCCGTGACAAGTCGCTGCATGCACTGGAGAAGTACACCGAGTTGAAGGCGACCTGGATCAAGCTGTAATCGTAAGGGGCCGCTTTGCGGCCCATCGCCGGCAAGCCAGCTCCCACAGGGATTGCGCATGGCTTGAGGTCACCGCTGTCAGGGTGGGAGCTGGCTTGCCGGAGATGGGCTGCAGAGCAGCCCCCTCAATGTTCCTGCAGCAACTGGCTCAACACCGCCCGTAACTTTCCAGGTTTGACCGGTTTGTTCAGCAGCGGCGCGCCTAGCTTCTGCAAGCCGCGCCGGCACTGGTCACTGCGGTCGGCGGTGATGATCACCGCCGGTATCGCCTTGGCAAAATGCTCACGCAAGTGCTTGACCACCTCGCAACCCACCACGCCATGGTCCAGGTGATAGTCGGCCAGGATCAGCTCCGGCGCCCGCCCCTGCAAGGCCAGCAAGGCCCCTGCCTGATCAGTGGCGGTGACCACCTCACAGCCCCACTGCCCCAGCAGCGCGCCCATGCTTTCGAGGATGCTCACTTCATTATCCAGCACCAGCAAGCGACGGCCCGGTAGCGGGTTGCCGACGCTTGGCTGCGGCACAACCTGGTGAACGGCCAACGGCATGTCTTCGCCAATCGGTACCTCAATACTGAACACCGAACCACGCCCCGGCCACGAACGCACCTCAATCCGGTAGCCCAGAATCTTGGCAATCCGCTCGACGATGGCCAACCCCAGCCCCACACCCTTGCGGTCGGCTGCGCGGCCGACGTCCAGTTGGTTGAACTCAAGGAAGATTGCCTGCAACCGGTCCTGGGCAATGCCTCGCCCGGTATCCCACACCTCCAGCCGCAAATGGCCACCTCGGCGCCTGGCTCCCAGCAAAACCCTGCCTTCATCGGTGTACCGGCAGGCGTTGCTGAGGAAGTTGCGCAGGATGCGCGTCATCAGCCGCAGGTCGGTGCTGATGGCATAGTCCGGGATGCGAGCATGCAGCTTGAGGCCTTCCGCTTCGGCTACCGTACCAAACTCCGAGACCAGTGGCCCGAACAGCTCGTCGAGGCGGTACACGGCCACGTCCGGTTTAACCGCCGCCTGGTCGAGCCGGGAAATATCCAGCAGGTCGGTCAGCAGGTCTTCGGCACCCTCCAGGGCCTGGTGGGTACGCTCCACTAACACGTGCTCGGCCTCTGGCAATGGCCGCTCGCGCAAGGTCGAGATGAGCAGGCGAGCGGCATTCAGGGGTTGCAACAGGTCATGGCTGGCGGCGGCAAGGTATTTGTCCTTGCTGCGGTTGGCGGCCTCCGCGGCATCGCGGGCCTCCAACAGTTCATCGGTACGCGCTGCAACCCGTTGCTCCAGTTCGTCATTGAGCTGTTGCAAACGCTGCTGGGCCTGCTTGCGCTCGGTGATGTCGGCGACAAAACCCTCCACCAGCCCTTCTTGCCCGGGCTTGAGCAGCAGGTTCATCAGCACATCCAGGTGGCTGCCATCCTTGCGTCGCAGGCGGGTTTCGTAGCCATGCAGGCTGCGCTCACGGGCGAGAATCGCGGTAATGGCCTGCAACTCCTCGGCACCGCCATCAAACAGGTGGGTGGCCAGGTCTGTCAGGGAAAACAGTACCGCTTGCGGGTCGTCATAGCCCAGCATGCGCGCCAACGCCGGGTTGGCGGCACGCATGCCGTCTTGCAGGCTGGCCTGGAAAATGCCGTGCACGGCGTTTTCGAACAGCCATTTGTAGCGATTGCGTTCGGCTTCCAGTTCGTCCAGGCGGGCGGAAAGCTCCGGGTAATGGCTTTTGCGTGCCGAGTGGTCGCCCAGCCCCAGCAGCCCGGCCAGCGCCCGCTGCTGCTCGTCAGAGGGCCTCGCCATAGACCACCTCGACATCACGCTGGCTCGACGCGCGAGGGTTGGTGAGAATGCACGGGTCATCCATCGCATGCTGCGACAGGAACGGGATATCGGACGTGCGCACCCCGTGCAGCCCCAAGGTTTCGTGGAAGCCGATGGCGTGCTTCAGGGCGATCAGGTGCTCCACCAGGCGCCCGCAAATCTGCCGGTGGTTGAGGCCACGGCAATCGATGCCGAATACTTCGGCAATCACCTTGAAGCGCTCCGGCGCCGAGCTGTAGTTGAACGCCACCACATGCTCCACCAGCACGGCGTTGCACAAGCCATGGGGCAGGTCGAGAAAGCCGCCAAGGCTGTGGGACATGGCGTGAACCGCACCCAGGATCGCGTTGGAGAACGCCAGCCCCGCCTGCATGCTGCCCAGCATGATCTTCTCGCGCAGGCCGATATCGGTGGGGTTGGCGATCATCTCCACCAGGTTGCCATTGATCAGGCGCATGGCCTCCAGGGCATGGGGGTCGGTCAGCGGGCCGTGGCCGGTGGACACAAACGCTTCGATGGCATGCACCAGCGCATCGATACCGGTACAGGCCGACAGGAACGGGTCCATGCTCAGGGTGGTTTGCGGGTCGATCAGCGACACGTCCGGCACCACCGCCTTGCTGACGATGGAGAACTTCATGCGTTCCTGCTGGTTGGAAATGATCACGAACTGCGACACGTCGGCCGAGGTGCCAGCGGTGGTCGGGATCAGGATCAGTGGCGGGCTGGGCACGCGGATCATGTCCACGCCTTCGAATTCGAGAATGCTGCGCCCGTGGGCGACCACGATGCCGATGGCCTTGCCGCAATCCATAGGGCTGCCGCCGCCAACGGCGACGATCACGTCACAGTGGTTTTGCCGGTAGATTTCGGCGCCAAGCATCACCTCCTCGACCCGTGGGTTGGGTGATACGGCCGTGTACAGGCAGTAGTCGATGCCTTGCGCCTGCAAGCTGGCTTCGACGTCGGCCACCCAGCCGGCGGCGATCACGCCGGGGTCGCTGACCACCAGCACCTTGCGTGCGCCGAAGGTCTTTGCGTAATTGGCAACGTTGTGCCGGCAACCGGCACCGAAGATGATTTCAGGCGAGACGAACTTGCGAAGCGGGCTGAAACTCTGGCTCATCGTGAAGCCTGTTCTTATTGTTCTGGAAGGTAACTGCCAGCGTAAAGCATCCCGCAGCGAAAGCAACCAGACCAAAGCGTGGCACTGGCTCAACCACCGGGAATCAGGGGGAACCGGCCACCGTGGCGATGGCCGGGGGTACATCAGCGATTGGCGAAATACATCGTCACTTCAAAGCCGATGCGCAGGTCGGTAAAGGCGGGTTTATTCCACATGGGCAATCCTCTTCTTATGCCGGGGGATTCCGGTAGAGGCATTAATGCACGGGGGGCCCCGGGGCCGAATGCTACTTTGGAAGGTAATTGTGGGGTGCGTTGGTAGGGGTGCGAATCCCTTGAGTTTGCCGCGATCCCCTGTAGGAGCGGCCTTGTGTCGCGAAAGGGCTGCGCAGCAGCCCCAGGATTTCAGCGATGATGCGACTATTGTTGGGGCTGCTGCGCAGCCCTTTC
>NZ_JBNNVS010000097.1:0-4438 GCF_050280665.1 Pseudomonas sp. NPDC089547 | reverse complement strand
GGCTTCGCCCAGAGCGCGGGCCTGATCCTGGGTGGTTCGATCAGCCAGAGCAACTTCCTGGGTACCGGTAACAAGGTGTCCGTCGGCCTGACCCGCAGCGAGTACCAGACCAAGTACAACTTTGGCTTCACCGACCCCTACTTCACCGCCGACGGTGTCAGCCTGGGCTACAACGCCTTCTACAGCAGTACTGACTACAGCGATTACTACGACGATGGCGTTTCGTACTATGCAATCAACAGCTACGGCGCCGGGGTCAGCTTTGGCTACCCGATCAACGAAACCTCGCGCCTGACCTACGGCCTGACCCTGCAACACGACGACATTTCGCCCGGCACCTACAGCGCCGACGAGATCTACGACTTCATCGCACGCGAGGGCAAGAGCTTCAACAACCTCAAAGCGTCGATTGGCTGGTCTGAATCCACCCTGAACAAGGGCGTGCTGGCCACCCGAGGTCACTCGCAAAGCCTGACCCTGATGGCCACCACGCCCGGCAGCGATCTTTCGTTCTACAAACTGGACTACAACGGCCAGACCTACCTGCCGGTCACCGCCAAGACCTCGCTGCGCTTGCACACCAGCCTGGGCTATGGCAACGGCTACGGCTCCACCGACGGCCTGCCGTTCTATGAAAGCTACACCGCAGGCGGCCTGGGTTCGGTGCGCGGCTTCAAGGATGGTGGCCTGGGCCCACGCAATACCCCGGCCACAGGCACCTATGCCAGCGCTGGCCAAGCCTATTATTCCGACCGCGACACCGACGTGCTGGGGGGCAATATCCTGATTACCGGGGGTGCCGAGTACATCTTCCCGTTGCCGTTCGTGAAGGACCAGACCCAGCTGCGCAGTTCGGTATTCGTCGACGCCGGCAACGTCTATGCCGACACCTGCTACCTGTCGACCACCCAGGGCTGCGGCAGCGTGGACCTGGCGCAGATGGCCGTGTCGCTGGGGGTCGGCGTGACCTGGTACAGCCCGATGGGGCCGCTGAGCTTCAGCCTGGCGGCACCGCTGAAAAAGCCGGACAACGCCGAGACGCAAATCTTCCAGTTCTCGCTGGGGCAGACCTTCTGATTGCAGGCCCGTTGCCTTGCGCGCTCCCTTGTAGGAGCGGCCTTGCGTCGCGATGGGCTGCGCAGCAGCCCCGGGGATTCAGCGTCAAGGCAACCATTTTTGGGGCTGCTGCGCAGCCCATCGCGACGCAAGGCCGCTCCTACAGGGAAACGCATTGCCTGGTCTTACCCGCTTTTACTCCCGCTTAACCCAAGTTGACAGTCACCTTGCCTAAGCTGGCCAGCATTCAAACCCCGCCCAGCAGGACATGCCCATGCCCCCCTTCACGCCTTGCTTCCCCACTGCACTGCGACACGATGAAGTCCCGGTCGCCCTCCTCGACCTCGTCCAGCAGCGCATGGCCAGCCTTCTAGGCCCACGCTTTACGGTGGTACTGGGCGGGAGTGGCGATGGCGCCGGCGTCAGCCACTACCACCTGGCAATCCAGCATAACCAGAGCGGTGTATCGCTGGAGGACTACGGCGACGTCGGCGCCGGTTTCATCGAGCGCCTGCTGCGCATGGGCACCCAGGTGAGGGACATGCTCGACTCGGCCACGTTCAGCCGCATGGCCAGCGACGAACCGAGCCGACCATTGGTATGGCTCAGCGAGCTGGTCAGCCACGGCGAAAACATTACAATGCGCGCCCCAATCTGAAATATGTTTTTCTCATGAAATCACTGCTTTACGCCGTAACCTTAGTGTTTTCCTTCACCCTTCCTGCCTTTGCCAACCCACCCGCGACCTTCACCGAGGCCAAGGTGGTGGCCAAGCAGAAGGTGTACATGGACCAGGCCAGCAGTGCCATGGGCGAGCTGTACTGCGGCTGCAAATGGACCTGGGTGGGCAAGTCCGGTGGGCGCATCGATGCCGCTTCGTGCGGCTATCAGACGCGCAAACAGCAGAACCGTGCCGAGCGCACCGAGTGGGAACACATCGTGCCCGCCTACACGTTTGGCAACCAGCGCCAGTGCTGGAAGAACGGCGGCCGTGAGCACTGCGTAGACAACGACCCGGTGTTCCGCGCCATGGAAGCCGACCTGTTCAACCTGTACCCGTCCGTGGGTGAAGTGAACGGCGACCGCAGCAACTTCAACTACGGCATGGTCGCTGGCAATGCCGGCGAATATGGCCAGTGCACCACCAAGGTCGACTTCGTCCAGCGCGCCGCCGAACCGCGTGACGAAGTGAAAGGCCTGGTGGCTCGCACCACGTTCTACATGTTCGACCGTTACCAACTGAGCATGTCGCGCCAGCAGCAACAACTGCTGATGGCCTGGGACAAGCAACACCCGGTGTCGGCCTGGGAGAAAGAGCGCGACCGGCGCATTGCCGGGATCATGGGGCATGGCAACCCGTTCGTGAGCGGGGAGCGCAAATGGACGGCCGACTACAAGCCGGTTGGCAGCGGCGTGGTGCAGGCAGTGCCGGGCGAAGCGCCCAAGGCGCAGGCCAAACCGAGCCTGGCCAGTGCCGCGCCTGTGGGGGCGGTGCTGGGCAACCGCAACAGCCATGTCTATCACCTGTCCGTGGGCTGCCCGGGCTACAACCAGGTGGCGGCGAAAAACCAGGTCAGCTTCACCACCGAGGGTGAGGCGCAGGCAGCCGGCTATCGCAAAGCAGGCAATTGCCGCTAAGAAACGCGGATTGCCAGGTTGACGGGCAGGTGTTTAGAATGCGATCAATTCTTAATTGCACCCCTCGCCCGTCATGCCGCCCAACGACCCCACGCTCAACCTGCAGGTCCAGACGCTTTACACCGAGCACCATGGCTGGCTGCAAGGGTGGTTGGGGCGCAAGCTGGGCAACGCCTGCGATGCCGCCGACCTGGCCCATGACACCTTCGTACGCCTGCTCAGCCGCCAGGGCAGCAGCAGTTTCGGCACGGAGCCCAGGGCCTTGCTTACCCACATTGCCAAGGCCCTGGTAGTCGACCGCTGGCGGCGCCAGGATGTGGAGCGCGCCTATCTGGAAGCCATCGCCCACCTACCGGAGCCCGAGGTGCCCTCCCCGGAAACGCGCTGGCTGATCCTCGAAACCCTGTATCGCATCGACGCCATGCTGCGCGACCTGCCAGCCCGGGTGCGCCAGGTGTTCCTGCTGTCGCAACTGGACGGGCTGACCTACGTGCAAATTGCCGAGCAGTTGCAGGTGTCGCTGATCACCATCAAGCGCGACATGCGCACGGCATTCCTCGCCTGCCTGAGCATCGATTGATGAGCCCACGCATCGACCCGCTGATTCTTGGCGAAGCCGCCGATTGGCTGGTGCAACTGCAATCGGGCACGGCCACCGAGGACGATCATCGCGCGGTGCAGGCCTGGTGCCAGCGCAGCGCCCAGCACGCCCAGGCGTGGCAGCGTGCCGAGGCGATCCTGGGTGACTTGCGCCGCCTGCCCACCCCGGTTACCGGTGAAACCCTGCGCCGCCTGAGCCGCAACGGTGCAGTCAGCCGCCGCCAGGCGCTGCACCGCCTGGGGTTGTGGCTGCTGGCCGCACCGGCGGCCTGGCTGGCTTGGCGAGAAACACCCTGGCAGCAGTGGACCGCCGACGCCCGTACGGCAGTCGGCGAACAACGGCCGTTGACGCTTGCCGATGGCAGCCAGGTGTTGCTGAACACCGACACGGCCATTGATATCACCTTCGATGCACAACAACGACGCATTGACCTGCTGGCGGGCGAAATCCTGGTCACCAGCGCCAAAGACCTGGTCACCCCAACCCGACCGCTTTTGGTGCGCACCCTGCATGGCCAGGCCATCGCGCTGGGTACCCGCTTCAGCGTGCGCATCGACGGCCCGCTGACCCGGGTGGCCGTGCTTGAAGGCGCAGTCAGCATCCGCCCCGTGCATACAGCCACTGGCCTGCTGCTCAAGGCAGGCGAGCGTGGCGCCTTCGATAGCGACCGGGTCTTGCCCGCCACTGCGCTGGAAACCGGCGATCTGGCCTGGGAACACGGCATGCTGCTGGCCCGTGACATGCGCCTGGCCGACCTGTTGCACGAGCTGGGCCGCTATCGCCCCGGTGTACTGCGTTGCCACCCACAGGTGCGCGAGCTGAAAGTGTCTGGCGCCTTTCCACTGGCCGATACCGATGCCAGCCTGCGGCTGCTGGGCGACACCCTGCCAGTGGCCATCCAGGGCCTGACCCGCTACTGGGTGACCGTAGAACCACGCGTATAAGAGCCGCTGAAGTGTTTTAGAGAACAGTTGCCTTGCCCGAATCCAGAAGGCTGCTCGGTTTAGGTGGGAGCAACTGTCTTGCTCAATTTCTAAAAGCTGGCGCGGCCCCCTGTGGGAGCGGGCGTGCCCGCGAACACCGGCAAAGCCGGTGCCATCCACTGCGTTGCCTGCTTCGCGGGCGCGCCCGCTCCCACAGGGC
>NZ_JBNNVS010000096.1:0-5418 GCF_050280665.1 Pseudomonas sp. NPDC089547 | reverse complement strand
TAGGCCTGATACATAGATGCAACCGGGTTCCTATGTTCAAAAGCAATTAGACAGTGTGGGCGAGTCCATACATAGGAGCGGCCTTGTGTCGCGAACGGGGCGCGAAGCGGCCCCACGATTGCAGCTTCGCCGCCGACATCGCCGGGACCGCTTTGCGGTCCTTTCGCGACACAAGGCCGCTCCTACAGGGGCCGCGCCAAGGCTGGAATCCGCGCCGGGAAAAACGGACCTCGGAGTCAACTCCACTACCCGCCCAGCCCAGAAACGGCGCGGGATGCAACATGAAGCCCATTGGTCCGCGACTTGATGCCACTTCATATGCCAGCCGCGAAGCAATCGGTTAGAATGCCCCCCCAAATTACCCCGATCCTTGAGGACCGCCATGTTCAGCCGTGATTTGACCATTGCCAAGTACGACGCCGAGCTCTTCGAAGCCATGCAGCAAGAAGCCCTGCGCCAGGAAGAGCATATCGAGCTGATCGCTTCGGAAAACTACACCAGCCCGGCAGTCATGGAAGCTCAGGGCTCGGTCCTGACCAACAAGTACGCCGAAGGCTACCCAGGCAAGCGCTACTACGGTGGTTGCGAGTACGTCGACATCGTCGAGCAACTGGCCATCGACCGTGCCAAGGAGCTGTTCGGCGCCGACTACGCCAACGTCCAGCCGCACGCCGGTTCCCAGGCCAACGCTGCCGTCTACCTGGCCCTGCTGTCGGCCGGTGACACCATCCTGGGCATGAGCCTGGCCCACGGTGGCCACCTGACCCACGGTGCTTCGGTAAGCTCCTCGGGCAAACTGTACAACGCCATCCAGTACGGCATCGACGCCAACGGCCTGATCGACTACGACGAAGTCGAGCGCCTGGCTGTCGAGCACAAGCCGAAGATGATCGTTGCCGGCTTCTCGGCCTACTCGCAGGTTCTGGACTTCGCCCGCTTCCGCGCCATCGCCGACAAGGTCGGTGCCTACCTGTTCGTCGACATGGCCCACGTTGCCGGCCTGGTTGCCGCTGGCGTGTACCCGAACCCGGTGCCGTTCGCCGACGTGGTCACCACCACCACCCACAAGACCCTGCGCGGTCCACGTGGTGGCCTGATCCTGGCCCGTGCCAACGCCGACATCGAGAAGAAGCTGAACTCGGCTGTGTTCCCAGGCGCCCAAGGCGGCCCGCTGGAGCACGTGATCGCGGCCAAGGCCATCTGCTTCAAGGAAGCCCTGCAGCCTGAGTTCAAGGCTTACCAGCAACAAGTGGTGAAAAACGCCCAGGCCATGGCCAGCGTGTTCATCGAGCGTGGTTTCGACGTGGTATCCGGTGGTACCCAGAACCACCTGTTCCTGCTGTCGCTGATCAAGCAGGAAATCTCCGGTAAGGACGCTGACGCCGCGCTGGGCAAAGCCTTCATCACCGTCAACAAGAACTCGGTACCGAACGACCCACGCTCCCCGTTCGTCACCTCGGGCCTGCGTTTCGGCACCCCGGCCGTCACCACCCGTGGTTTCAAGGAAGCCGAGTGCAAGGAACTGGCCGGCTGGATCTGCGACATCCTGGCTGACCTGAACAACGAAGCAGTGATCGACGCTGTACGTGAGAAGGTCAAGGCCATCTGCAAGAAGCTGCCGGTTTACGGCAACTGATTGGCAGCCGCCTGAAGTTGAAGAGCCCGGCCTAGTGCCGGGCTTTTTATTGAAAGCCCCCTAGCGCGCAGGATGCACCTTGACCAGAGAACAACTGGAAACCCGACAGATACCCCTCTATTTTGCCGCAGTACTGGCCGCCGCTGCTTTCGGCCTGCTGGCCAGCGGTACTGCGCGACACCTTGAAACCCTGATCACCCCTGCCATCGCCGTGCTGATGTATGCGATGTTTCTGCAAATCCCTTTCCTCGACCTGCGCCAGGGCTTGGGTAACCGCCGCTTCATCAGCGCCCTGCTGCTGGCCAACTTCATGCTCGTGCCGCTGCTGGTCTGGGCCATCACCCGAGGGCTGGTGGAGCACCCGGCGATTCTCGTCGGTGCCTTGCTGGTACTGCTTACGCCTTGCATCGATTACGTGGTGGTGTTTACCCATCTCGGCAAAGGCGACGCACGCCTGACCCTGGCCGCAACCCCCGTGTTGCTGCTGCTGCAACTGCTGCTTCTACCGGTGTACCTGGCCTTGATGCTGGGGGACAACAGCCAAGTGGCAGTCTCCGTCACCCCGTTCGTGGAAGCGTTCGTGTTGTTGATCGTGCTGCCGATGGCACTCGCCGTGCTCACCAGCGCCAGCGCCCGGCGCTCGCGTGCAGTCTCGGCCTGGAACGATGCCTGGGCGTGGCTGCCGGTGCCGGCGATGGCGTTAGTGTTGGTGGTGGTGATCGCTTCGCAGATTGCAGCGGTGGTGCGTGATTTCGACCGGTTGCTGCCTGTGATTCCGGTTTACGTCGGCTTCATGCTGCTGGCGCCAGCGCTTGGTTTTTTATCCGCACGGTTGTTGCGCCTGCCAGCCACCGAGGCACGCTCGGTAACGTTCAGTGCCGCCACGCGCAACTCGTTGGTTGTGTTGCCGTTGGCACTGGCGTTGCCTGATGACATGCGCGGGCTGGCCGCAGCGGCGGTGATTACCCAGACGCTGGTGGAGTTGGTCAGCGAACTGATTTATGTGCGGGTAGTGCCACGGCTGGTGGGTTGATTCGTTCGCTCATGTTGATGCGCTACATGGCACCGGCTTCGCCGGTGTTCGCGGGCAAGCCCGCTCCCACAGGATCGCGCCTATCCTGGATTTTGCGCGATCCTGTGGGAGCGGGCTTGCCCGCGAAGGGCCGCAAAGCGGCCCCGTGGGCACTCACCAGTTGTAGGTCACGCTCCCGTAAACCGTGCGCTGCTGCCCATACTGGCAGCCCATGTCGCTGAAACACCCGGCCACGTACTCCTTGTCAAACAGGTTGCTGGCATTGAGCGCCAGCTCCACACCCTTGAGTGAAGCATCCAGCTTGCCAAGCTCATAGCTGACCATTGCGTCCACCAGCACATAGCTGTCGACCTTGAAGCTGTTCTGCGCATCACCATAGGTGCTGCCAACATAGCGGGTGCCCGCGCCCAGCCTTAGCCCGTTCAGCGGCCCCCCCTGCAACAGGTAGTCGGCCCACAGCGAAGCCATGTGCTCCGGCGTGCGGAACGGGGTGTTGCCCTTGGTGCCGCGCTCAGACTGGGTGACCTCGACATCGTTCCAGGTGTAGCTGCCGATCAGGTTGAAGCCCGGCGCCAGCTCGGTCTTGGCTTCCAGCTCCACCCCGCGCGAACGCACCTCGCCTTCCTGGCGGCTGAAACCGTTGACGTTCTCGGTCACGTTCTGCCGGGTTAGCTCGAACACTGCGACGGTGTACAGGCTATTGCTGCCTGGCGGTTCGTACTTCAGGCCCAGCTCGTACTGCTTGCCGGTTTCCGGGTCAAGCTGGGTACCATCGGCAGTGGTGCCCATGACTGGCAGGAACGACTCGCTGTAGCTCAGGTACGGCGCCAGGCCATTGTCGAACAGGTAGACCAGCCCGGCGCGGCCGCTGAATTTCTCGTCCTTCTGGGTTTGCGGGGCGCGGTCGTCCTTCTGGTTGGCGGCCCAGTCGTAACGCCCACCCAGCAGCAACACCCAGTTGTCGATGCGCAGCTGGTCCTGCAGGTACACACCGGTCTGCGACAGTTTCTGTTCATAGCTGGCAGCGCTGAACGGCACTGTATTCAGCGGCTGGCCATACACAGGCTGAAACGGGTCAAAGCTTTGCAGGATGAAATCCAGCGACTGCTGCTGGTCGAACTTGCCGTTGTTGTAGTCCAAACCGGTGAGCAAGGTGTGCTCCACAGGCCCGGTGGCGAAGTTGGCCTGAACGTGGGTGTCGACGGTAAACAGGCGGCCATCGCCCTTGCGCGCATCACTGTAGCGCGAGTACTGCCCGCCACCGGCCGGGCCGAACAGGGCTATTTCGCTGCTGGCCTGGCGGTAGTTGCTGTAGCGCACGTTCTGGCGCAGGGTCCACACCTCGTCGAAGTGGTGCTCGAACACATAGCCCAGCGAGGTTTTTTCGTTGGTCATGAAGTCGTAGGCGCTGTCGCCCACATAAGTGTCGCGGTCCAGCCGGCCACGCGTATCCCGGAACACCGTGCCACTGGCGGGCAGCGCATTGGCGAAGTTGCCGGTCTGGCGCTGGTATTCACCCAGCAAGGTGAACTCGGTATCGGCACTGGGCCGATAGCTGAGTGCCGGGGCAATGTACTGACGGCGATTGGTGATGTGATCGGTCTGGGCGTCGGTTTCGCGGAACAGGCCAGTCAGGCGGTAGCTCCAGATGCCCTCGTCATCCAGCGCATCGCCCAGGTCGAAGGCGCCTTGCTGGTAGTTCAGGTTACCGGCTTGCAACTGCACCTGACGCAGGGGCTGCTGGGTCGGGCGCTTGCTCACCAGGTTGATCTGCCCGCCCGGGTCCGAGGCCCCGTAAAGCACCGAGCTGGCACCGCGCAGCACTTCAATGCGCTCCAGCCCGTAGGGTTCTGGCGCGTCCCAACCGAGAAACTCGGGCAGGAAGGTGCGGGTACCGTCGCGCAGCATGCGCCCGGTACCCTGCTGGAAACCGCGAATGGACAACTGGTCGACCACGAACTGAGGGCCGGCCAGTTCGGTGTTCACCCCAGGGGTGTAACGCAGCGCCTGGGCTACGGTCTTGGGTTGTTGGGCCTCGATCTGCTCGCGGGTGATCACCGACACCGAGGCCGGGGTTTCGATCAGCGCCGTGTCGGTCTTGCTGCCGACCGAGGAGCGCTTGGCCACGTAGCCATCGTCCGGGCTGACCGAGCTGTAGGCCTGGCCGACGATGGAAGTCGCGCCCAGTTCCAGGGTGCCGGACGACTGCGCGGCGGGCTCGAGGGTGACGCTGGCGCTGCCGGTGGAGCGCCAGGTCAGGCCACTGCCTTGCAGCAACTCGGTCAGCGCCGCTTCCGGCTCGCGCCGGCCGTTGATACCACGGCTGCTCTTGCCCTGCACCAGGTTGCCATCAAAGATCACCTGCAACCCACCCTGCGCAGCCAGGCGGTTGAGCGCGCTGGCCAAGGGTTGCGGGGCAATGTCGAAATCACGCGGCTCGGCCTGGGCCAGGCCCGGCAGCAGCGCACACAGCAAAGAAAGCGACGTCAGCGACGCCCTGCACAATTGCCCTCGGTCCATCTCACTCCCCCCGTTCAAATACGAAGCATTCGTTTTTGAGAAGTGAAGACGGATGACCACGGCGGACCCGTAAAAATAAACTTCAACACAGGCTCCGAAAGCTGACGCTATCCCCTGTAGGAGCGGCCTTGTGTCGCGAAAGGGCTGCAGAGCAGCCCCGGGGTTTCAGCGCAGATGCACAAATTGCTGGGGCTGCTTTGCAGCCCTTTCGCGACACAAGGCCGCTCCT
>NZ_JBNNVS010000095.1:0-5808 GCF_050280665.1 Pseudomonas sp. NPDC089547 | reverse complement strand
CGCTGCAGGCCCCATCCATGGGGCCTCAGCGCTTGACGGGCATCCATGCCCGTCACCTCCCTCCGCAAGCCCTTCGCTCGGCCTCCTGAAGTCGCGAAGATCAAGATCAAGATCAAGATCAAGATCAAGAGCCAGATCAAAAGCGGGGGGGAGCGGTGGAATTGCCACTCATGCTGGCCTGGATGCGGCGATAGCCGTAGCGCTATCAGCGCAATAGCGAACGGTGGTTGTCCAAAAACCTGCGAAAGAGGACAATTATCGGCTTCCCGTCACAACCAGCGACCTTGCATGGCCTTTCTTGCACTTGGTATCAACCATAAGACTGCCTCGGTAGACGTACGCGAGCGCGTGGCGTTTACCCCAGAGCAGCTGGTAGACGCCCTGCAGCAGCTCTGCCGACTGACGTCCAGCCGCGAAGCGGCGATCCTGTCGACCTGCAACCGTAGCGAGCTCTATATAGAGCAGGACCACCTGTCCGCCGACGCCTTGCTGCAATGGCTGGCCGACTATCACCGCCTTAGCCTGGACGAGTTGCGCGCCAGCGCCTACGTGCACGAAGAGCACGATGCCGTGAAGCACATGATGCGCGTGGCGTCGGGCCTGGACTCGCTGGTGCTCGGCGAGCCGCAGATCCTCGGCCAGATGAAGTCCGCCTACGCCGTGGCGCGTGAGGCCGGCACCGTCGGGCCGCTGCTCGGGCGCCTGTTCCAGGCCACTTTCAGCGCTGCCAAGCAGGTGCGTACCGATACCGCCATTGGCGAAAACCCGGTGTCGGTGGCGTTCGCCGCGGTCAGCCTGGCCAAGCAGATCTTCGCCGACCTTGGCCGTAGCCAGGCGCTGCTGATCGGTGCCGGCGAAACCATCACCCTGGTCGCCCGCCACCTGCACGAGCAGGGCGTGCGTCGTATCGTCGTGGCCAACCGTACCCTGGAGCGGGCCAGTATCCTGGCCGAGCAGTTTGGCGCGCATGCTGTGCTGCTGGCCGACATTCCCCAGGAACTGGCCAACAGCGACATCGTCATCAGCTCTACCGCCAGCCAGTTGCCGATCCTGGGCAAGGGCGCGGTCGAGAGTGCGCTCAAACAACGTCGGCACAAACCGATCTTCATGGTCGATATCGCCGTGCCACGCGACATCGAACCGGAAGTCGGCGAACTGGACGATGTCTACCTGTACACTGTCGACGATCTGCACGACGTGGTGGCGGAAAACCTCAAAAGCCGCCAGGGCGCCGCCCAGGCCGCGGAAGAGCTGGTCTCGGTGGGCGCCGAAGACTTCATGCTGCGCCTGCGCGAGCTGGCGGCGGTGGACGTGCTCAAGGCCTATCGCCAGCAAAGCGAACGCCTGCGCGACGAAGAACTGCAAAAGGCCCAGCGCCTGCTAGCCAACGGCGGTAACCCCGAAGACGTACTGGCCGCCTTGGCCCGGGGCCTGACCAACAAACTCCTGCATGCGCCTAGCGTGCAGCTGAAAAAGCTCTCGGCCGAGGGCCGCCTCGATGCGCTGGCCATGGCCCAGGAACTCTTTGCCCTCAACGAGGGCTCGACGGACAAATCCCCGCAATGAAAGCGTCGCTGCTGAACAAACTGGATATCCTCCAGGATCGCTTCGAAGAACTCACCGCCCTGCTTGGTGATGCCGAGGTCATTTCCGACCAGACACGCTTTCGCGCGTACTCCCGTGAATACGCCGAGGTCGAGCCCGTCTACGCTGCTTATAAAGAGTGGTGCAAAGTGCAGGACGACCTTGAAGGCGCCCAGGCGCTGCTCAAGGACAGCGACCCGGACCTGCGCGAAATGGCCGTGGAAGAAGTGCGTGAGGCCAAGGAACAGCTGCTGACGCTGGAGGCGCAGCTGCAACGCATGCTGCTGCCCAAAGACCCCAACGACGGTCGCAACGTGTTCCTCGAGATCCGCGCCGGTACGGGGGGCGACGAGGCGGCGATCTTCTCTGGCGACTTGTTCCGCATGTACTCGCGCTACGCCGAAAAACGCGGCTGGCGCCTGGAAATCCTGTCGGAGAACGAGGGCGAGCACGGCGGCTACAAGGAAATCATCGCCCGCGTCGAGGGTGAGAACGTGTACGGCAAGCTCAAGTTCGAGTCTGGCGCACACCGCGTGCAGCGCGTGCCCGAGACTGAGTCCCAAGGCCGCGTGCACACCTCCGCATGCACGGTGGCGGTGCTGCCCGAGCCGGACGAGCAGGCAGCCATCGAAATCAACCCGGCCGACCTGCGCGTGGATACCTACCGCGCATCCGGTGCCGGTGGCCAGCACGTGAACAAGACCGACTCGGCCATCCGCATTACCCACTTGCCCACCGGCATTGTGGTTGAGTGCCAGGAAGAGCGTTCGCAGCACAAGAACCGTGCCCGTGCCATGTCCTGGCTGTCGGCCAAACTCAATGACATGCAGACCAGCGCTGCGCAGAATGCCATCGCCAGCGAGCGAAAGCTGCTGGTGGGCTCCGGTGACCGCTCCGAGCGCATTCGCACGTACAATTACCCACAGGGCCGGGTGACCGACCACCGTATCAACCTGACCCTGTACTCGCTGGACGACATCCTCAGCGGTGGCGTGGAGGCGGTGATCGAACCGCTGCTGGCCGAATACCAGGCCGATCAACTGGCCGCCCTGGGGGACTGATGACCATCATTGCCAGCTTGCTGCGTAACGCGCAGTTGCCCGAATCGCCCACCGAGCGCCTGGATGCCGAGCTGCTGCTGGCGGCTGCCATTGGCAAGTCGCGCAGTTACCTGCACACCTGGCCCGAGCGTATCGTCAGCAGCGAAGATGCCGAAACCTACGCCGGGTACCTGCAACGCCGCCGTGGCGGAGAGCCGGTTGCCTATATCCTGGGGCAGCAGGGGTTCTGGACGATCGACCTGGAAGTGGCGCCGCATACCCTGATCCCGCGGCCGGATACCGAACTGTTGGTCGAGACTGCCCTCGAACTTCAAGCCGCCTCGCCAGCCAAGGTCCTCGACCTGGGTACCGGTACCGGTGCAATTGCCCTGGCCTTGGCCAGTGATCGTCCGGCCTGGCAGGTGACAGCGGTTGACCGGGTGGAAGAGGCCGCAGCCCTGGCCGAGCGTAACCGCCAGCGCCTGGGCCTGGCCAACGCCCAGGTACGGGTAAGCCACTGGTTCGACAGCCTGGCCGGCGAGCGTTTCGACCTGATTGTCAGCAACCCGCCCTACATCGCCGCCGAAGACCCGCACCTCGTGGCCGGTGACGTGCGCTTCGAGCCGAGCAGTGCGCTGGTGGCCGGCGCCGATGGCCTGGACGACCTGCGTGTGATTGCAGCCCAGGCCCCAGCGCACTTGTTGCCAGGGGGGTGGTTGTTGCTGGAACATGGTTACGATCAGGCCGCAGCGGTGCGTGCCTTGCTGGCTGAGCACGGTTTTATCGAGGTCGCCAGCCGCACGGACCTGGGCGGCCATGAACGTATTACCCTGGGGCGCTTGCCATGCTGAGTGATGAGGAGCTGCTGCGTTACAGTCGGCAGGTATTGCTGGCCCAGATCGACATCGACGGCCAACTGCGGCTCAAGCAAAGCAAGGCACTGATTGTCGGCCTCGGCGGCTTGGGCTCCCCGGTAGCACTGTACCTGGCTGCCGCCGGGGTAGGTGAGTTGCACCTCGCCGACTTCGACACCGTCGACCTGACCAACCTGCAACGCCAGGTGATCCACGACAGTGCCAGCGTTGGCATGAGCAAGGTCGACTCGGCCTTGCAGCGCCTGGAGGCGATCAACCCGAAAATCAGCCTGGTTGCCCACCGCCAGGCACTGGACGAAGACTCGCTGGCTGCCGCCGTGGCGGCGGTCGACCTGGTGCTGGACTGCTCTGACAATTTTGCCACGCGTGAGGCGGTCAACGCCGCGTGCGTCGCGGCTGGCAAGCCACTCGTAAGTGGCGCAGCGATCCGCCTGGAAGGGCAGTTGTCAGTGTTCGACCCGCGGCGTGACTACAGCCCTTGCTACCACTGTTTGTATGGGCATGGCAGTGAAGATGAACTGACCTGCAGCGAAGCTGGGGTTATCGGGCCGCTGGTGGGCCTGGTGGGTAGCTTGCAGGCGCTGGAGGCGATGAAGTTGCTGGCTGGCTTCGGTGAGCCGCTGGTGGGCCGCCTGTTGTTGATCGATGCCCTTGGTACCCGCATCCGCGAACTGCGCGTCAAGCGCGACCCGGCTTGCGCAGTCTGCGGCAAGCGCGATGGCTGAGCGCTCGGCGCCGGTCGGCGTGATGGACTCGGGGGTCGGCGGTTTGTCGGTGCTCGCCGAGATCCAGCGTTTGCTGCCCAACGAGACGCTGCTGTATGTGGCCGATTGCGGCCATGTACCCTACGGTGAGAAGTCGCCGGACTACATCCGTGAACGCTGCCGGCGCATAGCCGCGTTCTTCCAGGAGCAAGGCGCCAAGGCCATGGTGCTGGCGTGCAACACCGCCACGGTGGCGGCGGTGGCCGACTTGCGCGAGTTGTACCCCACCTGGCCGCTGGTGGGCATGGAGCCCGCTGTAAAGCCCGCAGCGGCGGCTACCCGCTCGGGCGTGGTCGGTGTGCTGGCCACTACCGGTACCCTGCAGAGCGCCAAGTTCGCTGCTTTGCTCGACCGTTTTGCCAATGACGTGCAGGTCATCACCCAGCCTTGCCCGGGGCTGGTCGAACTGATCGAGACCGGCGACGTCGCCAGCGTGGCGCTGCGCCAGATGCTGCTTGGCTATGTGCAGCCGCTACTGGCCGCCGGCTGCGACACACTGATCCTCGGTTGCACCCATTACCCCTTCCTACGCCCGTTGCTGGCCGAGCTGGTGCCAGCGGATGTGGCAATCATCGACACGGGCGCGGCCGTGGCGCGCCAACTGCAGCGGCTGCTGGGTGCCAATGTTCTGCTGGCCGAAGGCCCGGCCGGCGAGGCCCGCTTCTGGACCAGCGCTGACCCAGAAACCCTGAGAAAAATCCTACCTGTGCTGTGGCATAAGTCCGGCGATGTGCAAAGCTTTGCGTTGTGAAAAAAACGTGAAATAAGCTGAACTATCGTTCCACATCTGCTTTCTACCGCTTTGCCTGACATGAGGCGGACACTAATAACAGCATCAGGAAGAAGGATGTTTCTCATGAAGAAACTGCTTGGCTTGGCGGCGGCTGCCGCCTTTACCCTGGGGCAAGCGCTGTCGGCACAGGCTGCCGACGTTTCGTTTTCGGTGGGGGAGACCGGTGACTCGACCATGGTCTATCGGCTGGGGCTGCAATCGAACTGGGACGCGAGCTGGTGGCAGACCAGCGTCGGCCGGCTGACCGGCTACTGGGATGGGTCCTACACCTATTGGGATGGCGACAAGACGGCCAGCAACCATAGCCTGTCCTTTGCGCCGGTATTCGTCTATGAATTTGCCGGGCAGTCGGTGAAACCTTACATCGAAGCAGGGATCGGTGTGGCGGCGTTCTCCAGCACCGAGCTGGAAAGCAACGAACTGGGCTCGGCGTTTCAGTTCGAGGACCGCATCGGCTTTGGCTTGCGCTTTGCGGGTGGGCATGAGATTGGCGTTAGGGCGATCCACTACTCCAATGCCGGTATCAAAGAGCCCAACGATGGGGTGGAGAGCTATAGCCTGCATTACCGCATGGCGCTCTGATTTTTCCTGCGCCGGCCTCTTCGCGGGTAAACCCGCTCCCACAGTGATCGCACAGATTGAAGGTCTGTGCACTTGCTGTGGGAGATTCTATGGCCGGAGGCAAATTTTCAGTAGAAAAGCCCACGGCCTCTCTCAGCAACATCCAGGCACGAATCAGCCTGCCAGAGAAT
>NZ_JBNNVS010000094.1:0-6201 GCF_050280665.1 Pseudomonas sp. NPDC089547 | reverse complement strand
AAAAGGCGCAGATGGGGATGATACCGGCGCAGAGTACCTTGCGATTGGTGCCAGCGCCGTAGGGGCTGCTTCGCAGCCCATCGCGACACAAGGCCGCTCCTACACGGGGCCGCGTGTCCTGGACTTGCGCGGTCCCCTGTAGGAGCGGCCTTGTGTCGCGATGGGCCGCAAAGCGGCCCCCTTGGCCAGTTATCCCTGCCACTTGCCGCCTTCGACGATCACGCTTTCCGGCTTGGTGTCATCGCTCAGTTCCTTGCGCACATACTGGTCATACAGTTTGAGCAGGAACTTCTCCTCACCCAGCTTGGCCAGTTCGGCATTCACCCAGTCACGCAATTCGGTATTGCCCTTCTTCACTGCCGGCGCAATCGGTGCCTCATCACCCAGCAACTGCGGCAGCACGCGGTAGCCCGGGTTCTGCTTGGCCCAGCTGAACAGGATCAGGTTGTCCTGCGCATAGGCATCGCCACGCCCGGTAGCCAGGGCTTGCAGCGATTCGCTGTTCTTCTCGAACTTGAGCAGCTTCCACTCCGGGTGGTTTTTGGTCAGCCAGATGTCAGCCGTGGTGCCGGTGGTAACGATGATGGTCTTGTCGGCCAGGTCATCCAGTTTCTGTACCGGGCTGCCATCGGCAACGATGGCCTGCACGGCAACGCGCAAGTTGGGGTTGGTGAAGTCCACCGCTTCCTTGCGCTCCGGGGTCACGGTCATGTTGGCAAGGATCAAGTCGACCTTGTCGCTCTGCAGGAACGGAATACGGCTGGCAGGCTCCACGGCAACAAACTCGACCTTGTTTTCATCACCCAGCAGGTCCTTGGCCAGGCGCCGGCCGATATCGGTGTCAAAGCCTACGTAGCGTCCCTTTTCATCGACGAAGCCAAACGGTGGCTTGTCGGTGAACACGCCGACAATCAGCTTGTCGCGGGCCTTGATGGTTTCCAGGTAACTGGTAGCCGGCGATGCGGCCGCAGGCTTGGGTGGCTCCTCGGCCTTGTTGCAGCCGGCCAGCAGGGCCAGGCCGAACAACGGCGCCAGCAGTTTGGTGAGGTTGGCAGTTTTCATGACAGTTCCTTGTGCAGTGTCTTTGGCAGGCTTTCTACGAAAGAGAATTTCTCCAGGAACTGCTGCGCGCGTGCGGTCTGCGGTCGGGTGAAGAAGCTCTCGGGGTCGCCCTGTTCAAGGATCCTGCCGGCCTCCATGAACACGATGCGGTCGGCCACCGCGCGAGCGAAGGCCATTTCGTGGGTAACGATGAGCAGGGTCATGCCGTCGCGGGCCAGGCCCTGAATCACCTGCAGCACCTCCTTGACCATTTCCGGATCGAGAGCCGCGGTAACCTCGTCGAACAGCATCACCTCGGGGTTCATGCACAGCGAACGTACGATGGCGATCCGTTGCTGCTGGCCGCCGGACAACTGCCGGGGAAAAGCGTCGCGCTTGTCCAGCAGGCCGACCCGAGCCAGCAGCGCCTCGGCCTGGGCCTGCGCTTCGGCACGCTCGCGCTTTTGCACCTTGAGCGGGCCAAGCAACAGGTTGTCGATCACGCTCATGTGGCCGAACAGGTGATAGCTCTGAAACACCATGCCAACCCGCTGGCGCACGTCGCGCCAATCGGTGCGCGGGTCGAGCAGCTCTTGCCCGGCCAGCAGCAGGTGGCCGCTGTGGGCCTGCTCCAGGCCATTCAGGCAGCGCAACAGCGTGCTTTTGCCGCAACCGCTGGGGCCGAGGATAACTACCACTTCGCCGGCCGCCACCTTCAGGTCGACGTCCTTGAGCACCTGGTGCTCGCCAAAAAACTTATTGAAACCCCGGAATTCGATCAATGCGCTCATGAGTGGGCCCAGCGGCGTTCCAGCACGCGCGAAGCGGCGGAAAGCGGATAACAGACAATGAAAAAGAACAGGAACAGGGCGCCGTAGATCAGCACTGACTCGTAGGTGCGCTCGATGATCTGCTGGCCAGCCTTGATCACCTCGACCACGCCGATCAGCACCGCCAGCGAGCTGGTCTTGATGATCCGCGTGTAGATGTTGATGGTCGGCGGGGTCATGCGCTTGAGCGCCTGCGGCAGCAGCACGTAGCCATACAACTGCCAGCCGGCCAGGCCAATCGACAGCCCCGCCTCGCGCTGGCCACGCGGCAGCGAAGCCAATGCACCGCGCACCACCTCGCCCACCTCGCTGGCGCCCCACAGGGCCAGTACCAGCACGGCGCACCAGAAGCTGGGGATGCTCAGGGCAAAGAAGATCGGCAGGCCGAAGAACACCAGGTACAGCCAGACCAGTACCGGGATGGCGCGGAACAGCTCCAGGTAAATCTGCAAGGCAATGTTCAGGGCACGGTTACCCAGTGTTGCCAGCACGCCGTACAGCACCCCACCCAGCGTCGCGAACAGAATCCCCAGCGCCGAGATGGCCAAGGTCTGTGCAGCGCCGCCGGCCAGCTGCGGCAAGGCCTGCAGCAACAGTTCAAACCCCGAACTGGCCATGTTGCAGCCTCCTTTCCACATAGCGCAGCAGCAACGAAAGCGGCAGGAACAGCAGCACGCAGAGCAGGGTCAGCACGGTGAGCATTTCGTAGGTTTTGTAGTACAGCGCGATGTAGTTCTTGGTGGTGTAGAGAATTTCCGGCACGGCCACCGCCGACACCACGGTGGTTTCCTTGAGCAGGAAGATGAAGTTGGCAAACAGCGCCGGCAAGCTGAGGATGCCGGCCTGGGGCAGCAGCACATGGCGCAGCAACTGGCCCTCGGACAAGCCGATGGAGCGCCCGGACTCAAGCTGGGCACGCGGCACTGCCTCGATGCCAGCCCGCAACACCTCGGTTAGGTAGGCACCGCCCATGAAGGTCATGGTGATGATGGCGGCGCTGAAGCCGGAAATCTTCAGGCCCAGGCTGGGTAACGCGAAGTAGACGAAGAACAGCTGGATCAGCAGTGGCGTGTTGCGTGCGAGCTCCACGTAGGCTTTGACCAGGCGCCACAGGTAGGGGGTGCGCAGCACCAGCAGGGTGGCGTTGACCAGGGCTACCAGCAGAGATGTGGCGATGGCGATCAGGCCGACCTGCAAGGTCACGCCCACGGCCTTGAGGAAGGCGGGTAGCGTGCTGAGGATGAATGCGGTGTCGAGGGTCATGGGTAGAGCAAGTCTGCAGGGTGCGCGTGGGCACAATAACTAGACTCTAATGATCTAAAAACTTTTTAATAAATACCTTTATTACATATGCATATCACCGACCCTGTGGGAGCGGGCGTGCCCGCGAAGCAAGCGCTGCGGTGCATGGCACCGGCTACGCCGGTGTTCGCGGGCATGCCCGCTCCCACAGGTATTGGCGGCCCCAGAAACAAAAACGCCGACACAAGGGTGTCGGCGTTTGGTTACGCAAAAATCTACAAGCGCATCAGAACGCCGGCAGCACCGCACCCTGGTACTTCTTGGCGATGAATTCTTTAACTTCCGGGCTGGTCAGGGCCTTGGCCAGTTTCTGGATGGCCTCGCTGTCCTTGTTGTCCGGGCGGGCAACCAGGAAGTTCACGTACGGCGAGTCGGCACCTTCGATCACCAGCGCGTCCTTGGCCGGGTTCAGGCCGGCTTCCAGGGCGTAGTTGGTGTTGATCATGTCCAGGTCGACCTGGTCCAGCACACGCGGCAGCATGGCCGATTCAAGCTCGCGGAACTTCAGCTTCTTCGGGTTCTCGGCAATGTCCTTTGGCGTGGCCAGGGCGTTTTTCGGGTCTTTCAGGGTGATCAGGCCGGCCTTCTGCAGCAGGATCAGGGCGCGGCCGCTGTTGCTGCCTTCGTTAGGGATGGCAACAGTGGCGCCTTCCTTCAGCTCGGACAGGTTCTTGATCTTCTTCGAATAACCACCGAACGGCTCGACGTGCACACCGATCACGGTTTCCAGGTGGGTGCCCTTGCCTTCGTTGAAGCTCTTCAAGTACGGCAGGGTCTGGAAGTAGTTGGCGTCCAGGCGCTTCTGGTCAACCTGCACGTTCGGCTGCACGTAGTCGGTGAAGACCTTGATCTGCAGGTCCACGCCTTCTTTGGCCAGGGTCGGCTTGATCAGCTCAAGGATTTCGGCGTGCGGTACCGGGGTAGCGGCAACCACCAGTTTCTCGGCAGCGGCGGCCAGGCCGGAGAACGACAGGGCAGCGGCCAGGGCAGTGGTCAGCAGGGTCTTCTTCATGGTGGTCCTTGTTCTGAATCTGGGCCATCGGCGATGGCGAATCGGGTGCCCAACCGGTTCACCAGCGGGCGTGAGGCGGACAATACCTAGAATTTTTATTCCGTAACAATATCTTTTACTTAGTTGCTTATTCCAAAAACAAACTGCCATCAGTCACTTTGCTTATGAGCAATGTCTAGCGCGCGGTGTTGAGCAAGTCGAGGTCTTCTGGCTGGATCTCTTCGCCATCGTTTACCAGCAAGGCAAAGTGGATGACGTTCTCCAGTTCGCGGGTATTGCCAGGCCAGAAATGCGCTTCCAGCACCTGCTGCGCCGCCTCGCTCACCAGCGGCACTGGCCGCTGCAGGCGTACGCTGTAGATGCCCACGAAGTACTCGGCCAGCGGCAGAATGTCGCCTGGCCGCTCGCGCAGCGGCGGCAGTTCAAGCGCACCCTCACGCAGGTACTGGTACAGGCGTTCGTTGAAGCGCCCCGCTTTTACTACCCGCGCCAGGTCGATGCTGGTCGCGGCCACCAGCCGCACATCCACCGGCTGTGGCTGCTGTGCCCCCACCCGGGTGACTTCGCGGTTTTCCAGGGCTGCCAGCAGCTTGCCCTGGATGGCCAGCGGCAAGTCGGCAATCTCGTCCAGGTACAGCGTGCCGCCGTTGGCCGAACCGAACCAGCCGGCGCGGCTGCTGGCGGTACCGCCATGGCTGCCGGCGCTGTAGCCGAACAGTTCGGCATCGGCGTAAGTGGGGCTGATGGCCGCGCAGTTGACCGACACGAACAGCCCGCCACGGTCGCTGGCACGGTGGATTTGCCGGGCCAGCAACTCCTTGCCGGTGCCGGTCTCGCCACGGATCAGCACGGGCAAGGGTTGCGGCGCCAGGCGCTCAAGGTCCTCACGCAGTTGCTGCGAACGCGGGTCGATGAACACCAAGGCCTTGGCGCGGATGCTCAGCGGGCTCTTGTCCAGCTCGGGGAAGGTCAGCAGCGGCTGGCCAAACGGGTTTTGAAACGTCATGACGGACTCCCGCCCCAGGCCTGCTCAGGCCGGGCGTCAGGTAAACGGAAAACAGCAAGGGCTGTCAGGCGCGACGCAGTGCGCGCTGCTCAACCCGGCTCTGCAAGCGGTACAGGTAGGCAAAGCCTTGTTCCCAGCGCTCATGGCCGGACTTGACGTTGATGTGCCCGGCATTGCTCAGCAGCCCTGCCTCGGCGCCCCATGCCTGGGCCAGGTACAGCGCCCGTGGCACGTTCACGGCCGGGTCGTTGTCCGAGCTGACCACCTGGCTGGGGAACGGCAATACATCGGTCGGGATCGGCGCAAAATTGCGCAAGGCAGGCGCGCAGGTGGGCCGCTCGACATCCGCTGGCGCCACCAACAGCGCACCACGCACGCGTCGCAGCAAAGCCGGGCTGGCCTGCGCGGCCCAGTGGGCGACGGTGATGCAGCCCAGGCTGTGGGCAATCAGGATCACCGGCGAGCGCTCGGCGGCAATTACCTGCTCCAGCGCCTGCACCCAGTCCTGCCGTTGCGGGGTCAGCCAGTCAGCCTGCTCGACCCGGGCACTGTTGGGCAGCGTGCGCTGCCAGTGACTTTGCCAATGGTTGTCTGGCGATCCTTGCCAGCCCGGCACAATCAGGTAACGAATTGACTCATTGCGCATGGGGACGCCTCCAGTAAGTTTGCGTGCTTGGAGACAAGTATAGGGAGGGAGTTATATTCGTAAAGGAATAAGAAGCTATTTATTAATAACCGAAATTTTATTTTCGCACGACCCCTGTAGGAGCGGCCTTGTGTCGCGATGGGCCGCAAAGCGGCCCCTATATCAGCCAGTTCGGTCTGTCAGGAATACCTCGGTTGCAGGTATTGGGGCCGCTTTGCGCCCCATCGCGACACAAGGCCGCTCCTACAGGGGAATGCGAATAGCCATAAAAAAAGGTTCTTCACGGATTGCCGGGAAAGTCATTCTTGATCTTCATGAAAAAGAACTCGCTGTCCCGGTAGCCGTAAGCCATCCGCTTGATCAC
>NZ_JBNNVS010000093.1:0-6880 GCF_050280665.1 Pseudomonas sp. NPDC089547 | reverse complement strand
TGTAGGAGCGGCCTTGTGTCGCGATGGGCTGCGCAGCAGCCCCGGCAATTTGTGCCGCTGTGCTGAAACCCTGGGGCTGCTACGCAGCCCATCGCGACACAAGGCCGCTCCTACAGGTCCGTGCATGCCTTGGAAGGCTACGCTGGCCCACAGCAATCAAACCGGCTCGACAGTCACCCACCACGGTGTCACACGCTGCACCCGCACCGGCAACGCCGCTTGCAACAACTCCAGCGCCCGGTCGGTATCGTTGAGCGGGAAGGCCCCCATCACCGACAGCCGTGCAACATCCGGGTGCCAACCCAGATGCCCATGGCGATAGCGTCCAAGCGTTTGCAGCAACTGCGCCAAGGGCATGTCTTCGGCATTCAAACGGTGATGAATCCACGACTCACCCGCGCTTTGCGCCGCGCGCGTGCTGCCGATGCCCCGGGCACTGAACTCCACCTGCTGGCCCGCCTGCACGATGCAGCGCTCACCGCTGTGCGCAGTACACACCTCCACGGCGCCGGCATACACGTCCAGCCGGGTGTTCTCGCCCTGCTGGCACACCGCAAAGCGTGTACCCAGCGCCTGCATGCGCCCTTGCGCGGTATCGACAAAGAAGGGGCGACGCGGGTCGTGGGCGGTTTCCACCAGCAGCTCGCCAAAACGCAGTTTCAGCACCCGGCTGAATGTGGAGAACTCCATGTCCACGGCACTCTGGGCGCCCAGCCACAGGTGGCTGCCATCGGCCAGGCGGGTCTCGTGGATTTCCCCGATGCCCGTGGCAATATCGGCGCCCAAACCCGACAAGGGCGCACCCTGCCAGGCCCGCCAGCCCAGTAGCGAGCTGGCACCCAGCACCAGCAGCGACTTGAGCCCGGTGCGCCGGCTGAAGCGGTGTGCGTCGTGCTCACGCAGTGCCCGGCCCGCCGCCGCGCCTTCGCCCTGCAAGGGGGTAAAACGCTGGCCGACACGTTGCACGTAGTGCCAGGCCGCCTGATGGTCACTGTGCTGGCCCAGCCAGTGTTGCCACTGGGCGCGCAGGTGAGGGCTGACGTTATCGTCCTGCAACTGCACATACCACTGCGCGGCTTGTTGCAGGCTGGCATGGCTGAGCTTTTGTGCGGATGAGGTCATGGCATCACTCCACCAGCAACCCGTCGAGCTCGGCTTCAAGAATGGCGCAATGCAGAAACGCCTGGGCCAGGTATTTCTTGATCATGCGTTCACTCACCCCGACATGTGCGGCGATGTCGCGGTAGGCCATGCCATCGATCTGCGCCAGCAGGAATGCCTGGCGTACCTTGGCCGGCAGGCGCAGCAGCATCGCGTCCACCTCGTGCAGGGTTTCGACAATGATGGCGCGCTGTTCGGGGGAGGGCTGCAGTGCTTCGGGCTGCAAGGCCAACTGCTGCAGCCAGGCCTGTTCCAGCTTCTGCCGCCGCCAGTGGTCCACGCACAGGCCGCGGGCGATGGTGGCCAGGTACGAGCGCTCACCGCGTTCACCGTCAAACTGCCTTGGGCGGTTGAGAATGCGCACGAAGGTGTCCTGCACCAGGTCGGCAGCATCGCAGCGGCTGCCAAGCCGACGGTACAGGAAGCCGAGCAACCAGCGCGAATGGCTGTGGTACAGGGTATGAAGCGAGGTGTTCAACTCTGGGATCGAAACCACGGCGGCATCCGGTGCGAGCGCAAATTGGTGTAAATGAGAAGTGATCGCGATAGTAGAGGTCGCTGAAAAATACTGCAATCATTGTCGGCCTCGCCGGTGCCGAGCCTGGGACAACCTGTCGCCTTGACGCGACGGCGCGCAATTTGTTTGTGCTGGCATTTCGGATACAATCAGAAAAACGATTCAGCCTTGTCGGTCAATTCGACAAAAGGCCGAGTCGTTTTCTGGTTCTCTGGCTGCTGAACAATGACCAACAAAAAGCCTGCGCTGAAGAACAAGGAACACCTGGGCCAGCCACAGGCCCTCCCTCCGTTCTCCTGACTGGAATTGATCAATGTTCAAGAAAGCTGGCAAGACCTTGCTGGGTCTGGCTGTCGCTGCAAGCGTCATGCAAGCGCACGCCGCAGAAACCAAGAAAGTAGACGTGCTGCTGGTCGGCGGCGGCATCATGAGCTCCACCCTGGCCGTGTGGCTGCACGAGCTGGAGCCAAGCTGGTCGATGGAAATGGTCGAGCGCCTGGACGGCGTGGCCGAAGAAAGCTCCAACGGCTGGAACAACGCCGGTACCGGCCACTCCGCGCTGGCCGAACTGAACTACACCCCTGAAGACAAAGACGGCAACGTCAACATCTCCAAGGCCATCGAAATCAACGAAGCCTTCCAGATCTCCCGCCAGTTCTGGTCGTGGCAGGTACGCCAGGGCGTGCTGAAGAACCCGCACTCGTTCATCAACACTACCCCGCACATGAGCTTCGTGTGGGGCGATGACAACATCAAGTTCCTGAAGAAGCGGTACGACGCGCTGCAGGCCAGCCCGCTGTTCCGCCCGATGCAGTATTCCGAGGACCACGCGCAGATCGCCAAGTGGGTCCCGCTGATGATGGAAGGCCGCGACCCTAACCAGAAACTGGCCGTGACCTGGACGCCAATCGGCACCGACGTGAACTTCGGCGAGATCACCCGCCAGTTCGTTGGCCACCTGCAAACCCAGAAAGGCTTCGATCTGAAGCTGTCCAGCGAAGTGCAGGACATCACCCGCAACAAGGACGGCTCCTGGCACGTCGAGTACAAGAACCTGAAGGACGGTACCGAGTCGGCCACCGATGCCAAGTTCCTGTTCATCGGTGCCGGCGGCGGCGCACTGAAGCTGCTGCAGAAGTCGGGCATTCCGGAAGCCAAGGAATACGCAGGCTTCCCGGTGGGCGGCTCGTTCCTGGTAACCGAGAACCCGACCGTGGCCATGCAGCACATGGCCAAGGCCTACGGCATTGCTTCGACCGGCGCACCACCCATGTCGGTACCGCACCTGGACACCCGTGTGCTGGACGGCAAGCGCGTGATCCTGTTTGGCCCGTTCGCTACCTTCTCGACCAAGTTCCTGAAGAACGGTTCGTACCTGGACCTGCTGAGCAGCACCACCACCCACAACGTGTGGCCAATGACCAAGGTGGGTATCGAGCAGTACCCGCTGGTCGAGTACCTTGCAGGCCAGCTGATGCTGTCGGATGACGACCGCTTCGAAGCCCTGCGCACCTACTTCCCGAACGCCAAGAAAGAAGACTGGCGCCTGTGGCAGGCCGGCCAGCGCGTGCAGATCATCAAGCGTGATGCCGAGAAGGGCGGCGTGCTGAAGCTGGGTACCGAAGTGGTTGCCTCCGAAGACCGCACCATCGCTGGCCTGCTGGGTGCATCGCCAGGCGCCTCCACGGCTGCGCCGATCATGCTGAACGTGCTGGAGACGGTGTTCAAGGAGAAGGTTGCTACCCCAGAGTGGCAAGCCAAGATCAAGGAAATCGTACCGAGCTACGGCACCAAGCTGAACGATTCGGCAGCGGCCACCCAGAAAGAGTGGAACTACACCGCTGAAGTGCTGCAACTGGAGAAACCGCCGGTGATCGATGCCAGCGTCGACTTCGGTGGCGCTGCGAGCGAGCCGGTTGAGAGCAAGCCTGAGAACGACATGGCGCTGTAACTGGCCATTGTTGTGACAACAAAGCCACGGGGGTGACCTCGTGGCTTTTTTGTTGCCTGTTCGGGCCTCTTCGCGGGCTCGCCCGCTCCCACAGGTAACGCGTCGCCTGCAGGTTTGTGCAGTTCCTGTGGGAGCGGGCAAGCCCGCGAAGAGGCCGGCACAGAAAGCCACTGATCGGAAACCTGCACAGCAACCGATAAAAACATATTTTGATGCTTAAATTAATCTTGTCAGTCGATCCCCTCCAGGAGGGTGCCGTCATGAACACCAAGATTGCTGCCTTACTGCTGCTCGCCCTGTGCGCCCAGCCGGCATGGAGCCAGAGCTACGCCTCCCCGACCCCCGCC
Source organism: Pseudomonas sp. NPDC089547 (assembly GCF_050280665.1). Lineage (NCBI taxonomy): Bacteria > Pseudomonadati > Pseudomonadota > Gammaproteobacteria > Pseudomonadales > Pseudomonadaceae > Pseudomonas > Pseudomonas sp. NPDC089547. Next base: position 2,904 of record NZ_JBNNVS010000093.1, on the reverse strand, counting down.
GCCAAACCCGCAGAATCCGCTGCATTGACCACGCGCATGGCCCTGCGCGACCTCTGGGTCGAGCACATCTTCTGGGTGCGCAACTATGCCGTAGCCAACCAGGCCGGCAACGCCAAACAGGCGCAAGTCGCCGCCAATGAAGTGGTCAGCGACGCCACACGAATCGCCAGCAGCATCGCCCCGCTGTACGGCCAGCCCGCTGCTGACCAGTTGTTGAAACTGCTGGCCGGCCACTGGGGCGCTATCAAGCATTACAGCGACGCCACCGTGGTCAAGGACAAGAAGGGCCAACAAGCCGCCGTCGATGAACTGACCAGCAATGCCAAGGCCATCGCGGCGTTCCTGGCCAAGGCCAACCCGAACCTGCCCGAACCGACCCTGCTGACGTTGCTCAGTGCTCATGGCGGCCACCATGTGGCGCAGATCGATCAACTGGCGGCCGGTGACTACGCCGCCGAGGCGCGCACATGGGGAATGATGCGTGAGCATATCCTGACCTTGTCCGATGCCTTGGCTGCAGCGCTGGTCAAACAATTCCCGGGCAAGTTCTGATGCTTGAAGGTTTGGGCCGTACCCAACAGGACCTGCTCCACGCGTTGCTGCACCGGCCAGCTGGCATGAGCATCGACGACCTGGCGCAGGCCCTGGCGATCACCCGCACGGCCGTGCGCCAGCACCTGGCCGCACTGGAGCGTGATGGCCTGGTCAAGCGCGGCGCTACCCGGCCTACCGGGCGTCGGCCGGAACAGCTGCACGAGCTGACCGAGCACGCCCGCGAACAGTTCCCCCGCCAGTACCCGCTGCTGGCCAACCTGCTGATTGGTGAGGTGGCAGGTTTGCTGGGCCAGGAAGCACTGCTGGCGCTGATGCGCCAACTGGGGCGCAAGCTGGCCGCAGACCTTGAGCACAAGGTGGTGGATGAAGCGCGTATCGTCGAGCACATGAACACTGCCGGGTATGAGGCGCAGGTGTTCTTTCGCTCGTCAGGTGAACCCGAGATCGTCGCGCACAATTGTGTGTTCCATCATCTGGCCAAGGCGCATCCGGTGGTCTGCGAGCTGGACCTGGCGTTGATCGGCGCCCTGGGCGGGGCCGCAGTCAGCCATGAGGAATGCATGCTCAGGGGAGGGCAGGTGTGCCGGTTTGCGCTTGCCCGTACAAAACCTGCAGGCTGACACTGCCCCTGTAGGAGCGGCCTTGTGTCGCGACAGGGTCGCAAAGCGGCCCCGGCAATTCTTGCGGCGAAGCTGAAAACCTGGGGCCGCTACGCGCCCCTGTCGCGACACAAGGCCGCTCCTACAGGGATCGTGTCAGCCTGACAGGTCAAACTTGCCGCAGGATGCACTCCAGCAACCCGGGAAACCGCTCGCCCAGCATTTCGCTGCGCAACGAATTCATGTGGGTCGTGCCCACATTGCGGGTATGCACCAACCCTGCATCACGCAGCACGCGAAAGTGATGGGACATGCTCGACTTCGGCCGGCCGCCGTCCAGCTCGCCGCAGCTGGCTTCGGTTACACCGGCCAGATGGCGGACGATTTCCAGGCGCACGGGGTCGCTCAGCGCGTAGAGCAGGCGTTCAAGGATCAGGTCTTGCGCGGTGGGATGTTTATAGGCTCGCATGGCTCACATGATAACGGGGGTTTCATTAATTGCCATAGTTCGATTATGATCGAACAACAGTATTCAGATGAACCCGGAGTTTCCCATGTCCGCACTGTTCGAACCCTACGCCCTCAAGGACGTCACCCTGCGCAACCGCATCGCCATCCCGCCGATGTGCCAGTACATGGCCGAGGACGGCATGATCAACGACTGGCATCACGTGCACTACGCAGGCCTGGCCCGTGGTGGTGCCGGCCTGCTGGTGGTCGAAGCCACGGCGGTGGCGCCGGAAGGGCGTATCACCCCCGGTTGCGCCGGTATCTGGAGCGATGCCCACGCCCAGGCCTTCGTGCCGGTGGTGCAGGCCATCAAGGCCGCCGGCTCCGTGCCAGGTATCCAGATAGCCCACGCCGGGCGCAAGGCCAGCGCCAACCGCCCGTGGGAAGGTGATGACCACATTGCCGCCGACGACGCCCGCGGCTGGCAAACCATCGCCCCGTCTGCCGTTTCCTTTGGCGCGCACCTGCCGAAAGTGCCACGCGAGATGAGCCTGGATGACATCGCCCGGGTCAAGCAGGACTTCGTCGATGCCGCCCGCCGTGCGCGTGATGCCGGCTTTGAGTGGATCGAACTGCACTTTGCCCACGGTTACCTGGGCCAGAGCTTCTTCTCCGAACACTCCAACAAGCGTACCGACGCCTACGGCGGCAGCTTCGACAACCGCAGCCGCTTCCTGCTGGAAACCTTGGCCGCGGTGCGTGAAGTGTGGCCGGAGAACCTGCCGCTGACCGCGCGCTTTGGTGTGCTGGAATACGACGGCCGCGACGAGCAGACCCTGGAAGAGTCGATCGAGCTGGCGCGCCGCTTCAAGGCCGGTGGCCTGGACCTGCTGAGCGTGAGCGTCGGTTTCACCATCCCCGAGACCAATATCCCGTGGGGCCCGGCATTCATGGGGCCGATTGCCGAGCGTGTACGCCGTGAGGCGAAGCTGCCGGTGACTTCGGCATGGGGCTTTGGCACGCCGCAACTGGCGGAGGCTGCGTTGCAGGCCAACCAGCTGGACCTGGTTTCGGTCGGGCGTGCGCATTTGGCCGACCCGCACTGGGCGTACTTTGCAGCCAAGGAGCTGGGGGTGGAGAAAGCCTCCTGGACCTTGCCAGCGCCATACGCGCACTGGCTTGAGCGTTATCGCTGAGTGATGCCGGGGGCTGCTGCGCAGCCCGATCGCGACACAAGGCCGCTCCTACAAGCGTACGCGGTCTCCTGTAGGAGCGGCCTTGTGTCGCGATCGGGCCGCGC
>NZ_JBNNVS010000092.1:0-6886 GCF_050280665.1 Pseudomonas sp. NPDC089547 | reverse complement strand
TTTACGCCCGTTTTGTGCTGCGTTACCCCCTACTTTGTTTTGTTTGACATACGTTATTATTCGCGGGTGAACCCGCTCCCACAGGGTCTTGCATTCCCGTCAAGACGGTCTTTGAATTTTGGTTATATAAACATTCTTAAACAGTATTTTTAAGAATATCTCCGCATCACTACTATTGCCCTCAAGCCAGGCGCAAATCCCCTTCAAACCCCTGCCCGGCACCTCACTCCAAGGAGAACGAGCATGAGTGCATCTCTGCGTAGCATCGACGGTCAGGACGAAGCCACCATTCTGCGTGAAATCCAGAGCGCCCTGCGCGACCTGCGTTTCGGTGCGGTGGAGATCACTGTGCACAACGCTCAGGTCGTACAGATCGAGCGCAAGGAGAAGTTCCGCCTGCAACAGCCTGGCAACAAGCCCGGCTGATCTGCGCCCAAACATTCAAAACTAGAAAAATGCCAATCGGGAGCTTCACCATGTCCATCCGCCGTTATGCGCTCGCCGCCCTGGCCAGTGCTGTTTTTGCCGGTTCCGCCATCGCCAAGGACTACGAACTGTTGAACGTGTCCTACGACCCGACCCGCGAGCTGTATCAGCAGTACAACGCCGAGTTCATCAAGCACTGGCAGCAGGCCCACCCGGGCGACAAGGTGAAGATCCAGCAATCCCACGGTGGCTCGGGCAAGCAGGCCCGTGCGGTAATCGACGGCCTGCGTGCCGACGTGGTGACCCTGGCCCTGGCCGGTGACATCGACGAAGTCGCCAAGCTCGGCAAGACCCTGCCGGACAACTGGCAGACCCGCCTGCCGGATGCCAGCACCCCGTACACTTCGACCATCGTGTTCCTGGTGCGCAAGGGCAACCCGAAAGGCATCAAGGACTGGGGCGACCTGATCAAGAAAGACGTGTCGGTCATCACTCCCAACCCGAAAACCTCCGGCGGTGCACGCTGGAATTTCCTGGCCGCCTGGGCCTACGGCCTGAAGACCGGCGGTAGCGAAGACAAGGCAAAGGAATACGTGCAGGAGCTGTTCAAGCACGTACCGGTGCTGGATACCGGCGCCCGTGGCTCGACCATTACCTTCGTCAACAACGGCCAGGGCGACGTGCTGCTGGCCTGGGAAAACGAAGCCTTCCTGGCGCTGAAGGAAGACGGTGGCGCCGACAAGTTCGACATCGTCGTACCGTCGCTGTCGATCCTGGCCGAACCGCCAGTTGCCGTGGTGGACAAGAACGCCGAGAAGAAGGGCAATACCGATATTGCCACCGAATACCTCAAGCACCTGTACAGCCCGGCCGGGCAGAAGATTGCCGCTGAGAACTTCTATCGCCCGCGTGACGAGAAGGTTGCTGCCGAATTCGGCAAGCAGTTCCCGAAACTGGACCTGGTAACCATCGACAAGGACTTCGGTGGCTGGAAGACCGCACAACCGAAATTCTTCAATGATGGCGGTGTGTTCGACCAGATCTATCAGGCACAGTAAGGGCCACGGAAAAGCGGGGCCGCTCTGCGGCCCATCGCGACACAAGGCCGCTCCTACAGGGGATACGCGTTCTTCTTGTAGGAGCGGCCTTGCGTCGCGATGGGCTGCGCAGCAGCCCCGGGATTTCAGAAGCTAGCATCGGCCCGGGATCGCTCCCGGGCCAAGTGCATTCACCCAGGGATACTTATGTCACGTCGTATTTCCCCCGTCATACCCGGCTTCGGGCTGACGCTGGGCTACACCTTGGTGTACCTCAGCCTGATCGTGCTGATACCGCTGGCGGCCATGTTCATCCATGCCTCGCAGCTCACCTTCGAACAGTTCTGGAACATCATCAGTGCGCCGCGGGTAATCGCCGCGCTCAAGCTGAGTTTCGGCACCGCCTTGTTCGCCGCCATCATCAACGGTGTGATCGGCACCCTGCTGGCCTGGGTGCTGGTGCGCTATACCTTCCCCGGGCGCAAGATCATCGACGCGATGATCGACCTGCCGTTCGCCTTGCCCACCGCCGTCGCTGGTATCGCCCTGACCGCCCTGTACGCACCTGCGGGCTGGGTCGGCCAGTTCGCCACCGACCTGGGCTTCAAGATCGCCTACACCCCGCTGGGCATCACCCTGGCACTGACCTTCGTCACCTTGCCGTTCGTGGTGCGCACGGTGCAGCCGGTTCTGGCCGACATCCCGCGTGAAGTGGAAGAGGCCGCTGCCTGCCTGGGCGCCAAGCCGTTGCAGGTGTTCCGCCATGTGCTGGCCCCGGCCCTGTTGCCGGCCTGGCTCACCGGATTCGCCCTGGCCTTTGCCCGCGGTGTGGGTGAGTATGGTTCGGTGATCTTCATTGCCGGCAACATGCCGATGAAGACCGAGATCCTGCCGCTGCTGATCATGGTCAAGCTCGACCAGTACGACTACACCGGCGCGACTGCCATCGGCGTGCTGATGCTGGTGGTTTCCTTCATCCTGCTGCTGCTGATCAACCTGCTGCAGCGCCGCATCGAAACCCCTTGAAGGAGGCCGGCATGTCCAGTTCATCCCTGAGTGCAAGCGCGGCCGCCAACGCTGCCCGCCGTGGCAATGCTACTTCGCGGCGTATCCTGATCGGCCTTGGCTGGCTGGTGTTCGCCCTGTTCCTGCTGCTGCCACTGGTGATCGTGGTCTCGCAGGCGCTGAAGAACGGCTTCGGCACCTTCTTCGAGGCGATTTTCGAGCCCGATGCATTGTCGGCACTGAAGCTCACCTTGCTCGCCGTGGTCATTTCGGTGCCGCTGAACCTCGTGTTCGGCGTCAGTGCCGCTTGGTGCGTAAGCAAGTACACCTTCCGTGGCAAGAGTATCCTGGTCACCCTGATCGACCTGCCGTTCTCGGTGTCGCCGGTTATCGCCGGCCTGGTCTATGTGCTGATGTTCGGTGCGCAAGGCTTGTTCGGCCCTTGGCTGCAGGACCACGACATCCAGATCGTGTTCGCCCTGCCGGGCATCGTGCTGGCAACCATCTTCGTCACGGTGCCGTTCGTGGCCCGTGAGCTGATCCCGCTGATGCAGGAGCAGGGCACGCAAGAAGAGGAGGCCGCGCGCCTGCTCGGTGCCAATGGCTGGCAGATGTTCTGGCACGTGACCTTGCCCAACATCAAATGGGGCCTGATCTATGGCGTGGTGCTGTGTACTGCACGGGCCATGGGCGAGTTTGGCGCGGTGTCGGTGGTGTCTGGCCACATCCGTGGCGTGACCAACACCTTGCCGCTGCATGTGGAGATCCTCTACAACGAGTACAACCACGTCGCGGCCTTCAGCGTGGCCAGCCTGTTGCTGATCCTGGCGCTCTTCATCCTGCTGCTCAAGCAGTGGAGCGAGAACCGTATTAACCGCCTGCGCCACAGCGCCGCGGAGGAATGATTCATGTCGATCGAAGTTCGTAATGTCAGCAAGCGCTTCAACAGCTTCCAGGCCCTGAACAACATCAACCTGGACATCAACAGCGGCGAGCTGGTGGCCCTGCTGGGGCCGTCCGGCTGCGGCAAGACCACCCTGCTGCGTATCATTGCCGGCCTGGAAACCCCGGACCAGGGCAACATCGTGTTCCATGGCGAGGACGTGTCCGGCCATGACGTGCGCGACCGCAACGTCGGCTTCGTGTTCCAGCACTACGCGCTGTTCCGCCACATGAGTGTGTTCGACAACGTCGCTTTCGGCTTGCGCATGAAACCCAAGGGCGAGCGCCCGAGCGAAAGCAAGATTGCCGAGAAGGTGCATGAGCTGCTGAACATGGTGCAGCTGGACTGGTTGTCCGACCGTTACCCCGAGCAGTTGTCGGGGGGGCAGCGCCAGCGTATCGCCCTGGCCCGGGCACTGGCTGTGGAGCCCAAGGTATTGCTGCTGGACGAGCCGTTCGGTGCGCTGGATGCCAAGGTGCGTAAAGAACTGCGACGCTGGCTGGCGCGGTTGCACGAGGACATCAACCTGACGTCGGTGTTCGTTACCCACGACCAGGAAGAGGCCATGGAAGTGGCTGACCGCATCGTGGTGATGAACAAGGGCGTGATCGAGCAGATCGGCTCGCCGGGTGAGGTGTACGAGCAGCCGGCCAACGATTTCGTCTACCACTTCCTTGGTGACTCCAACCGCCTGGCCTTGAGCGAAGGGCACCACGTGCTGTTCCGCCCGCACGAAGTGTCGCTGTCGCGGCATGAGACTGAGGGGCACCATGCGGCCGAGGTGCGTGACATTCGGCCGTTGGGTGCGACCACACGGGTGACCTTGAAGGTGGAAGGGCAGAGCGATCTGATCGAGGCTGAGGTGGTCAAGGACCATGACAGCCTGACCGGGTTGGCGCGAGGGGAGACGCTGTTCTTCCGGCCGAAGGTTTGGCAGAAGGTGGCGGATATCTGAGGCGCCTTTGATGATGAAAAGCCCGGGGTTGGTCCCGGGCTTTTTTATGCCTGTGAGATTGCCGGGGCTGCTTTGCAGCCCTTTCGCGACACAAGGCCGCTCCTACAGAGGATCGCGTAATGCCTGGGCTTGCGCGGTCCCCTGTAGGAGCGGCCTTGTGTCGCGATCGAGGGCGCAACCCTCGCGGCAATCTCATGCCTTGCACGAATATTTTGCATGCCCGCAATGCATCGCCTTTAGCCGGACCAGCCACAGGCCGCGAAATCCAAGGCTTTGAGGGAATCGCTAAAAACCAATATTCACTTAAGTTCTAACCATAATTTTAAACATTACTTTAAGAGATAAGCCTCTGGCACCGATGATTCAGCCACACACCTGAATCGAGACCCCAGGAGTTTGATCAATGGGTAATGTCCAGTCGGCCGTCAGGGCCTACGACCAGCCATGGCGCCCGGCCCCGGGCGACCTGGTCGAGCTTGGACGCACGCTTCGCCTCCCGCTTGGCCAGCTGCGCCTGCAACGCACGCCCGTCAGCGGGCTCAAGCGCCGCGACAAGCTGGTGTTGGGCCTGCTGGTGCTGGCCCTGCATGGCGCTGCAGCGTACTGGGTTAGCCAGGCACCAACGCCTGAACTGCCGGTAGTGCCACCGCAAGTGCCGCCCATGACCATCGAGTTCGCCGCACCTGCACCGCCTGTGGTCGAGCCGCCGCCACCAGCCCCCGCGCCGCCGGTAGTCGAGCCACCACCGCCGCCACCGGTAGTCGACGAGCTGGCCGCCAAGCCCAAACCCAAGCCAAAGCCTGTGCCTAAGCCTGTGGTCAAGCAAGCGCCCAAACCACAGCCAAAACCGGTCGAGGCACCGCCGCCAGCGCCGGTGGCCGCCCCGGCGCCGCCTGCACCGGCACCACCTGCGCCGGCCCCGATAACCCCGGCATCGGCCAACGCCGCGTACCTGAAGAACCCAGCGCCGGAATACCCGCAGATGGCCCAGCGCCGTGGTTGGGAGGGCACCGTGCTGTTGCGCGTAGAGGTGCTGCCCAGTGGCAAGCCAGGGCAGATCCAGATCCAGAAGAGCAGTGGCCGTGATGCCCTCGACGCTGCTGCGTTGGCCGCGGTCAAGCGCTGGAGCTTCGTCCCCGCCAAGCAGGGCGACGTGGCCCAGACCGGCTGGGTCAGCGTGCCGATCGATTTCAAGCTTCGCTAACTTTTTCGCAGAACACAGGAAGACATCATCATGAGCCTGCTGGCATCCCCCCTCGAATCCGTTGAAAGCGCAGTCATCTGGCTGCTGGTTGGTTTCTCTGTCGTCACCTGGGGCCTGGCCCTGGTCAAGGTCGCGCAGTTCGTGCGGCTGAAGAATCAGGACAAGCGCTTCCACCAGCAGTTCTGGGCGGCCTCCAGCCTGGACTCGGCCGCCGAGCTCAGCCACGAGCTGCCCGGCCCGGCTGCCCGCGTTGCCCAGTCTGGCTACGCTGCCATTGCCGTTGGTGACACCCAGGCCAACGACCTGAGCCATGCCATCAACCACCAGGACCGCCTGGAACGCGCCCTGCGCCAGCAGATCGTGCGTGAGCGCCGCTCGCTGGAAACCGGCCTGGCGGTAGTGGCCAGTATCGGCAGCACCTCGCCCTTCATCGGCCTTTTCGGCACCGTGTGGGGCATCATGGAAGCGCTCAAGGGCATCAGCGCGGCCGGCTCTGCCAGCCTGGAAACCGTGGCTGGGCCAATCGGTGCGGCGTTGGTGGCAACCGGTGTGGGTATTGCCGTCGCCGTGCCGGCGGTGCTGGTCTACAACTACTTCCTGCGCCGCCTCAAGCTGACCGCTGCCGACCTCGATGACTTCGCCCACGACTTCTATAGCCTGGCGCAGAAGAGTGCCTTCCGAGTGCTGGTGCACCCCGCTGTGCAAAAAGCCCAGGCCGGTTTCACCCAGCCGGTGAAGGAGGCGTCCTGATATGGCCTTTTCGACCCAGGACAGCGACGAAGTCCTCAGTGAAATCAACGTCACGCCGTTGGTGGATGTCATGCTGGTGCTGCTGGTGGTGTTCATCGTCACCGCGCCGCTGCTGACCAACGCCATCCCCATCAACCTGCCCAAGACCGAGGCCGTGGCCCCGGTGGAGCAGAAGGACCCACTGGTGGTCAGTATCGACGGCGAAGGCAAGCTGTTCATCAACAAGGACCAGATACAGCCCGACCTGCTGGAAACCAACCTCAAGGCCGCCAAGGACAAGGACGCAGACGTGCGTGTGCAGTTGCAGGCCGATGACGGCGTGAACTACGGCGAAGTGGCGCGGGCCATGGCAGCCATCGAACGTGCGGGGATCAGCAAGCTGGCGGTGATTACCGCGCGCTGATACCCGGCAACCCTCTTCAGGCAAGTGCTTATGGGCCACATCTCTTGGCAGGGGTTGGCCCTTTTTTTAGGTTCTTCACGGAATCCCGGGAAAGACAGAAACAAGAACGCCGGTTTGATGGATGATGTTCGTGCGAGCAAACACATCAACAAACCGGCGTTCT
>NZ_JBNNVS010000091.1:0-7057 GCF_050280665.1 Pseudomonas sp. NPDC089547 | reverse complement strand
GCCAAGAAGAAGCCGCTGGAGACCGTTACTCCAGACGCGCTGGGCGTTTCCCTCGCCTCCACCAACAAGACCCTGAAGGTTGAAGCCCCGGCTGCCCGCAGCGCTGGCATCAAGGTCAAATCGGTGGCCGAACTGGTCGAGAAGCTGAAGAACGAAGCGAAGGTAATCTAAATGACTATCCTGGTTGTCGCTGAATACGAGAACGGTGCCGTAGCCCCGGCCACCCTGAACACTGTTGCCGCTGCCGCCAAGATTGGTGGTGATGTACACGTGCTGGTCGCTGGCCAGAACGTTGGTGGCGTTGCTGAAGCCGCTGCCAAGATCGCTGGCGTGGCCAAGGTGCTGGTTGCCGATAACGCTGCCTACGCCCATGTGCTGCCAGAGAACGTCGCGCCGCTGATCAAAGAGCTGGCGAGCAGCTACAGCCACGTGCTGGCCCCGGCCACCACTAACGGCAAGAACATCCTGCCGCGCGTTGCCGCGCTGCTGGATGTGGACCAGATCTCCGAGATCATCTCGGTTGAGTCCGCCGACACCTTCAAGCGCCCGATCTACGCCGGTAACGCCATTGCCACCGTGCAGTCGAGCGCTTCGGTCAAGGTCATCACCGTGCGTACCACCGGCTTCGACCCTGTCGCCGCCGAAGGTGGCGCGGCCGCTGTTGAAGCTGTTGGTGCTGCGCACAACGCTGGCATTTCGGCCTTCGTTGGCGAAGAGCTGGCCAAGTCCGACCGCCCAGAGCTGACCGCTGCCAAGATCGTCGTTTCCGGCGGCCGCGGCATGGGCAACGGTGACAACTTCAAGCACCTGTACAGCCTGGCCGACAAGCTCGGCGCTGCCGTTGGTGCCTCGCGCGCTGCGGTCGACGCAGGCTTCGTGCCGAACGACATGCAGGTCGGTCAGACCGGCAAGATCGTTGCGCCACAGCTGTACATCGCCGTCGGTATCTCCGGCGCGATCCAGCACCTTGCCGGCATGAAAGACTCCAAGGTGATCGTTGCGATCAACAAGGACGAAGAAGCGCCGATCTTCCAGGTTGCCGACTACGGCCTGGTCGCTGACCTGTTCGAAGCGGTTCCGGAGTTGGAAAAGCTGGTCTGATCCGCCTGCTTCACTTATAAAGAACCCGGCCCTCGCATTGAGGGTCGGGTTTTTTTATGGGTTGAGGAGTGAGGGATGACGTTGCGCGGAACGGGCAGGGTGCTGGCATGCATGGCGGTGTTGGCTTCGCCACTGGCCATGGCGGCAGGCAAGTGCGAACGCCTGGTGGCAACCGGCAGCCCGGATGCGCCGCCCTATTCGTGGCAAGACCCGAAAGACCCGAAACACCTGATCGGCGCCAACGTCGACCTGTTGCGCCAAGTGGCTGGCGAGTTGGGGGTGAAGGTGGAAGTGCTCAGTGCCGGTCGCCGCGACCAGGCCCTGGAGGAAGTGCGCAGCGGGCGCATGGATCTGCTGCTCGATACGCCCATGCAGGTCGAGCAACTGACTGCGCTGGACTACATCCATCCGCCGTTGCAACTGAATGAATACCTGGTGTGGACCCGTCACGATGCCGAGCTGACCTTCGACGGCCCGGCAGACCTGGCCCGTTACCAGGGCAGCCTGTCCGAGCGTGCGCGGCTGACCCCGGCCTTTACCGCGTTCGCCAAGGCCCAGCTCAAGCTTGTGCCCGCGCAAAACCTGACCCAGGCGTTCCAGAAGCTGGTGCTTGGCCAGGTGGATTATGTGCTGGCCGGGCGCTATTCCGGCATGGCCATGACCCAGAGCCTGGGCATGAGCAATGACTTGATCGCCCGCGGCCTACCGGTGGACCGGCCGGGTCTTTACCTGGCCCTTTCGCACAACTCGGCATGCAATGACAGCTGGTTGCGTGGGCAATTGGCGAAAAAACTGACAGAATTGCCGATCTCCGGTGCGTCAGAGGCGGTGCTGCAACGTAATGTCGAGCGCTGGAAAGCGCAGTTGCAGGTACCGGCGGACGCCCCCAAACACTAGGAAGATTGCGTGAGAACCCAACCACTAATCCTTGCCCTGGCCGTGCTCGGCCTGGCTGGCTGTGCCAATGACCCGGCCCCTGTCGAGCAGATGCGCATTTCCGAACAGGCACTGGAACAGGCCAGGGCCGTCGGTGCCACCGAACAGGTCGAAACGCTGAAGCTGGCGGAAGACAAGCTGACCCGGGCCAAGAGCAACATGCTGACCGAAGACTACCGCGATGCACGCATGCGCGCCGAACAGGCCGAGCTGGATGCACGCCTGGCAGAGGCTCAGGTGCTGAACCAGAAGAGCGAAGAGCAACTGCAGTTGCTGCAATCGCGGGTCAAGCGCTTGCGCAAGCAGCTGGAGGTGCAGCCATGATCCGCCGTACGCCTTTGGCTGCGCTGGCCTTGCTGATGCTGGCGGCAGGCTTGCAAGGCTGCGCCAGCCAGCGCAGCTCGGCCGCGCTGGATGCAGCCAGTGCCGCCTTCGCGAAGGTCAAGGATGATTCCGATGTGCTGCGCAGTGCGCCGCGTGACGTGATCCGCGCAGGCGAGTCGCTGGCCCGTGCCGAGCGGCTGTCCAGCTACATCGGCACCGGTTCCGATGTGCGTCATTACGCTTACCTCAGCCAGCGCTACAGCGAGATTGCCAGTGAGCATGCCAAGCTGGCGCTGAACCAGGAACGCCAGGCCAAGCTTGACCTTGAGCGCCAGCGCCTGCAGCTGGCGTTGCGCGAGGCCAAGCTGGTCAGCGTGCAGCAGCAGGGCAAGTGGGTCGAGTCGCAGATTGCGGCACTGGCATCGGAGCAGAGCGACCGTGGCCTGGTGATGACCCTGGGTGACGTGCTGTTCGATACCGGCCGTGCAGACCTGAAGAACTCGGCCAGCCGCACGGTGCTCAAGCTGGTGCAATTCCTTCAGCTCAACCCGCGGCGGGTGGTGCGTATCGAGGGCTATACCGACAGCACCGGCGCGGCCGAGGACAACCTGAAGTTGTCCCGCGACCGTGCGCAGGCTGTGGCCGACATGCTGGTGGACCTGGGTATCGACGAAAAGCGTCTGCAGGTCGAGGGCTATGGTGATCAGTACCCGATCGATGCCAATGCCTCGGAGCGGGGCAGGGCGCAGAACCGCCGGGTCGAGATCGTGTTTTCCGACGACAAGGGCAAGCTCGCCCCTGCACGCTGAACCTCGATGAGCCAGGGGCCGCAAGGCGGTCCCGGCTATCTGTCGGTTTAATCGTTTCGATAGCTATCACGCTGTTGTATTGTCGACTATGTTGCATTCTGTCCCAGTACACTTTGCAACTGTTACGGTATCCTCTACCGTCACTGAGCCGCACAAGAACAACGAGCCTGCCGCCATGACCAACCTGCTGCTGTACCAGCGTATCGCCCAGCAACTGGCCGATGACATCCGTCGCGGTGTCTACCAGCCAGGCGAGCGGGTACCCTCCGTGCGCAAGATGAGCGCCCAGCTCAATGTTAGCCATGCCACGGTGCTGCAGGCGTACGCCAACCTCGAAGACCAAGGGTTGATTCGCGCACGGCCACAATCGGGCTACTACGTGCACCAGACGCCCGCCCTGACCGCACAGACGCCGGACATTGCCCGGGTCGAGCGCCCAGGCCTGGTCACCCGTGCCAGCATCATCCAGCAAGTGCTGACCGAGGCGCGCCGTGATGGTGTGTTCCCGTTCGGTGCTGCGGTACCGCATGTTGATTACCTGCCGGTGCGCGCGCTGCATCAGCAAATTGCCAAGGTCACCCGCTTTCACAGCCCGCGCGCTTTCAGCTACATGTTCAGCCCGGGTTTTGAGCCGCTGCGCCGGCAGATCGCCATTCGCATGCGTGATGCCGGCGTGTTGGTCGACCCGCGTGAAGTGATCGTGACCCATGGCTGTGTCGATGCGCTGCAAATGTCGCTGCGTGTGCTGACCCGGCCGGGGGACCTGATCGCCGCCGAGTCGCCAACCTATTACGGCCTGCTGCAACTGGCCGACCTGTTGGGCCTGAAGGTGATCGAGATCCCGAGTGACCCTTCTACGGGCATCAGCCTTGAAGCCTTGCAGCTGGCTGCCAACCAGTGGTCGATCAAGGCCCTGGTGCTGACTGCGCGCCTGAGCAACCCGCTGGGCGGCACCGTCCCGGAAGAGCGGCAGAAACAGTTGCTGCGCTTGGCCTCGGACTTCGATATCCAGATCATCGAAGACGACATCTATGGCGAGTTGATGTTCGAGCAGGGCAAGACCAAAGCACTGAAAGCGTTCGACCGGCTGGACCGGGTGATCTACTGCTCCAGCTTCTCCAAAACCTTGTCCCCCGGGGTGCGAGTCGGCTGGATGATTGCCGGGCGTTACCAGGACGAGATCCAGCGCCTGCAGACTTTCACCACTCATTCGGCCTGCAGCGTGACGCAGATGGGGGTGGCGGCCTACCTGGAAAATGGCGGCTACGACCGGCACCTGCGCTACATCCGCCAGGAGTATCGCAAGAACCTCAGTGCCTATCAGTTGGCGGTGCAGCAGCACTTCCCCGAGGGTACGCAGATGACACGGCCAACGGGCGGTTTCATCCTTTGGGTGAGTTTGCCTGGGCGGGTCAACACGCAGGAGTTGCATGTGCGGGCGCTGGAGCAGGGCATCAGTATTGCGCCGGGGCTAATATTCAGTAACACAGAGCAATTCAACCACTGTATTCGTCTCAATTGCGGCATTCCGTGGAACAAAGAGGCCGAGCGGGCAGTGATTACCCTCGGTTTGCTGGCTCAGCAGCTGTGCAGGGAGCCTGCGCTCACACTTTTGTAAGGCTTGCCAGTCGCCTTTGGAACATGGAGCATACGCACCTTTGCTGCCGGTCTGTCCATTTGCCATGAATGCTTTGCGCTGTGTTGCCCTGATCGTGTGTCTTGCACCGTTATGCTACCCGGGCGGTCCGGCCTTGGCTGCGCAGCCGGCAAGCCAGGCGCAGGCAGCCCAAAGCAAGCCAGTGCAAAAAAAGGCGGTAGCCAAGCCTGTGCAGAAGCAGGCGGCAAAGAAGGCCGGTAACAGCAAGGCAAAGGCGCGCAAGCCGGTCAGCAAGGCGGTAGCCAAACCATTGCCCAAGGCAAAGCTGGATCTCAGCCTGCCAGTGAATATGGTCAATGACCTCGAGCCGAGCGTGGGCACCCCGTCGCCCATCCAGCGACGCAAACCTTTGCTGCCACCCATGTTCACCGAAAAGCCAGAAACCAGCGACAGCCCGTTCCAGCTCAATGGCCGGCTGATCAACAACGAAATGCAGCTGCAACTGCGCAATGACAGCCGTCATGACGTGGAAGGGGCGGCCATCGATTTCGAGTATCGCCAGTAGACGGTAACTGACTGCTTGGTCACAGCAGATTTCATCGTGCCAGCAATTTCAAACAGCTGTTTGAGCCGTTACTATCCAGGGACGTTCGTCCCGTTTTGTTCCAGGGAGTCCTGATTTTGGTGAATAGCCATGAATTGCCGTGAGGGCTGTGGTGCCTGCTGCATCGCCCCGTCCATCACCTCCGCGATGCCGCGCATGCCCAATGGCAAGCCAGCGGGCGAGCGCTGCCTGCACTTGACGGCTGCCAACCTTTGCGACCTGTTCGGCAAGCCTGAGCGGCCGGCGGTATGCGGTGGTTTCAAGGCAGATGTCGAGGTGTGCGGCAGTGATCGTGACGAGGCAATCAGGATTCTTGGCTGGTGGGAGCAGATGACGGCGGCGTGACAGGCTGGATCTTCGACAACAAGGATAAACATGATGAGATCGTTCAAGCGTATTGCACTGCTGTGTGGCGTGGGTGTTCTGCTGTCGCCTGTTGCCTGGGCCGAAAACTGGCAAGTGGCCAAGGACGAGGAGGGGATCAAGGTTTCCCTCAGCGAAGTGGCGGGTTCCAAGTACAAGGCCTATCAGGGCGTCACGGTGATCAAGGCGCCGTTGGCCAAGGTGCAGGCGTTGCAGGAAGACGTGGTCGGCGCCTGTGCCTGGATTCATGAGTGCAAGTCGCAGAAGCTGCTCAAGCATGAAGGTGACCAGAGCTGGACCTATACCCAGTTCAATACGCCTTGGCCGGTGACGCCGCGCGATTCCGTGCTGCATATCACCACGGTCAAGGGTGCTGATGGCAGCTTGACCCGTAATCTGGTCGAAGAGCCGACCTATGTGCCGGAAGAGAAGGGCTTTGTGCGGGTGGCCAAGGTCGAAGGCTTCTGGAAGCTGGTACCCAAGGGCGATAGCACTGAAGTGACTTACCAGGTGCACACCGAGCCGGGTGGCAGTGTGCCGGCGATGGTCGCCAACAAATTCGTGGTGGATGCGCCGTTCAATACCCTGAAAGGGTTGCGGGAGCGGGCTGAGAAAAACTGAGCTTCGCCTTATGGAATGCTATCCGATGTAGGGGCGGCCTTGTGTCGCGATAGGGGCGCGCAGCGGCCCCAAAATATCAGCATCACAACAGGTCTTGCCGGGGCCGCGTTGCGGCCCATCGCGACACAAGGCCGCTCCTACAGGGATTTGCGACAGACGATCAATAAACAAAGGCTGCCCGAGGGCAGCCTTTTTGCGTTCGGCCCTTCAGGCTTACTTGCGGTCCTTCAGCGAAACGATGTCGCGCTTCTGCTCGCCGGTGTACAGCTGGCGCGGGCGGCCGATCTTGTACGGGCTGGAGAGCATTTCTTTCCAGTGCGAAATCCAGCCCACGGTACGTGCCAGGGCGAAGATCACGGTGAACATGCTGGTCGGAATGCCGATCGCCTTGAGGATGATCCCCGAGTAGAAGTCGACGTTCGGGTACAGCGAGCGCTCGATGAAGTAAGGATCGGTCAGGGCGATCTCTTCCAGGCGCATGGCCAGTTCCAGCTGCGGGTCGTTCTTGATGCCCAGCTCGCGCAGGACTTCGTCGCAGGTCTGCTTCATCACGGTGGCGCGCGGGTCGCGGTTCTTGTACACGCGGTGACCGAAGCCCATGAGCTTGAACGGGTCGTTCTTGTCCTTGGCCTTGGCGATGAACTTGTCGATGTTCGAAACATCGCCGATCTCATCGAGCATGGTCAGCACGGCTTCGTTCGC
>NZ_JBNNVS010000090.1:0-7233 GCF_050280665.1 Pseudomonas sp. NPDC089547 | reverse complement strand
TGCTTTTTCATGGTCTCGCCCTCGCTGCCGTTGGCTTCTTCGAACGCCACCGTGGCACTGTGATGCCTCGGCGGGGGCGAGTCCATCGATTACACACAGCGGCCTGAGTCGCTGTTGAGACTTGTAGAGGAACCCCACCATGCGCGCCCTGTTGTTCAGCAGCCAGCACTACGACCAGGAAAGCTTCACCCGGGCCGCCAGCGGAAGCACCCTGGAGCTGCATTTCCAGCCAGCCAGGCTGACACTCGACACCGCCGCCCTGGCCGATGGCTACGAGGTCGTTTGTGCCTTCATCAATGACGAACTCGACGCCCCGGTGCTTCAGCGCCTGGCAGCCGGTGGCACACGCCTGATCGCCTTGCGCTCCGCCGGCTATAACCACGTCGACCTGCCCGCCGCCCAGCGCCTTGGCCTTGCCGTTGTCAGAGTGCCAGCCTACTCGCCACACGCGGTGGCCGAGCACGCCGTGGCATTGATCCTGGCCCTCAACAGGCGCCTGCACCGGGCCTACAACCGTACCCGCGAAGGTGACTTCACCCTGCATGGGCTGACCGGCTTCGACCTGCACGGCAAAACCGTCGGCGTGGTCGGTACCGGCCAGATCGGCGCCGCCTTTGCCCGCATCATGGCCGGTTTCGGTTGCCAGTTGCTGGCCTACGACCCCTACCCCAACCCGGAACTGCTGCGCCTTGGCGCACGCTACCTGAGCTTGCCCGAGTTGCTTCGCGAAGCCCGGATCATCAGCCTGCACTGCCCGCTGACCGAGCACACCCGCCACCTGATCAACGCCCAAAGCCTGGCCCAGCTACAGCCCGGCGCCATGCTGATCAACACCGGTCGTGGCGCGCTGGTCGACACTCCGGCACTGATCGACGCGCTGAAAAGCGGCCAGCTCGGCTACCTGGGCCTGGACGTCTACGAAGAGGAAGCCCAGCTGTTCTTCGAGGATCGGTCCGACCTGCCCCTGCAAGACGATGTCCTGGCCCGGCTGCTCACCTTCCCCAACGTGATCATCACGGCCCACCAGGCCTTCCTCACCCGTGAGGCGCTGGACGCCATTGCCGCGACCACACTGGACAACATCAACCGCTGGGCGGCAGGCAATCCACAGAATCAGGTCTCGGGTTAATGCTAGGATACGCGGCATTTCTGGAGGACCCATGGTCGAGCACGATTTCCGCTACACCCTTTTCAACCCGCAACACACCCTGATCGAGTGCCGTGCGCTGATGCCTGGCCGCTACCAGGTCACCGGCAACGGCGGTTCGATGCACAAAGGCGACACCCTGCTGGTCACCCTCAAAGGCAGCAAGGACCTGTCCATGCGCCTGACCGTGGAGAGCGTTCGCCACCTGATCAACCCGCGCGGCCAGTGGGTTGCCGTGGCCAGTGGCCCGGTGTTCAACGAGCTGGAAATCCTCACCTGGCAGGTCGAATGCGACAGCTGCGACGCCGTGCTGGACTTCGAGTTTGCCGTGGACGCCAAACTGGGCAAGAAAGCTCGCCAGCCGGCCGCCAGTGCACGCATTGCCGAACTGGGTTGGGCCAGCCGTGGCGAAAAACACCTGTGCCCGCGTTGCCAGGAGAATGCCGCGTGAAAAATCTGCTGACCGGCGCGCTGATTGCCACCGGCCTGCTTGGCTGTGCCGCAGAACCTTCAAAGCTGCAGCAGGAACGCAGCTACGTGCTGGAGTGGATTGGCGAGCGCCCGCTGATCGACTACAGCCACCTGACCCTGACCCTGGCCAGCGACGGCCGTGCCTACGGCAATGGCGGTTGCAACCACTGGTTTGCGCCGTACACGCTGGACGGTGAACAGCTGAGCTTCGGCAAGGTCGGCAAGACCCGCAAGCTGTGTGCGCCGGCTTTGATGGAGCAGGAAAAGCGCTTCTTGCAGGCGCTGGAAACGGTGCAACGCTGGGATGTGTCGCCGGTGGAGCAAATGCGCTTCTGGCCGGCCGAGGGCAAGCCACTGCGCTTCTGGCCTGAGGAAGGCTGAAGATTGTTGGGGCCGCTTTGCGGCCCATCGCGACACAAGGCCGCTCCTACAGGTGATCACCGAACCCTGTAGGAGCGGCCTTGTGTCGCGATGGGCTGCGGAGCAGCCCCAAAATGCTTCAGGCGCCCTTCAGGGCCTTGATCTTGGCTTGCAGCCCTTCCAGGGTCTGCTCGCCCAGCAGCTGCTCACGCACCTTGCCCTTGTCATCGATGATGTAGGTCACCGGCAGCGCCTCGCTACGCGGCAGGTCATAGCGCTCGGCCGGGTCCTGGGCCAACACGGTAAAACCGATGCCCAGGGTTTCAGCGGCCTGCTTCAGGTCCTGCCCCTGCAAACCGTCGAAATTCACCCCCACCACCTTGATGCCATCGGCCGACCACTGCTTGGCCGCCGCGTTCAGTTCCGGGATTTCGGTACGGCACGGCCCGCACCATTCGGCCCAGTAGTTGAGCACCAGCCAGTGCCCGTCGATCTGTTCGGCCTTAACCGTATTACCGTGTTGGTCCACGCCATAATCGGCACCGCAACCACCGAGCAACAGGCTCGCGGTGATGGCCAGTACTGCTGCCAGACGCCTTGCCATGGGTCAATCCTTCTCGAGTTTTAAAGCAAATTGGTCAGTCGCTGCGGTTAGAATAGCCGCCACACCCAGCTGGATGCGACCCGACATGACCGACCTCACGCTCTATCATAACCCGCGCTGCTCCAAATCCCGCGGCGCACTGGAACTGCTCGAAGCCCGCGGCCTGGCGCCAACCATCGTGCGCTACCTGGAAACCCCGCCCGACGCCACCACCCTCAAGGCCCTGCTCGCCAAGCTGGGCATCGCCCCGCGCCAACTGCTGCGCACTGGCGAGGATGAGTACAAGGCCCTGAACCTGGCCGACCCGGCGCTGACCGACGCACAACTGATCGCTGCCATGGCCCAGCACCCCAAGTTGATCGAGCGGCCGATCCTTGTCGCCGGTGAAAAGGCCGTGATCGGCCGCCCACCGGAAAAAGTGCTGGAGATCCTGCCGTGAGCGCGCCCTACATCCTGGTGCTGTACTACAGCCGCCACGGGTCGACCAGCGAAATGGCCCGGCACATTGCCCGTGGCATTGAACTGGCCGGCATGGAGGCGCGCCTGCGCACGGTGCCTGCGATCTCCACCGAATGTGAAGCCGTTGCCCCGGATATTCCGTCCAGTGGTGCGCTGTACGCCACCCTGGACGACCTGCGCCACTGCGCCGGCCTGGTGCTGGGCAGCCCGACCCGCTTCGGCAACATGGCGGCGCCGCTGAAGTACTTCCTCGATGGCACCAGCAGCTTGTGGCTGGGTGGTGAGCTGGTCGGCAAGCCAGCGGGCGTGTTCACCTCAACCGCCAGCCTGCATGGCGGCCAGGAAACCACCCTGCTGTCGATGATGCTGCCGCTGATGCACCACGGCATGCTGGTGATGGGCCTGCCCTACAGCGAGTCGGCCTTGCTGGAAACCCGTGGCGGCGGTACCCCTTATGGTGCCAGTCACCATGCAGGGGCCGACGGCAAGCGCGAACTCGATCAGCACGAAATTGCCCTGTGCCGCGCCCTTGGCCAACGCCTGGCGACCACGGCCAAGGCCCTGGAGGCCGCGCGTGGCTAAAAAGCCCAAGGTGTTGCCACCACTGGAATGGCTGGCACCGCGCCTGCGCCTGACGCGGGCGTTGAGCCTGGCGTTCTTCTTCGGCCTGATCGCCTTGCTGGTGGTCAACAACCTGTGGTTCGCCAACCTGCATGGCGCGCGGGTCGGGGTGATCCTGGCGATCGAACTGGTGCCGCTGCTGCTGTTGCTGCCGGGCATGCTGATGGGCAGCGCCCGGGCACATGCCTGGACCTGCTTCGTGGTGAATATCTATTTCATCAAGGGCGTGCTGGCGGCGTTCGACCCGGCGCGGGCGGTGTTTGGCTGGGTTGAAGTGCTGGTGAGCCTGGGACTGTTCATTGCCGGGCTGCTGTATGTGCGCTGGAAGTTCCAGCATGAGCGGCGCATGGCAGGCGAAGGTAGTTGAATTCTTCGCGGGCACGCCCGCTCCCACAGGAATCGCACCGCACTCAAGGCCTGTGCAGTACCTGTGGGAGCGGGCGTGCCCGCGAATGGGGCAACACAATATTCAATGGTTGACGGTATGCGCCAGCATCACCGACAACTGGCACAGCGGTCGCCCGCTTTCTTCATGCCACTGGTTGAACGCCTGCTGCACCAGCGCCAGGTCGCGCTGGCTGGTCGGCTGCTTGTCGATCACCTTCTGTGCAATCAGCGCCGCTGCCATGTCATCGGTAGGGATAAACGTGTCCTTGCCAACCATCCGCAAGAACCGCGGCGCCGACAACCCGCCCAACTGGTTGCCATGCTTGGCCAGGTACTTCCACAGCCCGACAATGTCGGTCACCGGCCAGTCGGCGATGAACGCGCCAAAGCTGCCGTTCTCTTTGCCGATATCCAGCACCATTTGCGCATTGCGCGGCACGCTCTTGAGCTTGCCCAGGTGGCGGATGATGCGCTCGTCATGCATCAGCCGCTCCAGGTGCTCGGCCCCCATCAGCACCACCTTCTCCGGGTCGAAGCCGAAGAACACCTGCTCGAACGCCGGCCACTTGGCATCCACCAGGCTGTGCTTGAGCCCGGCGCGGAACACGCGCAAGGCCAAGGTCGACAGGTAGCGGTCGTCACTGATGCCCCGCAGTTGCGCCGGTGTACGAGGCTGCGGGAGGAAGGCCTCCAGCGCCTGGGCCGAGCCAAAGCGGTTCAGGCAATACTCATGCAGCCACTGGTAATCGCGCATGGGCTCAGATGTTCACCACGTCGAGGAAACGCGGGGTAGCGTTCTCGTCGATCTTCAGGCTGGTGAAGTCGAACAGGTTACGGTCGGCCAACTGCGACGGCGCCACGTTCTGCATGGCGCGGAAAATGCTCTCGGTACGGCCCGGGTGCTTGCGCTCCCACTCCACCAGCATGTCCTTCACCACCTGGCGCTGCAGGTTCTCCTGCGAGCCGCACAGGTTGCACGGGATGATCGGGAATTCTTTCATGTCCGAGTAGGCCTGGATGTCCTTCTCGCTGCAGTAGGCCAGCGGGCGGATCACCACGTTGCGGCCATCGTCGGCGCGCAGCTTCGGCGGCATGCCCTTGAGCGCACCGTTGAAGAACATGTTGAGGAAGAAGGTTTCGACGATGTCGTCGCGGTGGTGCCCCAGCGCCATCTTGGTCGCGCCGATTTCGTCGGCGAAGGTGTACAAGGTGCCACGGCGCAGGCGCGAGCACAGCGAGCAGGTGGTCTTGCCCTCAGGCACCAGCTCCTTCACCACCGAGTAGGTGTCCTTTTCGACGATGTGGTACTCGACACCCAGTTCCTTGAGGTAGGCCGGCAGCACGTGCTCGGGGAAACCCGGTTGCTTCTGGTCCATGTTCACCGCAACGATCTCGAACTTGATCGGTGCCACCTTCTGCAGGTGCAACAGAACGTCGAGCATGGTGTAGCTGTCCTTGCCGCCGGACAGGCAGACCATGAGCTTGTCGCCATCCTCGATCATGTTGTAGTCGGTGATGGCTTCGCCAGCGAGACGACGCAGGCGTTTTTGCAGTTTGTTCTGGTTGACCGAGAGGGTGCCCATAGCGCTTGGATCCGCGAGGTGTGACAAAAGGCGGCTATTTTACGCACAAACGCGCCGTCGCTGTAGGCATTCCGATAAAGACTTCAATGTAATCAACAGTACGCCTTACAGCGCAATTTGCTCTAAAAAGCACGGTTTATGCGGGCAACAGCTTCCTATACTGCGACATAAGGCCACATTACCGCTTGCTTCGGTGTTCGGGCCTCGGGCCGCTTGCGCTCCATCTGGGGGGCGTTTGGCAACATTGAGAGGAGTGACGGCATGATTCATCACGTTGTGGGGCTGTTTACCCATCCTGACCAGGAATGGCGGGAGATTCGTGGCGAAGAAGAAACCATCAGCCACATGTACCTGACGCACACCCTTATCCTGGCGGCGATTCCCGCCATTTCCGCGTTCATCGGCACGACCCAGGTCGGCTGGGTAATCGGCGACAGGCCGGCAGTGATGCTGACCATGGAAAGCGCCATCTGGATGAGCATCATGTCGTACCTCGCCATGCTCGCCGGGGTGGCGGTAATGGGGGCATTCATCCACTGGATGGCCCGTACCTACGATGCCAACCCGTCCATGGCGCAATGCATTGCCTTTGCCACCTATACCGCCACGCCACTGTTCATTGGCGGCCTGGCGGCGCTGTACCCGCACCTGTGGCTGGGCATGCTGATCGGCACTGCCGCCATCTGCTACACGGTGTACCTGCTGTATGTCGGCTTGCCGACGTTCATGAACATACCGTCCGACGAAGGCTTCCTGTTCTCCAGCTCCGTGCTGGCGGTGGGCCTTGTGGTATTGGTGGCGATCATGGCCGCCACCGTGATTATCTGGGGACTGGGCGTGGGGCCCGTCTACACCAACTAGAACAGACTCAACCAACACTGGGGCATCAACCAGGGGCCGCCGCAGGGCGGCCTCTGGCTGTGCGCTGACCGATGGCTCGGCACCCCTGTTGCAGTTGCGGCATAATGCCCGGTCAGGAGAACCACCCCGCCATGCCCGAGCTGCTCAGACAACGCGTCGAAACCTGTTACCAGCAAGCCGAAACCTTCTTCAAACGCCCCTTCCCGCGCCCGGAAGTCAGCTTCAAGCTGCGCGGGCAAAAAGCCGGGGTCGCCCACCTGCACGAGAACCTGCTGCGCTTCAACCTTCAGCTTTACCAGCAAAACCAGGAAGACTTCCTGCGCCAGACCGTGGCCCATGAAGTAGCACACCTGGTGGCGCACCAGTTGTTCGGCGACCGCATCCAGGCCCACGGCGAGGAGTGGCAGCTGATCATGCGCGGGGTGTACGAATTGCCGCCCAACCGGTGCCACAACTATGAAGTGCAACGGCGTGTGGTAACCCGCTACATCTACCGCTGCCCGTGCCCGCAGGGTGACTTTCCGTTTACTGCGCAGCGGCACAAGCTAGTGCGCCAGGGGCGGCGCTACCTGTGCAAGCGGTGCCGAGAGATATTGGTCTACAGCGGCGAAACGCGCGTCGAATAGATTGTGTATTGCCTGCTCTGGCCTCTTCGCGGGTAAACCCGCTTGTATGGTAGGACTTGAAGGGAGGAGGAGGGTCATAACTCGCTTCTGACTGTTCGCGCAGTACAGACCGTG
>NZ_JBNNVS010000089.1:0-7525 GCF_050280665.1 Pseudomonas sp. NPDC089547 | reverse complement strand
GTAGGAGCGGCCTTGTGTCGCGAAAGGGCTGCGCAGCAGCCCCAGGATTTCAGCGATGATGCGACTATTGTTGGGGCTGCTGCGCAGCCCTTTCGCGACACAAGGCCGGTCCTACAGGGCCTTCGTTAACTCATATGGTCAAGTTAATCAGAAGAAGCCCAGCGGGTTGATGTCGTAGCTCACCAGCAGGTTCTTGGTCTGCTGGTAGTGATCGAGCATCATCTTGTGCGTTTCACGCCCCACCCCCGACTTCTTGTACCCGCCAAACGCCGCATGCGCCGGGTACAGGTGATAGCAGTTGGTCCATACACGGCCAGCCTTGATCCCACGACCCATGCGATAAGCACGGTTGATATCACGGGTCCACAGGCCGGCCCCCAGGCCAAACTCGGTGTCGTTGGCGATCGCCAGGGCTTCGGCCTCGTCCTTGAAGGTGGTGACGCCCACCACCGGCCCGAAGATTTCCTCCTGGAACACACGCATCGTATTGTTGCCCTTGAGCAGGGTCGGCTGGATGTAGTAACCACTGCCAAGGTCGCCCTGCAACCGCTCGGCCGCCCCGCCGGTCAGCAGCTGCGCGCCTTCTTCCCGGGCAACCTGCAGGTACGAAAGGATCTTGTCGTATTGCTGCTCCGAGGCCTGGGCGCCCACCATGGTCTCGGTGTCCAGCGGGTTACCGCGGGTGATCCTGGCGATCTTCTTCATCACCTCGGCCATGAACGGCTCGTAGATCGACTCCTGGATCAGCGCCCGCGACGGGCAGGTGCAGACCTCACCCTGGTTGAAGAACGCCAGCACCAGGCCTTCGGCGGCTTTCTCGATGAACGCAGGCTCGGCCTGCATGATGTCTTCGAAGAAAATGTTCGGCGACTTGCCGCCCAGCTCCACGGTAGACGGGATGATGTTTTCGGCCGCGCACTTCATGATGTGCGAACCCACCGGGGTGGAGCCGGTGAAGGCGATCTTGGCGATGCGCTTGCTGGTGGCCAACGCTTCGCCGGCCTCACGGCCGAAGCCCTGCACGATGTTCAGCACACCCGCTGGCAGCAGGTCGGCGATCAGCTCGGCAAAAATGGTAATCGACAGCGGCGTCTGCTCCGCCGGTTTGAGTACCACGCAGTTGCCTGCGGCCAGGGCCGGGGCGAGCTTCCAGGCCGCCATCAGCAGCGGGAAGTTCCACGGGATGATCTGCCCGACCACACCCAGCGGTTCATGAATGTGATAGGCCACGGTGCCTTCGTTGATCTCGGCTGCGCCGCCCTCCTGGGCACGGATGCAGCCGGCAAAATAACGGAAGTGGTCCGCCGCCAGCGGCACATCGGCATTGAGCGTTTCACGCACTGCCTTGCCGTTGTCCCAGCTTTCCGTAACGGCCAGTACCTCCAGGTTCTGCTCGATACGGTCGGCGATTTTCAGCAGCACCAGGGCGCGGTCTTGCACCGAGGTCTTGCCCCAGGCATCGGCGGCAGCATGCGCAGCGTCCAGCGCCCGGTCGATGTCCTGGGCAGTGGAGCGCGGGAACTCGGCAATGGGCTGGCCATTGACCGGCGAGCTGTTGGTGAAGTACTGGCCAGCCAACGGCGCCACGAACTCGCCGTTGATGAAGTTGCCGTAACGTGGCTTGAAGGACACGACGGCGCCTGGGGTTCCGGGTTGTGCGTAGATCATGCTGGGCCTCTGTGGGTCGATGCCTGTCCAGCGACAGGCGATGCTGCGATGGTAAAAAGCCCCGCCTGCCAGGCGAATGCATCGTTGGCAGCGGGGCTCTCGTCAATTGGTAGTAAATGGCAGGGTCGCCTTAAGGCTTGGCGCTGGCCGTCTGTTGCAACTGTTTGGGCAACTTGAAGGTCCAGAGCATGCCGCCCTGGTTGAAGTCCTTGACCCGCTTGGCCACTTCACCGCCCCACAGCGGTACCGCGCCACCCCAGCCGGACACCACCGACACGTATTGCTCGCCGTCCATTTCCCAGGTAACAGGTGAACCGAGCACGCCGGAGCCGGTCTGGAATTCCCAGACCTTGTCACCCGTCCTGGCGTTGAATGCCTGCAAGAAGCCTTCCGGCGTGCCGGTAAACACCAGGTTGCCCTTGGTGGTCAGCACCCCGCCCCACAGCGGCGCGTAGTTCTTGTGGCGCCACACTTCCTTGCCACTGATCGGGTCGATGGCCCGCAGCACGCCTATGTAGTCTTCGTTGAGCGGCTTGATGGTGAAGCCGGCGCCCAGGAACGCCGCGCCCTTCTTGTAGGCAATGCCTTCGTTCCAGATGTCCATGCCCCATTCGTTGGACGGTACGTAGAACAGCCCGGTGTCCTTGTTGTATGCCATCGGCATCCAGTTCTTGGCACCCAGGAAGGCCGGGGCGACGAACACCGAGCTGCCCTTGGCCTCGCTGCCCGGTGCGCCCGGGCGGCTGGCTTCGTTGTAGACAGGCCGGCCGTTTTTATCCAGGCCAGTGGCCCAGGTGATCTTGTCGACAAAGGGGAAACCGCGGATGAACTTGCCGTTGGTGCGGTCCAGCACGTAGAAGAAGCCGTTGCGGTCGGCGGTGGCGGCGGCCTTGACCTCCTTGCCACCTTCCTTGTAGTTGAACGAGATCAGCTCGTTGACGCCATCGAAGTCCCAGCCGTCATGCGGCGTGCTCTGGAAGTGCCACTTGATTGTGCCGTCGTCCGGGTTCAGCGCCAGGCGCGACGAGGAGTACAGGTTGTCGCCAGGGCGCAGGTGCGAGTTCCATGGCGCCGGGTTGCCGGTGCCGAACAGGATCAGGTTGGTTTCCGGGTCGTAGTAACCGCCCAGCCAGGGCGCAGCACCGCCGGTCTTCCACAGGTCGCCGGGCCAGGTCTTGCCCGCCTCGCCGCCAGAGATACCGTTTTCGATGGCCTTGCCGTCTTTGTACACGTAGCCCATGTGGCCTTCCACGGTGGGGCGCATCCACAGCAGTTCGCCGTTTTCCGGGTTGTAGGCCTGGATCTTGCCCACCACGCCAAACTCGCCGCCGGCAACGCCGGTAATCAGCTTGCCGTTTACGATCATCGGCGCGGCACTGATGGAGTACCCTTCCTTGTGGTCGGCCACCTTCTTGCTCCACACCACTTTGCCGGTGTCCTTGTTCAGGGCCACCAGCTTGGCGTCCAGGGTGCCGAAGAACACCAGGTCGCCGTACAACGCAACACCGCGGTTGATCACGTCGCAGCACGGGCGGATGTCATCTGGCAGGCGCGCATCGTATTGCCACAGTTTCTTGCCGGTGCGGGCGTCCACGGCGAACACCCGCGAGTAGGAACCGGTCAGGTACATCACCCCATCCTTGACCAGCGGCTGGGCCTGCTGGCCGCGCTGCTTCTCACCACCAAAGGAAAACGCCCAGACTGGCCGCAGTTCCTTGACGTTATTGGCATTGAGCAGGTCAAGCGGGCTGTAGCGCTGGCCTTGCACGCCCAGGCCATTGGTCACGATCTGCTGTGGGTTCTTCGGGTCCTGGAGAATTTCTTCATTGCTGACAGCGGCGTGTGCCGCGCCAGCAAGCAGCATGGCGCTGAGCACCAGGCTCACGGCGAACAAGGGGCGACGCGGGGATCGGGTCATGACGGCTACCTTTGGTTTTTTGTTGTATCCGGGAAATTTTCCCGGTGTGCCGGGAATTCTTGGTCCCGACCCGGTTGCCAACAATTGGCCGCAGTGGGGAGATTTCTAGTTCCTTGGTACAGGGCTGGAGGGCGACGCGTTATCAACGCGCTGCAAACGTTGGCGCTCATAACGCGGATACAGGTGGCTGACACTGCGAATCAACTCGTAACGGGTCAGGCTGATACCGGCAAACCGCTCGGGGATGGGGCTGCGGATCATCTCGGCCATGTCATCACCACGGGCCGCACCGTCGCGCATCAGGCCGTCCAGCCAGCCCAGGTAGTCGCGCATCTGCGCGAAGGGCCGGTCATCGCTGGCGACCGGACCGTGGCCAGGCACCAACTGCTTCCAGGGCAGTGCTTGCAAGGTGTCCAGATCCTTGAGCCACACATCCAGCCCTGGGCTGTTGGGCGTGGTCAGGGCACGTTCGTAGAACACCAGGTCCCCGGCGAACAGTACGCCAGTCTTTTCATCCAGGATTGCCAGGTCAGCACCGGTGTGCCCGCCCAACGCCAGCAGACGCAACCGGTGCCCGCCGACTTCGTGGATACCTGCCTCCAGTACCCGGGCTGGCAGCACTACCTCGGTACCGCGCATCCAGTCGCCGACCAGGCGGTACATGTTCTCGGCCATGGCATCGCCTTGCTGGCGCAGCAATTCAGTAGTGCCACCCAACGCGCCGATAGGCACATCGGTGAAGGCCTGGTTGCCCAGCGCATGGTCCGGGTGATGATGGGTCAGCAGCACTTCCAGCAACGGCTTGTCGGTAACGGCTGCAATGGCCTGGCGCAGCGCTTCGCCGTAGCGCTTCGAGGGGCCGCTGTCGATCACCACCACGCCGCTGTCAGTGACGATAAACGCGGTGTTGACGATATTGCCGCCGTTGCTCTTGGCGAAATTGTCCGTGCTGCCTTCCAGTAGCCAGGTACCTGCCGCTATTTGCCGAGGTGTAAGCCGATAGTCCAGATCAGCCCAGGCCGGCAGGCCCAGGCACAGCAGCAACAACGGTATCCAACGCATGCAGGCGCCTCTGCTCAGGGGTAAGTCGGGCAATGCGCTCAAGGCACCGCCGCCTCGAACTGGTTGCCGCTGTTGTCCTGCAACAGCAACCGGGTTGGCCCGGGGCCCCGTATATCGAAGCCCAGGTTCGGGTTCTCGCTGACCGCCGGGTACAGCTCAAGGCTGGCCAGGCGCTGGCCGTCCGCGTCTTGCAACTCGGCATGGTTCAGGAAGAACTCGGGAATACCGCTGACCAGGCCGTTATCCATCGGGTGGGCCACCTGCACGCGCAAACGGCTGGCATCGCCGCGTGGGTAACGCCCTCCCAGCACCACACCCAGGTGTTCCTCCCAGCCGGGTTGGGTGCGTACCACGCTCGGCGCGGTACAACCACCACCCGCCGCGTCAATCAGGGTCGAGCCGACATGCCACAGGCCATCGCGCGTCTGCACAGCAGCGCGCAGCGGCGTGGCCTGCTCGATGCGGATGCGGATCGACAACCAGGGCAGCACGCGCTCGCCGGGCTGGAAATCGACAATGCGCGGCAAAGGGTTCAGTTCCGCCCAGGCGATGATACGCACCACATCGCCAGCGAACGCCCGGGCATCGATCTCCAACGGCACCTGGCGTGCGTCTTCGGCAAACGGCGGCGCCAGCAGCTTGACCCGGTCATCGAAGACGAATGCGGCCTGGCCCAGTAACTGCTTGTGGTAGAAGGCCCACATTACCGAGGGTACCGGGTCTGTTTGGGTGCCTTGCGTGGCAGGCAAGGCTGCACAAGGCATCCAGCAGGCCAGCAAAAAAGTCGCTCGCCAGTTCATGGCCTGCTCCTATTGATACATCTCCGGGACCTCGTAACGTAGGCCGTAAGCGGCATACATGGCCTTGAGCCGGCCATCGCGGATCATCGCTTCAAGGGCTTCCTCCACGGCATAGGCCAACTGGCGGTTGCTTTCATGTACCGCCATGCCGATTTCCCAGGCCTGCTTGCCCAGGTTGGGGTAGGCGTTTTCCGCGAGTGCCAGTTGCGGGTCGCCAGCCTGGTGCATTTGCCAGTCGACTTCGCCGCGCATCGCCATGACGGCGTCCACCTGACCGGCCTGCATGGCACCGAACGCCTGTTGCACGCCAGGGTAATGATGGGTGTTGGCACTGAGCATGCCGTTGAAAACCGAAGTCAGGTAGAACGACGGCACGCTGTCTACCTCTACCCCGATGGGGTGCTGCTGGAACACCGCCACACTGGCCACCGACGCCAGGCGACGGCGGTCGTACGCCACCTGCCATCGCTCTTGCTGATAAGGCCCGAACATGACGACCTGGCCATTTTCCAGCTCACCTACCTCGTTGCGTTTCTGCGCATAGGCATGGTCGTAAGGCACCCGCATCATCAGGTCGGCCAACTGCTGGTGGCGCAGCGGGCTGCCGCGCCAGATGTAGTCCCGCAGGTCGTCGTCGAGCTTTTCTCCGGGCGGCGCCCAGATCAGTTGCAGGCGCACCCCCAAGGCCGTAGCCAGGGCCTGCGCCAGCTCAACGTCAACGCCGCTCGGCTTGCCGTGGTCCTCGAAACTGTAGGGGGCGAAATCCTTGTATACAGCCACCTTCAACTCGCCGGCAGCAATAATCGCGTCGTAGTTGCGCACCTGCGCCTGCACTGCGGTGCACCACAGCAGCAGGCTACCTAACAGCACGGCAAACCGGCGCATGGCTGTCACTCCTCAACGTGCACGCTGTCCAGGTAGGTGCGTACTGCCCACAGGGCTTCCTGGCTGAGGTAGTCGGCCATCTTCGGCATGTACACACGGCCATCGCGAACGGCGCCGTGGCGAACACGCTCGACAAACCATTCATCTCCGGCGTCACCGGCATCAAGCATGCGCAGGTCCGGAGCAATGCCACCGGACTTGGCCTCCAGGCCATGGCAAGCAGCGCAGTTCTGGTTGTAGGCCGAGGCGCCGATTTCCACGGCCTTGTCATGTTCGGGTGAGGTGCGATATGGGTTGACTGCCGCCCAGCCATCGCCATCCAGGCTTACACCGGCGTCCTTGATTGGGGTCAGGCCCTTGGTCTCCACGGCCTGGGGCACCACATTGCCATGGGCCCAGGCCGTACCGGTCAGCACCGCCGCGGCCAGCAGCCCTGTAGCCAGCAATACATTGCGTTTTGTTGTCATTCTTATGCCCTCACCATTGCACGCAAAGCCTCAACCACAGAGGCCGTGCCGCCATCTTAAAAACAGCCCGCAGGCGGCCGAATGCTGCTTTGGTGGCCGGGCCTTAGTCCCTTGGTAGTAGGGCTTGTGGCGAAGGGCCAAATGAGGTGCCGTCCGGGAGCTTTTCCCGGCAAGAGCGGGACATTTTCCGTATCCCGCAGCCGCCGCTGCGCCCCACCCTGTGCAGGCCAAAACCTCCACTGGGAACTGCAACCATGACAATAAGATCGCTACCCGCCCTTTCCCCTCTGGCCCTGAGCGTGCGCGTGCTGCTGATGGCCGGTAGCCTGGCCATGGGCACTGTGGCAACAGCGGCCACCGCCCCTGCGGCACCTGCCAGCAAGAATGTCACCTGGGAAGACATCGCCAACGACCACCTCACCACCAAAGACGTGCTGCAGTACGGCATGGGCACCAATGCCCAGCGCTGGAGCCCCTTGGCGCAGGTCAATGACAAGAACGTGTTCAAGCTCACCCCGGCCTGGTCGTATTCGTTCGGCGACGAAAAGCAGCGCGGCCAGGAGTCCCAGGCCATCGTCAGCGACGGCGTGGTCTACGTCACCGGCTCGTACTCGCGGGTGTTCGCCCTGGATGCCAAGACGCGCAAACGCCTGTGGACCTACAACCACCGCCTGCCCGACAACATTCGCCCGTGCTGCGAGGTGGTCAACCGCGGCGCGGCGATC
>NZ_JBNNVS010000088.1:0-7587 GCF_050280665.1 Pseudomonas sp. NPDC089547 | reverse complement strand
CCGGTTTGTTGATGTGTTTGCTCGCACGAACATCATCCATCAAACCGGCGTTCTTGTTTCTGTCTTTCCCGGGATTCCGTGAAGAACCTTTTTTTATGGGCACATCCTGAAGCTCATGCGATCCCTGTGGGAGCGGCCTTGCGTCGCGAAAGGGCCGCAAAGCGGCCCCGGCAATGTCGAGGTAGGGCATAGATCCTGGGGCCGCTGCGCGCCCCTTTCGCGACACAAGGCCGCTCCTACAGGGATCGCGCAAACAGAGGGGCCGAGTTACAGCAGGAACAACGTAGCCAGGCCAAGGAAGATGAAGAAGCCGCCACTGTCGGTTACGGCCGTGATCATCACACTGGCACCCATTGCCGGGTCACGCCCCAGGCGGGCCAGGGTCATCGGGATCAGCACGCCCATCAGCGCCGCCAGCAACAGGTTCAAGGTCATCGCTGCGGTCATCACCACGCCCAGCGACCAACTGCCATACAACCAGAACGCCACCGCACCAATCACCCCGCCCCACACCAGGCCGTTGATCAGCGACACCGCCAGTTCCTTGCGCATCAGGCGGCTGGTATTGCCCGGCGACACCTGGTCCAGCGCCATGGCGCGGACGATCATGGTGATGGTCTGGTTGCCCGAGTTACCACCAATACCCGCAACGATCGGCATCAACGCAGCCAACGCCACCAGCTTCTCGATCGAGCCCTCGAACAGGCCGATCACCCGCGAAGCCAGGAAGGCGGTAATCAGGTTGATCGCCAGCCATGCCCAACGGTTGCGGAACGAGCGCCAGACCGAGGCAAAGATGTCTTCCTCTTCACGCAGACCCGCCATGTTGAGGACTTCGCTCTCGCTCTCCTCGCGGATCAGGTCGACCATTTCGTCGATGGTCAGTCGGCCGATCAGGCGTTCGCCCTTGTCTACTACGGGTGCCGATACCAGGTCATAGCGTTCGAAGGCTTGTGCCGCGTCGTAAGCATCTTCCTCGGGCTGGAAGGACACCGGGTCGGTCGCCATGACCTCGGCCACCTTCTTTTCCGGGTCGTTGACCAGCAGGCGCTTGATGGGCAACACCCCCTTGAGGATGCCGTCGTAATCGACCACGAACAGTTTGTCGGTATGGTTGGGCAGCTCTTTCAGGCGGCGCAGGTAGCGCAGCACCACTTCCAGGCTGACGTCTTCGCGGATGGTGACCATCTCGAAGTCCATCAGCGCACCGACCTGCTCCTCGTCGTAGCTCAGCGCCGAACGCACGCGCTCGCGTTGCTGGGCATCGAGGGTTTCCATCAGTTCATGGATAACGTCGCGTGGCAGCTCAGGGGCCAGGTCGGCCAGCTCGTCGGCGTCCATTTCCTTGGCGGCGGCCAACAATTCGTGATCGTCCATGTCGGCGATCAGCGATTGACGAACCGAATCGGAAACTTCAAGCAGGATGTCGCCATCGCGGTCCGAGCGCACCAGCTGCCAGACCGTCAGACGGTCTTCCAGGGGCAAGGCTTCGAGGATGTAGGCGATGTCGGCGGGGTGCAGGTCATCGAGCTTGCGCTGCAACTCGACGAGGTTCTGGCGGTGGACCAGGTTTTCTACCAGGTCGTTGTGCGCGCCTTCCTGGCGGTGGGTAAGGTCTTCGACCACGCGCTGACGCTGCAGCAATTCGACCACCTGGGCCAGGCGATCCTGCAGGCTTTCTTGCGCTTTTTTTACTTCTACTTCAGTCATAGGCGAACTCCACTCCCAGCAGCGGAGCACGCCGGGAGAATCAATCGGTCAGATCTTTCTGTATGAATCTTGTTAGCGAGTAACTACTGGGTAAGTCCATGGTGTTTTCCACAAGCCCCGGCGGGGCTGACGGGCGCAATCATACACTGCTAAAGCTGTCAGATCGCTTAAATTTTTGGCCATAACAATCGTTTGCGCGATAAAGCTAGGACAACGCTCGAAGCTATCAGTGCGACGGTTGTCAGGGATGGGAAAGCACAATTGATTTTGCGTTCGCTCAGCGGCGCGGCCAAGCTACAGCACAATCATTACAGAAGAGCGTAGATCGACATGAGCAACAATTCATTGGCGCAGAAAAACAAAAAGCCCGCTCAATTGAGCGGGCTTCTTGTTTGGGTATGGCGGACTCAGCAGGATTCGAACCTGCGACCGCTCGGTTCGTAGCCGAGTACTCTATCCAGCTGAGCTATGAGTCCGTGGTGGTAGTTTTAGACCAGGTTACCACTGGTTGACTGAAGCAGCTTTGCAAGCAGAGCCACTTCAAGAAAGTGGCGGACTCAGCAGGATTCGAACCTGCGACCGCTCGGTTCGTAGCCGAGTACTCTATCCAGCTGAGCTATGAGTCCGCGATTGGCAGTTTTAGACCAGGTTACCGCTGGTTGACTGAAGCAGCTTTGCAAGCAGAGCCACTTCAAGAAAGTGGCGGACTCAGCAGGATTCGAACCTGCGACCGCTCGGTTCGTAGCCGAGTACTCTATCCAGCTGAGCTATGAGTCCGCGATTGGAAGTTTTAGACCAGATACCGCTGGTTGATTGAAGCAGCCTTGCAAACAAAGCCACTTCAAAAGTGGCGGACTCAGCAGGATTCGAACCTGCGACCGCTCGGTTCGTAGCCGAGTACTCTATCCAGCTGAGCTATGAGTCCGTGTCTTGCCGCGCATTATAGGTCGCTGAAACATTTTTGCAAGAACGTTTTCGTTTAAAATCAACTACTTAGCGTTCTTACCGTTTACAGCGCCCTACGCAAATAATGGCGGTGAAGGGGGGATTCGAACCCCCGATACCCTTATGAGGTATACTCCCTTAGCAGGGGAGCGCCTTCGGCCACTCGGCCACCTCACCGCAACACGAGGCGAATATTAAAGAACCTCTTTCACCTTTGCAACCCTTTTTTTGAAAAAAACTTCAAAAAAATTAAAGGCTTGGCTCTTCATCCTTCTCCTTCTTGATCCGCAGGTAGATTTCCTCGCGGTGAACGGCCACTTCTTTAGGGGCGCTGACGCCAATACGCACCTGGTTGCCTTTGACGCCGAGCACCGTCACGGTGATCTCGCCGTCTCCAATGATCAGGCTCTCGGCGCACCGACGAGTCAGAATCAACATAGCTTTCTCCTTACGCAAACATTCAGGGGTAACAGTCTTGGGTGTCAGGGCCGGTCGTGGACGACGACCTGGCCCGATTACGCGCCACACAGGGCAGGACAGGGCCTGCGTGGCGAGCAGAAACGCGAAGGGCGCGGCACCAGCCGCGCCCTCCCAGGCAGCGCCTTACTCGCCCTGTCGGGCAGGGGCGTCGAGCTCGAACGCGGTGTGCAGTGCGCGCACGGCCAGCTCCAGGTATTTCTCTTCGATCACGACCGAAACCTTGATCTCGGAGGTGGAGATCATCTGGATGTTGATGCTCTCCTTGGCCAGCGCTTCGAACATGCGGCTGGCAACACCGGCGTGCGAACGCATGCCGACGCCAACGATCGAGACCTTGGCGATCTTGGTGTCGCCGATCACTTCACGGGCACCGATTTCGCGGGCGGTGTTTTCCAGCACGCTTTGCGCCTTCTCGTACTCGTTGCGGTGTACGGTGAAGGTGAAGTCGGTGGTGTTATCGTGGGCGACGTTCTGCACGATCATGTCCACTTCGATGTTCGAAGCGCTGATCGGGCCGAGGATCTTGAAGGCCACGCCCGGGGTGTCCGGCACGCCGCGAATGGTCAGCTTGGCTTCATCACGGTTGAAGGCGATACCGGAAATGATCGGCTGTTCCATGGATTCCTCTTCATCAATGGTAATGAGGGTACCCGGACCCTCCTTGAAGCTGTGCAGCACGCGCAGCGGAACGTTGTACTTGCCGGCGAACTCCACCGAACGGATCTGCAGCACCTTGGAACCGAGGCTGGCCATTTCCAGCATCTCTTCGAAGGTGATCTTCTCCAGGCGCTGGGCCTGCGGCACAACGCGCGGGTCAGTGGTGTAGACGCCATCGACGTCGGTGTAGATCTGGCACTCGTCAGCCTTCAGCGCCGCCGCCAGGGCCACGCCAGTAGTGTCGGAGCCGCCACGGCCCAGGGTGGTGATGCTGCCGTGCTCGTCCACACCCTGGAAGCCTGCAACCACGACCACGCGGCCTTCCTTGAGGTCGGCGCGAATTTTCTGATCGTCGATCTGCAGGATGCGCGCCTTGTTGTGCGCGCTGTCGGTGAGAATGCGCACCTGGTTGCCGGTGTAGGACACCGCTGGCACACCGCGCTTGATCAAGGCCATGGTCAGCAGGGCAATGGTGACCTGCTCACCGGTCGACACGATCACGTCCAGTTCACGCGGAACTGGCTGATCAGTGATCTGCTTGGCCAGGTCGATCAGGCGATTGGTTTCACCGCTCATGGCCGACAATACAACCACCAGGTCGTCGCCCGCTTCACGGTGTTTCTTGACCTTTTCGGCTACCTGCTCGATCCGCTCGATGGAACCGACAGAGGTGCCGCCAAATTTCTGTACGATCAACGCCATTTCAATGGTGCCTCAGCCCATACAGGGCCCCAAAAAACAATCCAACATGAAGAGGCCGGCGACTAGACCGCCGGCCCCTTCATCTCAAAGTCCCTGCTCTGCGAATGGCACGGCCAGCGCCAGGGCCTGGTCCAGTGCAGCGACGTCGACGCCACCGCCCTGGGCCATGTCCGGACGGCCACCGCCCTTGCCACCCACCGCCGCAGCGGCTTGTTTCATCAGATCGCCAGCCTTGAGTTGGCTGGAGAGGTCTTTGGTCACGCCGGCCACCAGCACGACCTTGCCCTCATGCTCGCTGCCCAGCAGGATCACTGCGTGGCCGAGCTTGTTCTTCAGCTGATCGACCAGGGCCAGCAGGGCCTTGCCATCCTGCCCATCCAGGCGGGCAGCAAGTACCTTGGCGCCCTTGACCTCAACGGCCGCATTGGAGAGATCGTCCCCGGCGGCGCTGGCGGCCTTGGCCTGCAGCTGTTCCAGCTGCTTCTCCAGCTGGCGGTTGCGCTCGAGCACAGCCGACAGCTTGTCGATCAGGTTGTCGCGGTTACCTTTCACCAGTTGTGCGGCTTCCTTGACCTGCTCTTCGGCAGCGTTCAGGTAGGCCAGCGCTGCTGCACCGGTAACCGCTTCGATACGACGCACGCCAGAGGCCACGCCGCCTTCGCTGATGATCTTGAACAGGCTGATGTCACCGGTGCGCTTGGCGTGGATACCGCCGCACAGCTCCACCGAGAAATCACCGCCCATGCTCAGCACACGCACCGTGTCACCGTACTTCTCGCCGAACAGCGCCATGGCGCCTTTGGCCTTGGCGGTTTCGATGTCGGTCAGCTCGGTTTCCACCGGGGTGTTCTTGCGCACTTCGCGGTTGACGATGTCTTCCAGCTGCTTGATCTGCTCTGGCTTGACCGCCTCGAAGTGGCTGAAGTCGAAACGCAGGCGCTGGCTGTCGACCAGCGAGCCCTTCTGTTGTACGTGCTCGCCCAGCACCTGGCGCAGCGCTTCGTGCAGCAGGTGGGTGGCGGAGTGGTTCAGCGAGGTGGCGTGCTGTACATCGGCATCAACCTTGGCCTCGACTGGCGAACCGATCACCAGCGCACCGCTGGCGACCACGCCGTGGTGCAGGAAGGCACCGCCGGTCTTGGTGGTGTCGCGCACGTCGAAACGCGCAGCGCCGGCCTGCAGGAAGCCGGTGTCACCCACCTGGCCACCGGACTCGGCGTAGAACGGCGTGCGATCGAGCACGACCACACCCTGCTCGCCTTCACCCAGCTGGTCGACGGCCTGACCGTCCTTGTACAGGGCGATGATCTTGCCTTGGCCTTCGGTGGCGTCGTAGCCGAGGAACTCGGTGGCGCTGTCGACCTTGACCACGCTGTTGTAGTCCATGCCAAAGGCGCTGGCGGAACGCGCACGCTCACGCTGGGCATCCATTTCGCGCTCGAAACCGGCTTCGTCGATGGTCAGCTCGCGCTCACGGGCGATGTCGGCAGTCAGGTCCATCGGGAAGCCGTAGGTGTCATAAAGCTTGAACACCACGTCGCCCGGTACCACGTCGCCTTTGAGCTGGGCCAGGTCCTGCTCGAGGATGCGCAGGCCCTGCTCCAGGGTCTTGGCAAACTGCTCTTCTTCAGCCTTGAGCACACGTTCGATGTGCGCTTGCTGGCTTTTCAGCTCGGGGAAGGCTTCGCCCATTTCGGCGGCCAGTGCGGCAACGATCTGGTAGAAGAAGCTGCCCTTGGCGCCCAGCTTGTTGCCATGGCGGCAGGCGCGACGAATGATGCGGCGCAGCACGTAGCCACGGCCTTCGTTGGACGGCAGCACGCCGTCGGCGATCAGGAAACCGCACGAACGAATGTGGTCGGCCACCACTTTCAGCGAGGCCTGGCCGTCGTTGCTGCAACCGATGGCCTTGGCAGCCGCCGCCAGCAGGTTCTGGAACAGGTCGATCTCGTAGTTCGAGTGCACGTGCTGCAGCACGGCGCTGACGCGCTCCAGGCCCATGCCGGTGTCTACCGACGGCGCTGGCAGCGGGTGCAGCACGCCGTCGGCGGTGCGGTTGAACTGCATGAAAACGTTGTTCCAGATCTCGATGTAGCGGTCGCCGTCTTCTTCTGGCGAGCCGGGTGGGCCGCCCCAGATGTCCGCGCCGTGGTCGTAGAAGATCTCGGTGCACGGGCCGCACGGGCCAGTGTCGCCCATGGTCCAGAAGTTGTCAGAGGCGTACGGTGCGCCTTTGTTGTCGCCGATGCGCACCATGCGCTCTTCCGGCACGCCGACTTCCTTGGTCCAGATATCGTAGGCTTCGTCGTCGGTGGCGTAGACGGTTACCCAGAGCTTTTCCTTGGGCAGGTTCAGCCATTTGTCCGAGGTCAGGAAGGTCCAGGCGAAGGTGATGGCATCGCGCTTGAAATAGTCGCCGAAGCTGAAGTTGCCCAGCATTTCGAAGAAGGTGTGGTGACGCGCGGTGTAACCGACGTTTTCCAGGTCGTTGTGCTTACCACCGGCGCGCACGCACTTCTGGCTGCTGACAGCACGGGTGTAGGCACGCTTCTCCGCACCGAGGAAGCAGTCCTTGAACTGGTTCATGCCGGCATTGGTGAACAGCAAGGTAGGGTCGTTGTTCGGGATCAGCGAACTGGAGGCGACTCGGGTATGGCCCTGCTCTTCGAAGAAGCGAAGGAAGGCTTCACGGATTTCTGCGCTTTTCATAGGTTCTTCCACGGAAACGGCGGCCCAGTTGGGCAAACACGTCGACGAAACGACGGCAAAGGGCCGCATTATATCGGTCCTGCAATCTCGATGCAGTGTGTTTATACGATAGAAACCGTCGTTTGAACGGTTTTTCAGGCTATGCAAACGAAAATGACATGACCGGATGCTAAATCCTGCCTTTCGCCACTGGCAAGCCAATTACCGCTGATGGGGAGGGAAAATGGAACAGGCGGTGAATTAAAAGGTTTTCATCATGGATGGGATCCGAAACCGAGTCGCCTGCTTCGCGGGTAAACCCGCTCCCACAGGTCACCGCCCCCCCCGGGGGGGGGGGGGGTTGCGCGGAGGAAGGGGGCGCCCGGGAATCACCGCC
Organism: Pseudomonas sp. NPDC089547; assembly: GCF_050280665.1. Lineage (NCBI taxonomy): Bacteria > Pseudomonadati > Pseudomonadota > Gammaproteobacteria > Pseudomonadales > Pseudomonadaceae > Pseudomonas > Pseudomonas sp. NPDC089547. The sequence goes on along the minus strand of NZ_JBNNVS010000088.1, from coordinate 8 downwards.
CCCCGCCC
>NZ_JBNNVS010000087.1:0-8440 GCF_050280665.1 Pseudomonas sp. NPDC089547 | reverse complement strand
GGCCGTAGCGCTCGGTTTCGGCGCGGAACGGGCGGATCATCTGCGAGTGGCAGCCCACGCAGCCTTCGCGGATGTAAATGTCGCGGCCTTCCAGTTGCAGCGCGGTGTAGGGCTTCATGCCTTCCACCGGCTTGTTGGTCACGTCCTGGAAGAACAGCGGGACGATCTGGGTGAGGCCGCCGATACTGACGGCGAACACCATCAGCAGGGCCATCAGGCCGACGTTTTTCTCGATGACTTCATGTTTCATCAGGCATTACTCCTCAAGCCAGCTGGGCGTTCGCAGGGGCGACATCGAGCGCCGGGGAACGCACGGTGCGCCAGGTGTTCCAGGCCATCAGGAACATGCCGCTGAGGAAGATCGCGCCGCCAACGAAGCGCACGACAAAGCCTGGGTGGCTGGCCACCAGGGTTTCCACGAACGAGTAGGTGAGCGTGCCGTCGCTGTTCACGGCGCGCCACATCAGGCCCTGGGCGATGCCGTTGACCCACATCGAGGCGATGTACAAAACGGTGCCGATGGTGGCCAGCCAGAAGTGCGCGTTGATCAGGCCGAGGCTGTACATGCGCTCTTTGCCGAACACTTTCGGGATGGTGTGGTACAGCGCGCCAATCGAGATCATCGCCACCCAGCCGAGGGCGCCGGCGTGCACGTGGCCGATGGTCCAGTCGGTGTAGTGGGACAGGGCGTTGACCGTCTTGATGGCCATCATCGGGCCTTCGAAGGTGGACATGCCGTAGAACGCCAGCGATACCACCAGGAAGCGCAGGATCGGGTCGCTGCGCAGTTTGTGCCAGGCCCCCGACAGGGTCATCATGCCGTTGATCATGCCGCCCCAGCTCGGTGCCAGCAGGATCAGCGACATCACCATGCCCAGCGATTGCGCCCAGTCGGGCAGGGCGGTGTAGTGCAGGTGGTGCGGGCCGGCCCAGATGTACAGGGTGATCAGCGCCCAGAAGTGCACGATCGACAGGCGATAGGAATACACCGGGCGTTCGGCTTGCTTGGGCACGTAGTAGTACATCATCCCCAAAAAGCCCGCAGTCAGGAAGAAGCCCACGGCGTTGTGGCCGTACCACCACTGCACCATGGCATCGGTGGCGCCGGCGTAGACCGAGTAAGACTTGGTCAGGCTGACCGGCAGTTCCAGGTTGTTGACGATGTGCAGTAGCGCCACGGTGAGGATGAAGGCGCCGAAGAACCAGTTACCCACGTAGATATGCTTGGTGTTGCGCTTCATCAGCGTGCCGAAGAACACGATGGCGTAGCCCACCCAGACGATGGTGATCAGAATGTCGATCGGCCATTCCAGCTCGGCGTATTCCTTGGAGCTGGTGTAGCCCAGCGGCAGGCTGATGGCCGCCAGCAGGATCACCAGTTGCCAGCCCCAGAAGGTGAACGCGGCCAGGCGCGGTGCGAACAGGGTGGTCTGGCAGGTGCGTTGCACCGAATAATAGGAGGTGGCGAACAGCGCGCAGCCGCCGAAGGCAAAGATCACCGCATTGGTATGCAGGGGTCGCAGGCGGCCGAAGCTGGTCCAGGGGAGGTCGAAGTTGAGGGAAGGCCAGGCAAGCTGGGCGGCGATGAAGACGCCGAGCCCCATCCCGACGATTCCCCACACCACCGTCATGATGGCGAATTGGCGGACCACCTTGTAGTTATAGGCGGTACTGCTGGTTGTGTTCATGTATGGGTTCCCATCCACGGTTATTTGGCAGGCTTTACAGCGAGGCAAGCATGATTAATGGGCAAAGTGCCGGTATTGACGGGGATCAATGGGCGAAGGTCGGAAATGTCCCAGGCTTGCGCTGCGATCTTGCGCAGGTTGAAGGTAAAAACGGCTACAAGGGCTGCCTGATCCTTGCCCATGGCGCAGGTGCGCCGATGGACAGCGGGTTCATGGACGAAATGGCGCAAAGGCTTGCGGCGCTTGGGGTAGCGGTCGTGCGCTTCGAGTTCCCGTACATGGCCGAGCGCAGGGTCAACGGCGGCAAGCGGCCGCCAAACCCGAAGAAGGTGTTGCTGGAATGCTGGCGCGAGGTATACCGGCAGGTGCGACCTTTGGTCGCGGGAAAGCTGGCCGTGGGCGGTAAGTCCATGGGCGGGCGCATGGCCAGCCTGCTGGCCGACGAATTGGGTGCGGATGCGCTGGTGTGCCTGGGTTATCCGTTCTACGCAGTGGGCAAGCCGGAAAAACCGCGGGTGGAACACCTGGCCGGGTTGCAGACGCCGACCTTGATCGTGCAGGGCGAGCGGGATGCGCTGGGCAACCGCGAAGCGGTGGCAGGGTATGCGTTGTCGCCGGCGATCGAGGTGAGCTGGCTAGTGGCAGGGGACCATGACCTGAAGCCGTTGAAGGCCTCAGGGTTCAGCCACGAGCAGCATTTGCAGGCAGCGGCGCAGAGAGTGGCTGACTTCCTGAAGGGCTAGTACAGGATTGCTGGCGGGCGAAGCCCGTGCCACCCAGTGCGCCGCCTGCCTCGCGGGCCAGTCGCGTTAGCGGTTGAAGCGCTCCACCAGCGAATACTGGCTGCCCGCCGTGCTGGTCAGTTCCTCGCTGAGCAGTGCCGAGTGCTGGGCCTGTTCGGCGGTCTGGTCGGCCAGTTCGGCGATGGTGCTGATGTTGCGGCTGATTTCGTCGGCCACAGCTGTCTGTTCTTCGGTGGCTGCAGCAATCTGCGTGGCCATGTCGGTAATGTTGGCCACCGCTTCACTGATGCCTACCAGCGCCTCGTCGGCTTGCATCACCCGGTCGACGCCTTCCTGCGCCTGGCGGTGGCCTGTTTCCATGGTCAGCACGGCGTTGCTGGCGGTTTGTTGCAGCTTGGCGATCAGGCCGTGGATCTGCCCGGTGGACTCGGCAGTGCGCTGGGCCAGCTGGCGTACTTCATCGGCCACCACGGCAAAGCCACGGCCCATTTCCCCGGCACGCGCGGCTTCGATGGCGGCGTTCAATGCCAGCAGGTTGGTCTGGTCGGCGATGCCTTTGATCACATCGACCACGCCGCCAATCTCGTCGCTGTCCTTGGCCAGCTGGGTGACCGTCTGGCCGGTTTCGCCCACTGCGGTCGAAAGGCGCTCGATGGCCTCGCGGGTTTCCCCGGCAATCTGCCGGCCCTGGCTGGTCAGGCGGTTGGCTTCCTGGGTAGCGTCGGCGGTGCGTTGTACGTGGTTGGCCACTTCCTGGGTGGTGGCGGCCATCTGGTTGACGGCGGCGGCGACTTGTTCGGTTTCCACCCGCTGACGTTCCAGCCCGGAGGAGCTCTTGTGCGCCAGTGCGTCCGACTGGCGCGCTTGTTCGCTGAGGTGTTCGGCACTGTCCTGCAGGCGGGTCAGGCAGGTTTTCAGGCGGGCGTCCTGGCTGAGCATGGCCATTTCCAGGCGCGCCTGCACACCACGGCTGTCGGTGAACATCTGTGCAATCAGCGGGTCGGAGGTGGTCTGCTCGGCCAGGCGCAGCAGGCGCTTGAGGCCGCGTTGCTGCCAGCTCAGGCCCAGCAGGCCCAACGGGATGGACAGCCCGGCGGCCAAGGCAAAGCCCCAGGAGTGGCCAAGCCAGTTGCCGATCAGGAACCCTGCCTGGCTGATCAGGATGAACGGCAGCCAGTCCTGCAGCACCGGCAACCATTTGTCGCGGCGCGGTACCGGCGGTTTGCCCTGGTTGATGCGCTGGTACAGCGCCTCGGCACGACGGATCTGCTCGGCGGTAGGCTTGACCCGCACCGACTCGAAGCCAACGACCTGGTTGTTGTCGTAGATCGGCGTGACGTAAGCGTTGACCCAGTAGTGGTCGCCAGACTTGCAGCGGTTCTTGACGATGCCCATCCACGGCTGACCCTGCTTGAGGGTTTGCCACATATGGGCAAACACGGCAGGCGGAACGTCAGGGTGACGCACCAGGTTGTGCGGCGCACCCGTCAGCTCTTCGCGGGTGAAACCACTGATCTCGATGAAGGCATCGTTGCAGTAGGTGATCACACCCTTGGCGTTGGTGGTGGAGATCAACCGCTGCTGGGCAGGGAAAGTCCGTTCTCTCTGGGTAATCGGCTGGTTGTTACGCATGGGTGGATAGTCCGCAAGGCTTTCGAGAGGTATCGGCAAGGGACTGGTTTTATTGAATGATTATTTAATGTGCCTGGTTTGAAGGGTTCGCCGTTAAGGCGGTGGCGCCTGTGAAATCGAGCGCCGCCCGCGCGGCGCTCGATCTCACAGGCGCTGCTTATCTCCAGCCAGGCACCTCAGCCCGCAATCAGCTGCCGCAACACATAATGCAGAATCCCCCCCGCCTTGAAGTACTCCACCTCATTCAACGTGTCGATCCTGCACAGCACCTCGATCTGCTCCAGTCGCCCATCCTCGTGGGTGATGCGTAACGGCAGGTTCATGCCCGGGCGGATTTGTGCACCGTCCAGGCCCAGCACATCGATCCGCTCCTTGCCGGTCAGCCCCAGTTGCTTGCGGTCGTTGCCTGCCTTGAACTGCAGTGGCAGCACACCCATGCCCACCAGGTTGGAACGGTGAATGCGCTCGAAGCTCTCTGCCAGCACCGCCTTGATGCCCAGCAGGTTGGTGCCTTTGGCCGCCCAGTCGCGGCTTGAGCCGGTGCCGTATTCCTGGCCGGCGATGACCACCAGCGGTGTGCCTTCCTGCTGGTAGCGCATGGCCGCGTCGTAGATCGACAGCTTCTCGCCGCTGGGCACGTGCAAGGTGTTGCCGCCTTCTTCACCGGCCAGCATTTCGTTGCGGATACGGATGTTGGCGAAGGTGCCGCGCATCATTACTTCATGGTTGCCGCGCCGCGAGCCGTAGGAGTTGAAATCACGTGGCTCTACACCTTGCTCACGCAGGTAGCGCCCGGCCGGGCTGTCGGCCTTGATGTTGCCGGCCGGCGAGATATGGTCGGTGGTGACCGAGTCGCCCAGCAGCGCCAGCACCCGCGCGCCCTGGATGTCGGCGATCCGTGGGGGTGGCCCGCCGATGCCGTCGAAGAACGGCGGGTGCTGGATGTAGGTAGAGTCGGCCTGCCACACGTAGGTGGCAGCCTGTGGCACCTCGATGGCTTGCCATTGCGCATCGCCAGCGAACACTTCGGCATATTCCTTGTGGAACATCGCCGTGTCGACCTTGGCCACCGCTGCGGCAATTTCCTGCTGGCTGGGCCAGATGTCGCGCAGGTACACAGGCTGGCCATCCTTGCCGGTGCCCAGCGGGTCGCGCGTAAGGTCCAGGCGTACGCTGCCGGCCAGGGCGTAAGCCACCACCAGCGGTGGCGAGGCCAGCCAGTTGGTCTTGACCAGTGGGTGCACGCGGCCTTCGAAGTTGCGGTTGCCCGACAGCACCGAGGCCACGGTGAGGTCGGCGCTGCCAATGGCTTTTTCGATTGCTTCATCCAGCGGGCCGGAGTTGCCGATGCAGGTGGTGCAGCCATAGCCGACCAGGTCGAAACCCAGTTGGTCGAGGTAGGGGGTGAGGCCAGCTGCCTTGAAGTAGTCGGTAACCACTTTGGAACCTGGCGCCAGTGAGCTCTTGACCCAGGGTTTGCGCTGCAGCCCTTTTTCCAGGGCCTTTTTCGCCACCAGCCCGGCGGCCATCATCACACTGGGGTTGGAGGTGTTGGTGCATGAGGTGATCGCGGCGATCACCACGGCGCCATCGCGCAAGGTGTGGGTCTGGCCTGCATGGCTGTAGTCGATCTCGCCCGCCTGGTCGGCGTTGCCCACCGCTACGCCGCCACCGCCCTCGCTTTCCAGCCGGCCGACTTCCTTGGCCAGTGGCTTGGGCTGCAGTTCGATGAAATGGTCGAAAGCCTGGCTTACCTGGCCCAGCGCTACGCGGTCTTGCGGCCGTTTGGGCCCGGCCAGGCTGGCCTCGACCTCGTGCATGTCCAGCGCCAGGCTGTCGCTGAACAGCGGCTCATGGCCTGGCAGGCGCCACAGGCCCTGGGCCTTGCAGTACTGCTCGACCAGTTGCACGGCCGCTTCGGGGCGGCCCGACAGGCGCAGGTAGTCCAGGGTAACCTGGTCAACCGGGAAGAAGCCGCAGGTGGCGCCATATTCCGGTGCCATGTTGGCGATGGTCGCACGGTCAGCCAGGGGCAGCTCGGCCAGGCCGTCACCATGGAACTCGACGAATTTGCCGACCACTCCCTTTTTGCGCAGCATTTGCGTAACCGTCAGCACCAGGTCGGTGGCGGTGATGCCTTCGCGCAGCTTGCCGGTCAGTTTGAAACCGATCACTTCCGGGATCAGCATCGACACAGGTTGGCCGAGCATGGCCGCCTCTGCCTCGATGCCACCGACACCCCAGCCGAGCACGCCCAGGCCATTGATCATGGTGGTGTGTGAGTCGGTACCCACCAGGGTGTCGGGGTAGGCATAAGTGCGGCCATCCGCTTCAGCGGTCCACACCGTGCGGCCCAGGTATTCCAGGTTGACCTGGTGGCAGATGCCGGTGCCCGGCGGCACCACGCGGAAGTTGTCGAAGGCACTCTGGCCCCAGCGCAGGAAGGCATAGCGCTCGCCATTGCGCTGCATTTCGATATCAACGTTCTCGCCGAAGGCCTGCGGCGTGCCGTAATGGTCGACCATCACCGAATGGTCGATCACCAGGTCCACCGGTGAAAGCGGGTTGATACGTTGCGGGTCACCGCCGGCCTTGGCCATGGCCGCGCGCATGGCGGCCAGGTCGACCACGGCCGGCACGCCGGTAAAGTCCTGCATCAGCACCCGCGCCGGGCGGTACTGGATCTCGCGGTCGGAGCGCCGCTCGCCCAGCCACTGGGCAAGGGCGCGCAGGTCGTCGCCAGTGACGGTATGGCCGTCTTCCCAGCGCAGCAGGTTTTCCAGCAGCACCTTCAGCGACATGGGCAGGCGTTGCAGGTCGCCCAGCTGACGGGCGGCCTCGGTGAGGCTGAAGTAGTGATAGGTCTGGTCGCCGACCTGGAGGGACTTGAGGGTGTTCAGGCTATCGAGCGAGGGCATTGCCAACTCCTTCTGCGCCGGTGCCCGGCAACTACTCAAGGTTTGCCGGTGTCACCGCTCTGTATCGATCCGCACGGTACGGACCTGGCTGAGTGGTCAGGTTAGACCGCTTTGCGGCCCCTGACCCTTTTCTGGACCGGCGGGGCGTGTCGCTGGTTCCGATCTTCCTTTATCATCGCGGCCCTGCCGGCGCCTGTTGCGCGCCAGCCGTAGTGGAGTGAGAGATGAATACCCTGTTCATGCATTGCCGGCCCGGTTTCGAGGGCGAGGTGTGCGCCGAAATCAGCGAACATGCTGCCCGCCTGGGCATCGCCGGCTATGCCAAAGGCAAACCACAAAGTGCCAGCGCTGAATTTGTCAGTACCGAAGACGGCGGTGCCGAGCGGTTGATGGGGGCGTTGCGCTTCAACGAGCTGATTTTCCCTCGGCAGTGGGCCCGTGGCGGTTATGTCGAGCTGCCGGAGACCGACCGCATCAGTGTGCTGCTGGCGCAACTGGCCGAGTTGCCGGTGTTCGGCAGCCTGTGGCTGGAAGTGCTGGACAGCAACGAAGGCAAGGAGCTGTCCACCTTCTGCCGCAAGTTCGAAGTGCCGTTGCGCAAGGCCCTGGAAAAAGCCGGCCGCCTGGTTGAAGACGCCAGCCGCCCGCGCCTGCTGCTTACGTTCATCAGCGGCCGACGGGTGTTTGTCGGCGTTGCCCCGGCCAACAACAGCGCGTTGTGGCCCATGGGCATCCCGCGGCTGAAGTTCCCGCGTGAGGCGCCCAGCCGCTCGACCCTCAAGCTGGAAGAGGCCTGGCACCAGTTCATCCCGCGCGAGCAGTGGGAGCAGCGTTTGGGCGACGACATGACCGGTGTCGACCTGGGCGCCTCGCCGGGTGGCTGGACCTACCAGCTGGTGCGTCGCGGCATGCTGGTGACGGCCATCGACAATGGGCCGATGGCCGAAAGCCTGATGGACACCGGCCTTGTCCAGCATCTGATGGCTGATGGTTTCACCTGGCAGCCAAAGCAGCCGGTGGACTGGATGGTGTGCGACATTGTCGAGAAGCCGGCGCGTACTGCCTCGCTGATCGAAACCTGGCTGGGCGAGGGGTTGTGCCGCGAGGCGGTGGTCAACCTGAAGTTGCCGATGAAGCAGCGCTATGCCGAAGTACGCCGGTTGCTCGACCGCATGGAGGCGACCTTCAAGGCGCGCAAGATCAGGGTTTCGATTGCCTGCAAGCAGCTGTATCACGACCGCGAGGAAGTGACTTGCCACCTGCGACGGTTGGACTTGAAGCCGCGCTGAGCACACCGCCATCGCTTTGCTCTTGCTCTTGCTTCGGCTTTTGCTTTTAAGCGCGCGGTAGTTCAGGCGCCGCAAATTGCGACTTCAGGAGGCCGAGCGGAGGGCTTGCGGAGGGAGGTGACGGGCATGGATGCCCGTCAAGCGCTGAGGCCCCATGGATGGGGCCTGCA
>NZ_JBNNVS010000086.1:0-8549 GCF_050280665.1 Pseudomonas sp. NPDC089547 | reverse complement strand
CGGTCTGTACTGCGCGAACAGTCAGAAGCGAGTTATGACCCTCCTCCTCCCTTCAAGTCCTACCATACAAGCGGGTTTACCCGCGAAGAGGCCAGCACAGGCTTACATCAATCCAGTGCCTTCCAGATCTCGGTCGCATATTCGCGAATGGTGCGGTCCGACGAGAACCAGCCCATCCGCGCCGTGTTCAGCACCGCCATGCGCCACCATTCCTGCGGCGTGTGCCACAGCTCCTCGACCCGCCGCTGGGCATCCCAGTAGGCATCGAAGTCGGCACATACCAGGAAGCGGTCATAGGCCACCAGCCCATCGATCAACCCGGCATAGCGCGAAGGGTCGTCCGGCGAGAACACGCCGCTGCGAATCGCCTGCAATACGTCGTTAAGGCGGTTGGACGCAGCAATCGCTGCACTGGCGCCAAAATCACCCGCCTTCTTGCGCGCCTCGACCTGCTGGGCGGTCAGGCCAAAGATGAACATGTTGTCGGCCCCCACCTGCTCGCACATTTCCACGTTGGCGCCATCGAGGGTACCGATGGTCAGCGCGCCGTTCAGGCCGAACTTCATGTTGCTGGTACCAGAGGCTTCGTAACCGGCCGTGGAAATCTGCTCGGAAAGGTCTGCCGCCGGAATGATGCTTTCAGCCAGGCTGACGTTGTAGTTGGGCAGGAACACCACCTTCAGCAACCCACGCACGGTCGGGTCGTTGTTCACCACCCGGGCAATGTCGTTGGTCAGCTTGATGATCAGCTTGGCCTGGTGATAACTGGCCGCCGCCTTGCCGGCAAAAATCTTCACCCGCGGCACCCAGTTGGTGCCAGGGTCGTTGCGTATGGCCTGATACAACGCCACGGTGTGCAGCAGGTTGAGCAACTGGCGCTTGTATTCGTGGATGCGCTTGACCTGCACGTCGAACAGCGCCTCGGGGTTTACCGTAACGCCGATGCGGTCCTGGATGATGCTGGCCAGGGCGCGTTTGCTGTGCAGGCGCTGCGCGGCGAACTGCTTGCGAAACGCGGGTTTTTCGGCAAATGGCACCAGGCCGGCCAGACGCCCTTCAGGGTCGTCCTTGATTTCTGGCCCAAGCGCCTCAACCAGCATATCGGTTAGCTGCGGGTTCGACTGGTACAGCCAGCGGCGGAAGGTGATGCCGTTGGTCTTGTTGTTGATGCGCTGCGGGTACAGCTTGTGAAGCTCGGAAAATACCGTGCTCTTCATCAGTTTGCTGTGCAGTGCCGACACACCGTTGACGCTGTGCGAGCCCAGGAACGCCAGGTTGCCCATGCGCACCCGGCGGCCGTTGTCTTCCTCGATCAGCGAGACCGCGCGCAGCACATCGAAATCGTGCAGGCCTTTGGCCCGCAAAGCGTCGATATGGTAGGCATTGATCAGGTAGATGATCTGCATGTGCCGCGGCAGCATGCGCTCCATCAGTGCCACCGGCCAGGTTTCCAGGGCCTCGGGCAGAAGCGTGTGGTTGGTGTAGGCGAGCGTGCCGACGGTCAGCTCCCAGGCCTTTTCCCACGGTACTTCGTGCTGATCCACCAGCAACCGCATCAACTCGGCTACGGCAATCGAAGGGTGGGTGTCGTTAAGCTGGATAGCCGCCGCGTCGGGCAGGTTGAGTAGGTCTTTGTGCATGTTCAGGTGGCGGCGCAGCAAGTCTTGCAACGAAGCCGACACAAAGAAGTACTCCTGGCGCAGCCGCAGCTCCTGCCCGGCCTCGGTGCTGTCGGCCGGGTACAGCACCCGCGAGATACTCTCTGCACGGGCGACTTCGGCCACAGCCCCCAGGTGATCACCCGCGTTGAAGCGCTCCAGATGCAACTCTTCCAGCGCCCGCGCACGCCACAAGCGCAGGGTGTTGACGCTGGACCCGCGCCAACCGACCACGGGCGTGTCGTAGGCTACCGCCCGCACCGTTTCACCCGGCGACCAGACCTGGCGCTGGGCGCCGTTGCCATCGCTCACGGTTTCGACGCTGCCACCGAAGCTGATCGGGTAGATCACCTCGGCACGCTCGAACTCCCAAGGGTTGCCGAAATCAAGCCAGTTTTCGGTCTGTTCCTGCTGCCAGCCATCGACCACAGCCTGACGGAACAGGCCATGCTCGTAGCGGATGCCGTAACCATGGGCGGCAATACCCAGGGTGGACATACTTTCCATGAAGCACGCTGCCAGCCGGCCAAGGCCCCCGTTACCCAGCGCGGCATCGGGTTCGAGCAGGCGGATGCGCTCCAGGTCCACGTCCAGCCCTTCCAGTGCATCACGGGCGATGTCCAGCAGCCCCAGGTTGCTCAAGCTGTCGTAAAGCAAGCGCCCAATGAGAAATTCGAGGGAAAGGTAGTACACCCGCTTCTGGCTGCGTCGATAGGCCTGGCGGGTATGGTCCATCCAGTGGTCGACCATGTGATCGCGCGCAGCCAGGGCAATGGCTTCGAACCAGTCATGGTCGAAGGCGTGCTCCGGGTCCTTGCCGACCGCATAGGTCAGCTTGTTCAGTACGGCGGCGCGAAAATCCGCGACTTCGGCGTCACGTGCTTTGGGTTCCTGGGACATGCGACATCCTCGGGCAAGTTGACGAAAGCGGAGGGAGAGTGATGAGACTAGACCCTTCGACAGGGAGCGACAGTTACTGTTCGCAGTTTTCATGCCCACTCTGCGAATTCGGCAAAAGGTTGTTCATATTTTGAACAATTCCGGTATCATCGCGCGCCCCAAGACCGTGATCCACCCTATAACGATGAAAACGACCCTGATCGCCGCCGCCGAAGTCGACCGCCTGGAAACTTGGCAGCGCTATGCCAGCCACATGTGCGGTGGCTGCCACTCGACCTGTTGCACCCTGCCGGTGGAGGTGAAGATCAAGGATCTGATCCGTATCGGCGTGGTAGACGAGTTCGAAAAAGACGAGCCGCCGAAAAACGTGGCCAAACGCCTGCAGAAGGAAGGCATCATCGAGCGCTTCAACCAGAAGTCGGGGATCTTCACCCTGACCCGGATGAGCAACGATGACTGCATGTACCTGGATCGTAAAAGCCGCCTGTGCACCATTTATGACAAGCGCCCGGATACCTGCCGCAACCACCCCAAGGTCGGGCCGCGGCCGGGGTATTGTGCGTACAAGCCCAAGGTGGTTGGGCGTTGACGCCTGCGCTAAGACTGAATAGACTTTTAGTCGTCTTGATGTACACGGAGCTTCCTTCAGGAAGTGTCTAGACGCCGCCACCTGGTTCCGGCCGTGCCGGTTGATGGGAGAGATCCCTAAGGGCATCCGCGATACGACCCCCTTCATTGGGGGTTTCGTATTTTTACGGCCTGCTAACGCCTTACAGGTCGTCGAATCGGCTCATTCCTCAGCTTCTTCAGCATCAGCAACCAACCCTTGATTTTCTCATGCCTTTTCAGGTTCGTCGGCCAGCTTGAGGGATGGTCCTGGTCCCGTACATAGGCACTTTCAACATGCACCTTCAAGGTACGGGCGGAATCACGGCGCAGGTTGAAATACACCTCGTATCGGCTACCTTCCGGATAGCCAAACTGATTACCTTCCAACGTCAGCCAGTTGCTATGACCAGTGAACAGGCATTGCCGATCGGCCAGCGAAGCCATGATGGCCGGCAGCTGGAATGAAAGATTGTGTCGCCCCGGACAAAACACTCGCCAAATGCCTCGATGGTCGATCACCAGATGATCTTGACCAATATCATGAAAATCCAGCTCCATGCCTTGCTTAGGACCATAACTTACGCAGTGGCTGGAATACTCGACGACAAGTGTCAATGCTTTAAGCCCCTGTGCTTCAAGCCCTGGAATTGCCAGCAGGTGTGATTCAGGGCGCAAATGAAGCAAGCTCCAGCGGGTACCGGCAACCTCAATTTGGCCACGCGCCAAATGCTCCTTCCACCCCTTGCCTTTCATTGTCAGTCTCAAGCAATTTCCAGCAGGCAGCCTACTGTGGCTATCGGCGATTGCCAAAAACTGCTTGGTAAACAATTACTTCCATTGAAACATCAAGGCATAAAAAAACGCCCCCGGCCTTTCGACCGGGGGCGTTTTTATTAAGCCTGAGCTAACTCAGTTCTTGGCTTTCTTGGCAGCGCGGGTACGCTCGCCTTCGTCCAGGATTTTCTTGCGCAGACGGATCGACTTAGGCGTCACTTCGCACAGCTCGTCGTCCTGGATGAATTCCAGGGCCTGTTCCAGGGTGTGGCGAACTGGCGGTACCAGGGCGATGACTTCGTCTTTGCCCGAAGCACGCATGTTGTCGAGCTTCTTGCCTTTGGTCGGGTTCACGCCCAGGTCGTTGTCACGGCTGTTCAGGCCGATGATCTGACCGTTGTAGATCTCCTGGCCGTGTTCAACGAACAGTTTGCCGCGAGCCTGCAGGGTTTCCAGCGAGTAGGTCAGTGCCTTGCCGGTCTCGACCGAAACCAGAACGCCGTTCAGGCGGCCGGACATCTGGCCCGACTTCATGGTGTCGTAGCGATCGAAGATCGAGGTCAGGATGCCTGCACCGTTGGTCAGGGTCAGGAACTGGTTACGGAAACCGATCAGACCACGGGCTGGAATGTTGTACTCCAGGCGCACACGGCCCTTGCCATCCGGCACCATGTTGGTCAGGTCGCCTTTACGCAGGCCCATCTCTTCCATGACCTTGCCCTGGGATTCTTCAGGGATGTCGATGGTGACGTTCTCGAACGGTTCCTGCTTCACGCCGTCAACTTCACGGATGATTACTTCAGGGCGGCCTACGGCCATCTCGAAGCCTTCACGGCGCATGGTTTCGATCAGTACCGACAGGTGCAGCTCGCCACGGCCCGATACCTTGAACTTGTCAGGGGAATCGGTTTCCTGAACGCGCAGGGCAACGTTGTACAGCAGCTCTTTGTCCAGACGGTCCTTGATGTTACGGCTGGTGACGAACTTGCCTTCTTTACCGCAGAACGGCGAATCGTTGACCTGGAAGGTCATGGAAACGGTCGGCTCGTCAACGGTCAGCGGCTTCATCGCTTCTACCGCGTCCGGGGCGCACAGGGTGTCGGAGATGAACAGCTCGTCGAAACCGCTGATGCAGACGATGTCGCCAGCCTGGGCTTCTTCAACGTCTACACGGTGCAGGCCGTGGTGGCCCATCAGCTTCAGGATACGGCCGTTACGCTTCTTGCCGTTGGTGTCGATGGCAACAACCGGGGTGTTCGGCTTGACGCGACCACGGGCAATACGGCCAACGCCGATAACGCCGAGGAAGCTGTTGTAGTCCAGTGCAGAGATCTGCATCTGGAACGAACCGTCACGGTCAACGTCCGGCGCCGGTACGTTGTCGACGATCGACTGGTACAGCGCGGTCATGTCTTCGCCCATCTCGGTGTGGTCCAGACCGGCAATGCCGTTCAGGGCCGAGGCGTAGACCACTTTGAAGTCCAGCTGTTCGTCGGTAGCGCCGAGGTTGTCGAACAGGTCGAAGATCTGGTCCAGAACCCAGTCAGGACGCGCGCCCGGGCGGTCAACCTTGTTGATCACGACGATTGGCTTCAGGCCGGCTTCGAACGCCTTCTTGGTCACGAAGCGGGTTTGCGGCATCGGGCCGTCCTGGGCGTCGACCAGCAGCAGCACGGAGTCGACCATCGACATTACACGCTCAACCTCGCCACCGAAGTCGGCGTGGCCGGGGGTGTCGACGATGTTGATGTGGTAGCCGTTCCAGTTGATGGCGGTGTTCTTCGCCAGAATGGTAATACCGCGCTCTTTTTCCTGGTCGTTGGAGTCCATGACGCGCTCGTCGTTGAGCTCGTTACGCTCCAGGGTGCCGGACTGACGCAGGAGTTTGTCGACCAGGGTGGTTTTACCATGGTCAACGTGGGCGATGATGGCGATGTTACGCAGATTTTCGATCACAAGTGTATCTCGATCAGAGGATTCGGTTGCCGCCCAGTGTAGGCGGCCAATATGTACTGTTTAAGGCTCAGCGGGCCCGGTGGTCGGGAGGGCGATGGCGGATACTGCCGCCATACAGCCCCGGCGTCTTATGTCGGACGATAAACACGCACATTGGCATGTCCCTCACTGAGCAGGTGGTGTGCGTGCAAACGGCTCATCACACCTTTGTCGCAATACAGCAGGTACTGGCGCGTTGGGTCCAGGTGCTTGAACTTGCTGTTGATCGCGTAGAACGGCATGGCCTGGACTTCGATACCTTCCAGCACCAGAGGTTCGTCTTCCTGGGCATCGGGGTGACGAATGTCGATGACGATCTGACCTGGCAGCGCCTCGGCCACTTCCTCGATTTCGATGTCCTTGCCCAACTCATCGATCACATGGTCGATGGAAATGAACTTGGCGCGCTCCAGGGCGCGCTCCAGCACGGCCATGTCGAACTGCTTTTCTTCGTGCTCCATGCGGTGACGCTTGGCATGGGTGGTCGGGTTCACCGAGATCACGCCGCAGTATTCCGGCATGTGCTTGGCGAAGTCGGCGGTGCCGATTTCGGTGGCCTGGTCGATGATGTCCTGCTTGTGGCTGGCCAGCAGCGGGCGCAGTACCAGCTTGTCGGTGGCCGAGTCGATGATCGACAGGTTCGGCAGCGTCTGGCTGGACACCTGGGAAATCGCTTCGCCGGTCACCAGCGCGTCGATCTGCAGGCGGTCGGCCATGTGCGCGGCACCGCGCAGCATCATGCGCTTGAGGGTCACGCCCATGTAGCTGTTGTCGACCTTGTTGAGGATCTCGCCGACCACTTCTTCGAACGGCACGCTGATAAACAGCACGCGCTGGCTGCTGCCGTACTTCTTCCACAGGTAGTGGGCCACTTCCATCACGCCCAGCTCATGGGCACGGCCGCCGAGGTTGAAGAAGCAGAAGTGGGTCATCAGGCCGCGGCGCATCATCTGGTAGGCCGCCACGGTGGAGTCAAAGCCACCGGACATCAGCACCAGGGTCTGCTCCAGGGCACCCAGCGGGTAGCCGCCGATGCCGTTGTGCTGGTTGTGGATCACGTACAGGCGCTGGTCGCGGATCTCCATGCGCACCACCACTTCAGGGGCCTTCAGGTCGATGCCGGCGGCGCCACACTGCTGGCGCAGCTGGCTGCCGACGTAGCGGTCGACGTCCATCGAGGTGAAGTCGTGGTGGCCGCCGCGCTTGCAGCGCACCGAGAAGCGCTTGCCGCCCAACAGGTGGCCGAAGTGGTGCTTGCACTTGGCGACGATGTCGTCGAAGTCACCCAGCGGGTATTCCTCTACCTGCAGGAAGTGGGTGATACCCGGCGTGCAGGTGAGGCGCTCGATCATCTCGCGCTGGACTTTTTCGTCTTCGACGCGGGTGACCACTTCGAGATTGTCCCAGACACCATCGACCGCGAGCTCAGGATCAAGATCCTTGAGCACGTTGCGGATGTTCTTGGCGAGCTGGCGGATGAAACGCTTGCGCACCGGCCGGCTCTTGATGGTGATTTCTGGGAAGACTTTGACGATAAGTTTCATTGGTTAACAGCGCGCGCAGGGCCTGCCGAAAATGTGGGGCGCGAATTATAGCGGAAACTGCTCAGGATTTGACCAACTTTTGATCAGAAGCTTTCAGATAAATGCAAGGCCGAGGTTTTGCAGTGCCTGTTCCGGCCCTTTCGCGGGCAAGCCCGCTCCCACAGGAGCCGTGCAAGCTTCAAAGAGCACACCGTACCTGTGGGAGCGGGCTTGCCCGCGAAGAGGCCCTCAAAAAAAGCACATCCGCCCGACGCTGCACGCTTATGGTGCACTTCTCCCAAAACTCGCATCTTAAGGGTGCATTTTTCGCCGCCAACCCCGCGCCAAATGCCCGCAAACGCCCCCTTTTATCCCTCGCTCGCCATTTTCGGGCACTGGCATGCAATTTGCTCCCTTGTGAGGCAGGTAAGCTTGGCCGACTATCCGCGCCCGGCAACACCCTTTTTCCAGGGCAGCGGCCCACCGCGCTCTAGACCATCCGGAGGACAACATGTCGAAGTCGGTTCAACTCATCAAAGATCATGACGTCAAGTGGATTGATCTGCGTTTCACGGACACCAAAGGCATTCAGCACCACGTGACCATGCCGTCGCGTGATGCGCTGGACGAGGACTTCTTCGAAGTCGGCAAGATGTTCGACGGTTCCTCCATCGCTGGCTGGAAAGGCATCGAAGCTTCCGACATGATCCTGATGCCGGTCGACGATACCGCCGTGCTGGACCCGTTCACCGAAGAACCTACCCTGATCATCACCTGCGACATCGTCGACCCGTCGAGCATGCAGGGCTACGATCGTGACCCACGCGCAATCGCCAAGCGCGCCGAAGAGTACCTGAAGAGCACCGGCATCGGTGACACCGTATTCGCCGGCCCAGAGCCAGAATTCTTCATCTTCGACGAAGTGAAGTTCCAGTCGGACATCTCCGGCTCGATGTTCAAGATCTTCTCCGAGCAAGGCTCGTGGATGACTGGC
Organism: Pseudomonas sp. NPDC089547; assembly: GCF_050280665.1. Taxonomy (NCBI): domain Bacteria; kingdom Pseudomonadati; phylum Pseudomonadota; class Gammaproteobacteria; order Pseudomonadales; family Pseudomonadaceae; genus Pseudomonas; species Pseudomonas sp. NPDC089547. Next base: position 96 of record NZ_JBNNVS010000086.1, on the reverse strand, counting down.
GCTGACGTGGAAGGCGGCAACAAAGGCCACCGTCCAGGCGTGAAAGGCGGCTACTTCCCGGTTCCGCCGTTCGACCACGACCACGAAATCCGTACT
>NZ_JBNNVS010000085.1:0-10599 GCF_050280665.1 Pseudomonas sp. NPDC089547 | reverse complement strand
GCAGGCCCCATCCATGGGGCCTCAGCGCTTGACGGGCATCCATGCCCGTCACCTCCCTCCGCAATCCCTCCGCTCGGCCTCCTGAAGTCGCAATCTGCGGCGCCTGGACTATCGCGCGCTTAGAAGCAAAAGCAAAAGCAGAAGCAGAAGCAAGAGCAAACAGGGGGGGGAATCTGGCGCCCCCCCTACTGACAACCCCGTTTTCATGCCGGGAAAAAACGCTGCACCAGCGACGGTGTACGGAACCGCGCCCGGTAGGCGACCTCATCGAAAGGCAGCCCCGTGCGCATGTCATACACCGGACCTGAGACAGGCTTGCCGGTTTGCCCCAGCATCACCTTGATAAAACGGTAATGCTCACCATACACCTGCTCCAGACCTTCGATGCGATAATAGTTGCCGGGCAGCATCAGTGTTTCTCCTTCTTTCCAGTAAATGGAAAACGCACTGATCGGCGTTGCCCCCCAGTAGCCCCCGGCAGTCAGCTCGAAAATCACCGAACTGTCATCGAACAGCCCGGGTAAACCGCCCGGTGCCCCAGCGAATGGCAGGCTGGCGAACTCTGTGACTTTGTACGGGTTTTCAGTGAATGAGGTCAGGTCGGTATTGACCAGCACGTCGCCCACCTTCAAGTGGCCGTTTCTGTAAAGCTCGCCGCTGGTGCCACGTGAGCGATGGCCGCCACGGTAAAGGGTGACCTCGTTACTTTTCGGTAACAGCCCCAGGCTATTGGCCAGGTCGCCGATGTAACCGTCCTCGTCCCCATACTCGTAACGGCCGGCGCGAAACACATCATTCACAGTCGACTGGTTGCTGGTGTACCACTCGATTAACGCATTGAAATACTCATTGCCATAGCGGTAGGAATAATAAGGACGGCCTCGGACCCTTACGCAATCCAGCCCACGCTCGTCCACCGCTGGCGCCTCCCCCCGGGCCAACTCGGCCACCGGCCAGTTCTCCAGCAGGGCCTTCTGGCGCCGCAGGGCACGTTCGGCCAGCCCTGTGCTGTGTACCTCATCCATGGAGGTGTAAGTGTCCCAGAACGGTGACGTAGTGCTGGGCATACCGTCCACGACCGGGGGGCTGCCACCCAGCAGCCGTGGCGGTATCAACAGCTCCCACTCGCCACCAGCATTCAAGCGCACAGGCTTTAGCGGGACAAATGCATAGGGGTTGTGGGTAGGCACCACCAGCCAGGCACTCAGCTCATGGCTGTAACGCACACGGTAGGAAAGACCATTCAAGGTTATCCAGCACTTGCCATCATCGGTCATGCGTATGCCGCGCAAACGCCCGCTCGAACCCAGTTCGCCGCTCAACAGCAAGTTGCTCTCCTGCCCTTCAGCCGAGAGCGTGGCACTGGTACTCACTTGCCACTGCTCCAGAGCAACGCCTGTTTCATGGGGCGGCGCCTGGCTTGCCACCAACGTCAGGGTTGACTGGAAAGCCACATCCACAAGGCTCAGGCTTGCAAAAAGGCTCTCGAGTATCGCCTCGCGCAGGGCGCTCTTGCGGGTTTGCTCATCGGCTGCGTGCAGGGCTGCGTCAACATCCAGGGCAACCTTGCCAACACTTGCCCCCAGCACCATCAGCGACATCGGCCAACCCAGTGGGACGAAACCGCCAAAAACGCCCAGAAATGCAGACAGGTAACCGCTGAGCATTGCCTTGCGCAGGCTGTGGTTATCCCGCATCAGCTGCGCAGTGAGGCGCATCTCGGCACTGGCCTGCGCTTGCAGGTAGGTAAACAGGTCACCACTGAGCCGACGCTCGAACAGCTTTAGCGCTTTGAGCGCAGCATCGTCAGAGCGGCTATCGGCTATGCCTGTCAGATGCACCCTGATCAGTTGCTGCGCTGCTGGCTCGTGCCGGCTATCGTTTGCCCCTGCCACAAAACTGTCCAGCGCCTGAGGCGTTTGCAATTGCGCGGCGAGCCAATGGGCCATCGCCAACTCGCTGTCGAATGCCCAGAGCGCTTCAGCGTGCCAAGGCCTGTATGCCACTACCCGGCCGTCGGAGGCCTGAAAAGCAAACAGCGCCCCCCTGTCCCCAGTGCCGAACACGAACCGGTTGACCGTGAACGGCGCACTGGTGCTGTCCCGCCTTAGTGACTCGAGGGTAGGCAAACGCTCGTTCGTCAGCCTTTCGTCAACAAAAGCACGCAAACGCTGCCAATCGAGCTGCGAAATCCTTGCGCCCAACAACGCGCGCGCACCCTCCCCGAGCAGGTTGATCTTCGTGAGTATCCTGAAGTTTTCCCCTTGGGCTGCCCAGAAGCGCTCGACCTCGTCGCGGTACAGCGTGGCAAAGTCCAGCGCCCACAAATCCTGCTGCACGGCGCTGCCCAGCATGGGGACTTCATTTCGTTCGTCATAGAAAGCAGCATGGGGCCCCTGCCGGTAAAAGCCGCCGCGCATGTCGAGCTCATCAACCGCCTCCTGGAAGTAGGTATCGAAGCGTTCGACTACCAGCTCGGTAAGAATCAGCGACTGTTGTGGTGGCCCGCTGTGCTGCCAGCCAGTAAAGCTGCGGTTGCTGGAGCTTTCCGAGTTGAACTGGTGCCACCAGACAAATCGCGGATCAATCAGCCGGCCCGTGTGCTTGTGCATGATCTGCTCTGCGTGCCTGCTCGCAAGCAGGTAAGGGTCGGGATAAGCCTGCAGCACCTCGTCAGACAGCCGTACCAGCGGGATCGCCGCTTCCGATGCTTCCAGGCGGCGAAGGGTTTGCTCTTCAATTGCGTTCATGCGCGCTCCAGTGGGCCGAAATGCATAGCCTGGCCTCCCCCGGCCCCTGGCAGCGGTACATGTGTATTACCGCAACATCGGCAACACAGCGTGGCGAGCAGGCACAGTTGCAGCCACAAAGGTGACAAGCATGTACCGATCAGCTCGCGCCACTCAGACAACAATGTCTGCCCATTCCTTTTCGCGAGAAGCTGATGAACGAGCTCGAGCAACACCTCCGGCAGAACTTGCAGGCACTTGGAGTTGGCAGAACGCTGGCCAAGGTGATGGACGACTTCCTGTGTGCCTACCCTGACCTCGACGAGTCCTTGCAAAGGCAAGCCAAAATGATTTTGCGCAAGCATTGCGTTCGGCCGATCGAACCCCGCTACGTGTGGTGGCACCAGTTCGACAGCGCCAGTTCGAGCCCGCGCAGCTTCACCGGGTGGCAGCACAATGGGCCGCCCTTGAAATCCATACGGCTCACCGAGCTTGTCGCCAGACGGTTCGACCTGCATTTTCAGGAAGCCGGTGATGAGCTTGATGTCTACGGTGGTTTCTACCGGCAAGGGCGCAATGCGCGGTACTACGACGAAAACAACGAGCTACCGTTGCTCGGCCGCCAAGTGCAGCAGGATTTGTGGGCGCTGGATTTCGCCACGCTATATCGCAGCGAAGTCGAACAGTTCTGGGGGGAGCACGGGGAGCGCTTTCGGCTGCTGGCCAAGGTCAACCTGCTTGGTCAGGGCACCAGGGCCGCTGCAGCCGGGCATATAAGCGCGGATGATCTTGACTGGCTGAAAACGTCACTGCTTGGCGCGTCTTCGGCGCCATTGACACTTGAGCGCTTGTCGCAGGGCAAAACCGCCTGCATGCGCGGCGCCAGCGCATACTGCTTTGCTTCGAGCAAAAAGCCGTGCTTCTACAACCTGCGTGAGCAGGGCGAGCGCGTACTGTTGTACCTACCCTGGGCAGAGCAGCCGCTGCATGGTTTTGCATCGCGCAACGCGATGGCTCAATGGCTGCAGGGGCAGTTAAAACGTTCATCGTCGCGCTCGGAGTACACGGCCGGGGCGTTATCTGGCTTGCAGGAGCAAAGCCGGACCGATGCCGTTGAACAGTTGCTGCTGGCCATCGCGCACAGCGCATCCAGCCACGTGGCACTTCAACACCTGGAAGCCTCGCGCAGCTCGGTGGGCCAGGATCTGTTCCTGCACATGGCTGAACTGGCACAGCAGGAGATGCGCGAAAATGCCGCGCTGCTGCTCGACAACAGTGCCCTGCGCAAAGCCATGTGGGGCGGGTACCTGTCTGCCTTCGTCAAGATTTTTGCAGGTTTCACCCCGCTGGGCTGGCCGGTGTCGCTGGCATTGCTGGGCGCATCGGTGGCCATGGTCGGGCTCGATGTCGACACTGCGGTGCACGCCCGCTCCGGTCAGGCCCGCAAGGCCGCCTTGCGCGCAGCCATGCTGGATACGTTGTTTGCTGCCTTGAACATGGCCGACGTCGCAGCCGGGTCCAGCTTCGCCTCGCTGGCCTATCGTGCACCGCCGCATGAGCTGGATGCCGCTGTGGGGCAATGGCAGCCCGCAGAGCGCACATTGGAGCCGCTGAACGGCCTTGAAGGCAACCGGTTACTGGTCAATGAGCCTGAAGGCAGCGGCGCGCTACAAGGCATCCGCATCAGCGAGGATGGCAGCTGCTGGATCGAGATCGATGACATACCCTACCGGGTGCGCTACAGCCACGAGCTCGAACACTGGCTGATTGTTCCACCCGACAACCCATTTGCTTTTGGCGAACCAAGGCCGGTTCGCCAGAACGAACAAGGTGAATGGGAGCTGTTGCAACGCCCCCGGCTGGCTGGAGGAAGCCCACCCGGCACCGCCGCTGCCATTCCCGAAGAGCAATCGCAGTTTTGGGACGAATACATGCGTACCGACGAGACACGCAGCGAGGCAATGTCCGACCAGGCAGAAGAGCGCAACAAGAAACTGCTCGACGACGCGTTCGTGCCCTCTCTTGATCCAGACGCCATCGCCGACTCAGACGGCGATGAATACGACTGTGTGAAGATCGACGGGACAACCCATTACACCTATGAGCAGGGTGGCGAATATTACAACCACCTGATCCGCACCTACAGCGAGGAAGACACCCAGATCAATCGACCACTGCGAGAAGGGAAGCCATCCAGCGGGTACAGCGATGACACTGACTTCATCAACAAACTGGCCGACGACCTGGAGTCCTTGCCGCGAGATAACGCGGTTCCGATTTATCGCGGTGGTCACGGCACACGAGGTACAAGCGGTGCGCATTTTCGCAGCGGTCGCCTGAAAGTCGGGGACACATTGGTAAACACCGACTTTACCTCATTCACCGAAAACCCCTACATCGTTCGCCGATTCGCCACTGACACTGACCAGGTTTCCCCTGAGGGGCACAATGGGGTATTCGATGACAGCTCCGTGGTATTTGAGCTGCCCGCCAAGCAGTATTACAGCGGTACGCCCATCAGCACGCTGTCAGGCGCTACCGAAGAAGCGGAAACCCTGTTTACCCCGGGCCATTACTTTCGCATCGAGCAATTGTCCCAAGTCCGCGGCGTAGATTTTTACTTCGTGAAAGTGCGAATGAGCCAGGTCGACCAACCCGCTGGGCCAGTGTACGACCTGCGTACCGGCGAGCCATTCGACCGTGCAACTTACCTGGCCCTGGTAAAAAACCCGACCTTGGTCGACCGGTTCTTCCCAGTCACTTGATGCCAAAAACCGCTTGGCTCAAGGGTTCTGCGCCAGATGCCCTTGCGGTATTACCCGCTTGGCTTGCAGGTACGCCTTGGCCCAGTAGCTGTTTGACAGATAATCCAGGCGCACGGTGCCGCCAGTGGAAGGGGCATGCACGAAGCGGCCCTCCCCCACATAGATACCCGCGTGGCTAACCTGTGAGCCGCCACTGGTGGCGAAGAACACAAGGTCACCCGACTGCAGCGACTTGGCATCCACTGTCGGCGCACGCATGACAATCATTTCCCGCGTGGAGCGCGGCAGGCTGATGCCCGCCGCATCACGGTAGACGTACTTGATCAGGCCGCTGCAGTCGAAACCGGAGTCCGGGGTATTGCCGCCCCAACGATAAGGCGTACCGACCAGGCCAATGGCGCGGATCAGCACGTCATCGGCAATCGGTGACGGGCTGGCCTGGCTATAAGTAATCTGCGGCTGCACCACAGGGGCCGGCGCAGGGGCACGGCTGGAGCAGGCAGCCAGCAAGGCCGCCAGGGAGAGAAATGCAAAGCGCGCCATCTTTACCATGGCCAGAACATCCTGTCTGAGACCGAACGGCCGCAGCCGAAAAGAGTTGAGAATTTAGATTAGACGCTTTCTGTAAATGCGCACGGCGGCGAGCTTTTTTCAAAGCATCGCCGCCGCGAGAGGTTACATCATTTTGCCATCAGTTGCGCGCGATGTTGGTTGGCGCCATGGCCAAGGCGCGCTTGGCTTCGATGAAGGTCTTGCTCCAGTAGCGGTCACCGAGGCTGTCGATGCGCACGCCACCGCTGCGGCGGCTGCTGGAGTGGATGAACTGGTTGTCACCCAGGTAAATGCCGGCGTGGCTGACACGGCCGCGGCCATTGGTGCTGAAGAACAGCAGGTCGCCAGGCTTGAGCTTGTTGCGCGCCACTTTCGGGGCGTCGACGTTGATCATTTCACGCGTCGAGCGTGGCAGGGTCATGCCCGCCTCTTCGCGGAACAGATAGCCGATGAAACCACTGCAATCGAAGCCGGACTTTTCCGAAGTACCGCCAAAGCGGTAGCGGGTGCCGATCAGCGACATGCCGCGCTCCAGAATGCTGTCCGCCAGCACTGGCAACTGGTAAGGCTTGCTGTTGCTGGAGAAAGCCTCCAGGTCATCTTCAGTGGCCAGCTCTTCCGGTTCGCCGAATACCGACGAGGACGAGGCTTTGGCCTTGATTGCCGATTGAGCGGCGATCGGGGCGTGATCCTGAGGCTGGGATTGGGAAGCCGGGCCTTGGGCCGCGCAGCCAAAAAGCAGGGTCACGAGTGCGAGTGGCACGAGGGGTGCGAAGCGCTTCAGCATGGGCACGACCGTGTCTGTAATCCTTTAGAGGGGGAAACTATGCCCTCTATCATGGCCATTTGCAAATTTTATCGAAAAAGATGTGACTTTTTTGTTTTGCCGCTCTGGCCCAGCGTTTTCAGGGGGTTACCAGCCCAGGGTTTCCTTCAGGAACGGGATGGTGAGCTTGCGTTGTGCCTGCAACGAGGCCTGGTCGAGACGCTCCAGCAGATCGAACAGGGCGCTCATGCTGCGCGCACCGCGAGTGAGGATGAAGTGGCCGACTTCGTCGGTAAGGTGCAACCCGCGGCGTGACGCGCGCAGTTGCAGGGCCCGCAGCTTGTCCTCGTCAGACAGGCCACGCATCTGGAACACCAAAGCCAGGGTCAGCCGCGACTTCAGGTCCGGCAGCTTGATCGGCAGTTCACGGGGCGACGCCGAGGCTGCCAGCAGCAGGCGCCGACCGCTGTCGCGCAGGCGATTGAACAAGTGGAACATGGCCTCTTCCCAATCGGCCTTGCCGGCAATCACGTGCAGATCGTCGATGCACACCAGCTCGTACTGGGCCAGGTAGTCAAGCAGCTCCACGCCGCGATCGAGCAGTTGCGCCAATGGCAGGTACACGGCGGCTTCGCCGCGTTGCTGGAAGCGGTGGGTGGCGGCCTGTAGCAGGTGGCTCCGGCCAACACCCTGCTTACCCCACAGGTAGATAAGGCTCTCGGTCCAGCCGGCGTCGGCTTCGCATAACCGCTCGACGTAGCCCAATGCCGCAGCATTGGCGCCCGGATAGTAGTTGATGAAGGTGGCGTCGTCGCGCAGGCGCACACCCAGGGGCAACTGGATCGGTGGTTTCATGCTCGCGGGCGGTCAGCAGGACCGCAGGGGGCCTTTGGTGAACAATGTGCAAAGTCTATACCCGCAACGCGGGGCGCACAATCACGGCAACAGATAGCACAAGCAAAATCAACAAGTTGCACACCATATGCCTGCAATGCCCCCCTTGTAGGAGCGGCCTTGCGTCGCGATGGGCTGCGCAGCAGCCCCAACAATTTGTGCCGGGACCACAATTCTGGGGCTGCTGCGCAGCCCATCGCGACGCAAGGCCGCTCCTACAGGGGGCGCAACGCAGCCCTGGGGGATCACAACTCCGGGTCGATCCCCCCGTCATACATGTCCGACTCCTTGTAGACATCATGCACATGCCGCAGCAGTACCATGATCACCGCCGCAACCGGCAGGGCCAGCAATACCCCGGTAAAACCGAACAGCTCACCACCGGCCAGGATGGCAAAGATCACCGCCACCGGGTGCAGGCCAATCCGGTCCCCGACCAGCAGCGGCGTCAGCACCATGCCCTCAAGTGCCTGCCCGACCATGAACACGGCGACGATGCCCAGCATCGGGTACAGGTCACCTCCAAACTGGAACAGGCCAGCCACCAGCGCCGCACCGATGCCAATGATGAAGCCCATATAGGGCACGATGGCGGCCAACCCCGCGAGCATGCCGATCAGCAGCCCCAACTCAAGCCCCACCAGCATCAGCCCGGCCGAATAGATGACACCAAGGGCCAACATCACCATCAGCTGCCCACGCACGAATGCCCCCAGTACTTCGTGGCACTCGCCCGCCAGGCCCACGACCTGCGATTCACGCTGGCGTGGCAGCAGGCTGCGCAGCTTGGCCATCATCAGGTCCCAATCGCGCAGCAGGTAGAACCCCACCACCGGGATCAGCACCATGTTGGCTAGCCAGCCTATCAGCGCCAGGCTCGACGCCGTGGCATGGGACAGCAACATGCCGACGATGTCGGTGGTCTGGCCCATGTGGCCGGCAATCGCAGTCTTGATCTTGTCGAACTTCCAGAAGCCATCAGCCAGGCCCAGCCGGCTCTGCACCCAAGGCAAGGCAACATGCTCGAGCCAGTCGAGCATCTGTGGCGCCAGCTCGTACAGGCGCACCAGCTGCTTGGCAAGCATCGGCACCAGCACCAGCAGCAGGGCCAGCAACAACAGGGTGAACAGGCCGAACACCACCACAACGCCCCAGGTGCGCGACAGCCCCAGGCGCTCCAGGCGGTCAACCAGCGGGTCGGCCAGGTAGGCCAGAAGGATGCCGACCAGGAACGGGGTAAGAATGTTGTGCAGGCTATAAAGCAGCACAGCGACCAGCAGGGCAGCGCCCAGCCAGATCCAGCGACGAACGTCGATCAAGCTATGCTCCCCTTACCAGCGAAAACGCAGGCCGTCGAACGGCTTGGGCGCAGGTTGGGCCGGCGCAGGCTGCTCGCCCGCCGCCGGTGCTGGCGTGGCGGGCGCTGCGGGCGCCTGCTCTGCGGGCAGCTCCTGCAACTTGGCCAGGCCGAGCTGGGCACGCAACTGTTCGCGGTTGCCGGTAACACCGTAGGTCAGGGTGGTGCCTTCAGCCATCTGCAGGCGCGGGCCGTAAGGCTCAAGTACGCGGGCAAGCTCGGCATAACGTTGCAGGTTCATCCCCTGCACTTGCACCTGCATCTGGCTGCTGGCGCCTGGGCGGGTGACGTAACGCGGCGCCAGGCGGCTGCTGACTGCCAGCATCACCGCGTCGGCCAAGGCTGCCGGGTCAGCCCCCTCGGCCGTGCCTTGCTCGCGCTGGTCGCCCAGCCACAGCTGCCACTTGCCCTGCCACTTGCCGTCGGCCTCCTGGGCATGCACCGCCAGCAAGGCATCGGCGCCATAGCGCTCGGAGGCCTCACGCAACGGTGCAGGGTCGCTGCCTTCGATCTGCTTGCCATTGGCCACCAGCTGCTCCTGCAAGTCGGCCAGCGGCAAGCGCAGTGGCAAGCCACGGTGCTGGGCGGCACGGCGCAGGGGCTGGGCGCTGGCCTGGCCGTCGCCGACCAGGCTGCTGGCTTCGGCACTGTCATTCAGCCACCAGCCAATAATCGAAGGCCGGTTGCTGCCCCACAGGGCCAAGCCGGCCTTGCGCAATGCGCGCTCGGTACTGCCCGGGTCGAACTCGACCACCACAGACTCGGGCGGGCCGGCCTCGCTGCCAACCTGGTTGATGATTTGCTGCGGATCCTTGCGCAACTCGGCAAGTGCCGGGCTTTGCACTGCCTTGGGGTCGCCGGTCAGGCGCAGCACCAAGGTGTCGAGGGCCTTGGCCGTTGCTGCGGCACGCGCTTCGGCGCCCTGCCCCGTGACTGGCTCGCGCACCTGGTAAAGGCCGGAGACATTTTCAGCCTGGGCGGTGGCTGCCATCAGGGCCAGGCAACCGACCGCCAGAATAGTGAACAAACGCATGGAGGATTCCTGTCCAGTCGAGCTCTACACTCGCTGCTTGCAGCTTATACACAAGCAACCGCATCAACCACCCTCAGGCCTTTTTCAACAATTTACCGCCCTGCCCGTCGGCCTGAGGATGGCCGCTGCCCGGCAACCCTGATAAAATCGCGCGCCTTCACAGACCACTGACGTTTCAGGCAGCCGCCGCTTACCCGCCGGCCTTGGCCGCCATGGTCGTTTTTAAGAATCCCTCCCTCCTAAAGGCCTGGATCAATGAGCAAGCAACCCTCCCTGAGCTACAAGGACGCCGGTGTAGACATCGACGCCGGCGAAGCACTGGTCGAACGCATCAAGGGCGTGGCAAAACGCACCGCACGCCCTGAAGTCATGGGTGGCCTGGGCGGCTTCGGCGCCCTCTGCGAGATCCCGGCCGGCTACAAGCAGCCGGTGCTGGTCTCCGGCACCGACGGCGTCGGTACCAAGCTGCGCCTGGCGCTGAACCTGAACAAGCACGACAGCAT
>NZ_JBNNVS010000084.1:0-11649 GCF_050280665.1 Pseudomonas sp. NPDC089547 | reverse complement strand
TCTCCCACGGTCTGTACTGCGCGAACAGTCAGAAGCGAGTTATGACCCTCCTCCTCCCTTCAAGTCCTACCATACAAGCGGGTTTACCCGCGAAAGGGCCAGAGCAGGCGACGGCATAACCAAAGTGTTTTTTGTTCTTTAACCCCCTTCAAGCCACCCGCTATAGTCGCTGGCAATCTGCCCCAATAACCTTCAAGAACAAGGAAGCAACGTGAAAAAACTCTTCACCGCCTCGCTGCTCGCCGCAGGCCTGGCCCTGGGCAACATCGCCCAGGCCGCCCCGACCCTGCTCAACGTCTCCTACGACGTGATGCGCGACTTCTACAAGGACTACAACCCGGCCTTCCAGAAGCACTGGGAAGCCGAGCACAAAGAGAAGGTCAACGTGCAGATGTCCTTCGGCGGCTCCAGCAAGCAGGCGCGTGCAGTGATCGATGGCCTGCCGGCCGACGTGATCACCATGAACATGGCCACCGACATCAACGCCCTGGCCGACAATGGCAAGCTGGTGCCGGACAACTGGGTGAGCCGCCTGCCCAACAACAGCGCGCCGTTCACTTCGGCCACCGTGTTCATCGTGCGCAAGGGCAACCCGAAAGCCCTGAAAGACTGGCCCGACCTGCTCAAGGACGGCGTGCAGGTGATCGTGCCCAACCCGAAGACTTCGGGTAACGGCCGCTACACCTACCTGTCCGCCTGGGGCTATGTGCTCAAGCAAGGCGGTGACGAGGCCAAGGCCCGTGACTTCGTCGGCAAGCTGTTCAAGCAGGCGCCGGTGCTGGATACCGGTGGCCGTGCCGCCACCACCACGTTCATGACCAACCAGATTGGTGATGTGCTGGTTACCTTCGAGAACGAAGCCGAAATGATCGCCCGCGAGTTCGGCCGCGACCAGTTCGAAGTGGTTTACCCGAGCGTGTCGGCCGAAGCCGAACCACCGGTTAGTGTGGTCGACAAGGTGGTGGCCAAGAAAGGCACCCAGGCCGTGGCCGAGGAATACCTGAAATACCTGTGGTCGCCAGCTGCCCAGGAAATTGCCGCACAGAACTACCTGCGCCCGCGCGATGCAACGGTGCTGGCCAAGTACACCGACCGGTTCCCGAAAGTGGACTTCCTGTCGGTGGAGAAAACTTTTGGTGACTGGCGCACCGTGCAGAAGACCCACTTCAATGATGGTGGCGTGTTTGACCAGATCTATACCGGTCAGTAATTTGATATAGGCAGATCCGGCCCCTTCGCGGGCAAGCCCGCTCCCACAGGAATAGTGCAAAACCCAGGCCTACGACAATCCTGTGGGAGCGGGCTGGCCCGCGAAGGGGCCCGGCCAGGCAACATCAACCCTGACGGAATACCAAGGCCTTCAGCCCGCCAGCCGGGTCCACATCCGGAAATTCCGGCGGGTTCTCCAGCCGCTCGACAAACACCAACGAAGACGCCTGCTCCGCCATCCCCTCGATCAGGAATTCCGGCCCGATACCCGGGTCGTTGACACACGCCAGCACCGCTCCCCCCGCATTCAGCAACTCCGGCAGACGCCGCAGGATCTTCGCGTAATCCTGGGTCAGCACAAAGCTGCCACGCTGGAAGGTAGGCGGGTCGATGATGATCAGGTCGTAAGGCCCGTACTTGCGCACCTTGCCCCATGACTTGAACAACTCATGCCCCAGATACGCCACCCGCGAGGCATCGTGACCATTCAGGCGGTGGTTGTCCCGGCCGCGAGACAACGCCGACTTGGCCATGTCCAGGTTCACCACCTGCTCGGCACCGCCGGCAATCGCCGCTACCGAAAAGCCGCAGGTGTAGGCAAACAGGTTCAGCACGCGCTTGCCCGCCGCCTGCTCGCGCACCCAACGCCGGCCGTAGCGCATGTCGAGGAACAGGCCATTGTTCTGTCGCACGCCCAGGTCCAACAGGTAGGTAAGGCCGTCTTCGACCACCTCGCGCTGCTGGCACGGCTCGCCCAGCAGCCACTGGCCGGGGCTGTCGGGCAGGTAGCGGTGCTGGATGAGGATGGCCTGGCCGGCCCATTGCGGGCGCTGGGCCAGATTGCGCAGCATGGTTTCCAGCTCGGCCAACTGCCCTTCGGGCATCTCGCGGAACAAAGCGACCGATAACACACCTTGCAGCCAGTCGACGGTGACCTGCTCCAGGCCCGCCCAGCAGCGGCCACGGCCGTGGAACAGGCGGCGGGTTTCCTGCGGCGCAGGGTCAAGGGCGGCGAGCAGGTGTTGCTCCAGGGTGTGGATTGGCGAAGTCATGGTGGGTCGCAAGCTGGCAAAGAGCGGCATTCTACCTTGCTGGCCTCTTCGCGGGTAAACCCGCTCCCACAGTGACCACACAGGTCTTAAGGCATGTGCAGTACCCGCGAAGAGGCCAGCAAGGTCAGCTCAAGGCTTGACTGCAACCCGTGTCGGCCGGAACCACCACCCCTGCTGCATCCCAGCCGCTGCCAGCAGGATCAAGCCAACCCCAACCCATTGCAGCGGTGCCAACCGGTGCCCGAACGCCACCCAATCCACCAGAATTGCCGCAATCGGGTAAATGAACGACAGCGCCCCGGTCAACGCCGTAGGCAAGCGCTGGATGGCGCTGTACAACAGCACATACATCAACCCTGTATGCACCATGCCCAGCGTCAGCAAGCTGGCCAGTGCCGGCACTTCACCCGGCAACCCACCCAACTTGACCCACGGCGCCAGCAGCAGCACCCCGGTGGTCACCTGGATCAGTGCAATCAGGTGCGGTGGGGTGCCGCTCAGCCGCTTGATGATCAACGCCGCAATGGCATACAAAAACGCCGCCCCCAGCGCCAGGGCAATGCCCAGCAGATAGTCTTCACCACCACCCTGCCCTGCACCATGGGCACTGACGATGGCCAGCATGCCAAGGAAGGCAACACTCAGCCAGGTGACCTTGGCCAGGGTAATCTTTTCGCCCAGAAACACTGCCGCCAGCCCCACCAGCATGAACGGCTGCACGTTGTACACCGCCGTGCCGATGGCGATCGACGCCCGTGAATACGAAGCAAACAACAGCACCCAGTTGCCGACAATGGCCACACCACTGGCAATCGCCAACAGGAACGCCGTGCGGCTGATCACCCCCAGCCGCAAAAAGCCGAACGCGGCGCATATCATCAGAAGGGTCACGGCGCCAAACACGCAGCGCCAGAACACCACCTCAAGCACCGGCTGGCCAGACACCAGCACGAACCAGCCGATAGTCCCGGAAATCAGCATGGCAGCGACCATTTCCAGCGAGCCACGGCGCAATGAACTGTCCATCTCACACCTCCCGTTGACGATGGCAACAGTATGCAAAGGTTGCAGCCTCACCCTCCAGCGGATAACCAAGGCAAATCTGCAACCTTACCTTTACTATCAAGGCAAATAACGTGATTTACCTGACGAGGTGACCATGACCGATGCCATCGACCAACTCTTGATCAATGCACTGATGGAAGACTCGCGCCGCTCGCTGAAGGCCCTGGCGCAGGTCAGCGGGCTGTCCGCGCCCAGTGTCAGCGAACGCCTGCGCCGCCTGGAGGAACGCGGCGTGCTGCGCGGTTACACCGTGGAGGTCGACCCGCGCGCCTTTGGTTACCAGTTGCAGGCCATCGTGCGCATTCGCCCGCTGCCGGGGCAGTTGCAGGAGGTGGAGCGGCAAATCATCGCCATCCCCGAGTTCACCGAGTGCGACAAGGTTACAGGCGAGGACTGCTTCATTGCCAGGCTGCATGTGCGCTCGATGGAGCAACTGGACACCCTGCTCGACCGCATCAATGTGCTGGCCGAGACCAACACCGCAATCATCAAGAAGAGCCCGGTGAAACGGCGGCTGCCGCCGATGGATTGAGGGGCCGGGACAGAAAAACCTGACTATTTTTTGTACACAGGAATGTCACCTTAAGTGCCATTTTTGTGTGCACTTTCTCCGGTAACGCCCCAATACGTTACACACTACCCTGCAACTAATTTTGACCACTTGATCAACTAATTATCAGTCTAAAAATTTAAACCTGTTTATTTGGTCAACTTATAATCACTTAAATTCATGAACTTATCTTTCGAAGCCACGTATTTGAAATGATAGGCCTTTAACGCCTGCTCTTTCCTTGGCATGGAACTCGCTTTTGTGTCCTCGTGTTTTGTATACAAACCAAACAAAACATAAATACACAAGAACCCGCGACGCCGGTCCAATCCCGGCCGCCGCGCCCAGAACCCTGTGATGCCAAGCTGCACCGACGAGATGGCGAGCCCGTGCGCATGCCCGCTCATCGCAGTCACTGTGCATCAGGAGCCGCCGGAATGAGTAGCAGCCTCGACCTTGCCCCTGAACAATCCGTCGCCAGCACCCACCCCGCTTCCACACTTGCCGGCAGCCAGCCGACACTGGCGCTTAGCCCACGCCTGCATAACCGCGACCTCGCCCCGACGCGCATCGAGGGCCGCCGCTGGGGTGGCTACAGCATCTTCGCGTTGTGGACAAACGATGTGCACAATATCGCCAACTATTCGTTCGCCATGGGCTTGTTCGCCCTCGGCCTGGGTGGCTGGCAAATCCTGTTGTCGCTGGCGATTGGCGCGGCGCTGGTGTACTTCTTCATGAACCTGTCCGGTTACATGGGGCAGAAAACCGGGGTACCGTTCCCGGTCATCAGCCGCATCGCCTTCGGCATCCACGGCGCGCAGATTCCGGCGCTGATCCGCGCCGTCATCGCCATTGCCTGGTTCGGCATCCAGACCTATCTGGCCTCGGTGGTGCTACGTGTGCTGCTCACCGCCGTGTGGCCGCAAGTGGCCGCCTATGATCAGGACAGCATCCTTGGCCTGTCGAGCCTGGGCTGGGTGTGCTTCGTGTCGATCTGGCTGGTACAGCTGGTGATTTTGGCCTACGGCATGGAAATGGTGCGCCGCTATGAAGGCTTTGCCGGCCCGGTCATCCTGCTGACCGTGGCTGCGCTGGCCGTGTTCATGTACTTCAGGGCCGACGCACGCATCGCCTGGTCGGTGGCCGAGCCGCTCACCGGGTATGAGATGTGGCGCAATATCTTCGCCGGCGGCGCCCTGTGGCTGGCGATCTACGGCACCCTGGTGCTGAACTTCTGTGACTTCGCCCGCTCTTCGCCGTGCCGCAAGACCATACGCGTAGGCAACTTCTGGGGGCTGCCGGTGAACATCCTGGTGTTCGCCGTGATCACGGTGGTGCTGTGCGGCGCGCAGTTCCAGATCAATGGCCAGATCATCGACAGCCCGACGCAGATCGTCGCCGCCATTCCCAGCACAGCGTTCCTGGTGCTCGGTTGCCTGGCCTTCCTGATCGTCACCGTGGCGGTGAACATCATGGCCAACTTTGTCGCCCCGGCGTTCGTGCTCAGCAACCTCGCCCCGCGCCACCTCAACTTCCGCCGCGCCGGGCTGATCAGCGCCACCGTGGCCGTGCTGATCCTGCCGTGGAACCTGTATAACAGCCCGCTGGTGATCGTGTACTTCCTCTCCGGCCTGGGCGCCCTGCTGGGCCCGCTGTACGGGGTGATCATGTCCGACTACTGGTTGCTGCGCAAAGGCTGCATCAACGTGCCGGAGCTGTACACCGAACACCCCACCGGCGCCTACCACTACAGCAAGGGCATCAACCTGCGCGCCGTGGCCGCCTTCGTGCCCGCCGCACTGTTGGCCATTGTCCTGGCCCTGGTGCCGAACTTCCATGGCATCGCGCCGTTCTCCTGGCTGATCGGGGCCGGCATCGCCGCTGCGCTGTACCTGCTGATCGCCCCGCGCAACCGCCACTACCACGATGTCAGCGGCGAAT
This sequence comes from Pseudomonas sp. NPDC089547, assembly GCF_050280665.1. Taxonomy (NCBI): domain Bacteria; kingdom Pseudomonadati; phylum Pseudomonadota; class Gammaproteobacteria; order Pseudomonadales; family Pseudomonadaceae; genus Pseudomonas; species Pseudomonas sp. NPDC089547. The sequence continues at coordinate 5,832 of NZ_JBNNVS010000084.1, read as the reverse complement.
GCATTGCCGTCGACCACAGCAGCCACTGATCAGGGAGGATTACCCATGCGTATTCTGATCGCCAACGTCAACACCACAGAAGCCATCACCGAAGCCATCGCCGAGCAGGCCCGCAGCGTGGCCGCCCCCGGTACTGAAATCATCGGCCTGACACCGTGGTTCGGCGCCGAATCGGTGGAAGGCAACTTCGAAAGCTACCTGGCCGCCATTGCCGTGATGGACCGGGTACTCGCCTACGAAGGCCCCTACGATGCCGTGATCCAGGCCGGTTACGGCGAACATGGCCGTGAAGGCTTGCAGGAATTGCTGGATGTACCGGTGGTGGACATTACCGATGCGGCCGCCAGCACGGCGATGTACCTGGGCCATGCCTACTCGGTGGTGACCACGCTGGACCGCACCGTGCCGCTGATCGAGGACCGTCTGAAGCTGTCCGGCCTGTATGACCGCTGCGCCTCCGTGCGAGCCAGCGGGCTGGCGGTGCTGGAACTGGAAGCCGACCCACAGCGGGCCGTGGAGGCAATCGTCGAGCAGGCCGAACGGGCCGTGCGTGACGACAAGGCCGAGGTGATCTGCCTGGGTTGTGGCGGCATGGCCGGGCTGGATGAACAGATTCGCCAGCGTACCGGAGTGCCGGTGGTTGATGGCGTGAGTGCGGCGGTAACCATTGCCGAATCGCTGGTGCGGATGGGGTTGAGTACATCCAAGGTGCGCACTTATGCCACGCCGAGGGTGAAGAAGGTGGTGGGTTGGCCGATGCGGTTCGGCCGCTAGTCCTTTACTTGCCCGTACCGGCCTCTTCGCGGGCAAGCCCGCTCCCACAGGGATCCCACGGTCTTCAGGCTTGTGGTTTTCCTGTGGGAGCGGGCTTGCCCGCGAAGAGGCCGGTACAGGCAAACCGCTGCACTGCCACAGGCCATGACTGAAACCCTTAGGTCGGGCAGCTATGCGCCCCGTCATTCAAACCCTGCCGCACGTTGCGGCTCAGCAGACTGGCCTTGCCGTCATGCCAGGTCAGGGTCAGTACGTAGAGGGTGTCGAAGTCATCGCCGTTCCAGTCCTGGGTAATTACCCGATCTTCACCCAGGGCCTTGCCCGCCACGGTATTGATCAGCTCCGGGAGGTAACCGTGGGACCACGCGGTATAGACGGTCGCATTGCGGTATTTGTCGCTTAGCAACTCATCCGCCAATTCATCGGTGTCGTTGGCGCCATAGTCGATGTTCACCGGCAGGCCCAAACGGATGGCGCTGGGGGTAATGGTCATCAGCGGGCGAATGTAGCTGTAGCTTTCATCCTTGCTGCCTTCCTCGACATGCCGTGAGGGGTTGGCGGCAAACACGAAGTCTGCCTTGCCGAAACGCTCGGGCAGCAGCGTGGCCAGGTCCAGCGCACGGTTGAGTCCCTGGCAGTTCAACTGGCCCAGCCCCTCGCCCGGCTTTTCGGCATGGCGCAGAAACACCAGGGTCTGGGTGCCATCCACCGGTTGCGCGCGGCTTTCGACAGCCTCCAGAGCCAGCGGTACTGCGACAGCTGTCAGCACCAGGCTCAGCAGCAAGTGACGGCGACGGTGGAGGAATGTTGGCAACTTCATCAAGGCAGGCTCGTGTGGCAGTAAAAAAATCGGGTTACCCGCCACATCGCCCCATCCGTTGCAGGGCGACCGTGTAGTGAATGCCATCCTTGGCAACGCGTGAGGGTCAGAGTGCCCCGAACCCGTTTGGTTCCTCCCTGGAGGTGAATGCCGTTCCCTAGGCAAGGCCTAAGTTACGGGATGGGTGTTGCGCAATTGTGTAAGGTGCAAGAACCTGGGGTTGCACTGCAGGCGCTCAATCATCCCGTGTCAGCACTTCCAACAGTTCAATTTCAAACGTCAGGTCCGAATTCGGCGGGATCGCCCCTACACTGCGTTCGCCATAGCCCAAATGTGCCGGCACCAGCAGCTTGCGCTTGCCGCCCACGCGCATGCCCATCAGGCCCTGGTCCCAGCCTTTGATCACCCGGCCGGTGCCGATCACGCACTGGAACGGTTTGCCGCGCGACCAGGACGAATCGAACTCACTGCCATCGGCCAGCCAGCCGGTGTACTGGGTAGTGATCAGGGCGCCTTTGACGGCGGCTTTGCCATCACCCACTACCAGGTCGATGATCTGCAATTCTTGGCTCACGGGCACACTCCAATGCGGGAAAACAAAGGCGCCCTTTTCTCAGGAATGCACCGGTTTGGCAAGCTCACGTGGCGTTTCATGCTGGCGCATCGACCACAGTACACCGCCAACCACCAGCACGATTGCCGCGGCTTCCAGCAGGCTCGGCCCGGTCTGCCGCCACAGGAAGGCATACAGCAGCGCGAACAGGGTCTCGAACACAATCAGTTGCCCGCTCAGGGTCAACGGCAAGCGTTTGGATGCGGCATTCCACAACGCCATCGCCAGCCATGAACCCAGCACCGCGCAGCCCAGGCTGGCCGCCCAGAACAACCACCAGCGCGACATGGGCGCTTCAACCTGCAATTGCTGCGGCTGCCACAGCGCAAGCCCGGCGACCATCAACAGGCTGGCCAGGCCAGTCATCACCCCACACAGCACCGACCACTGATGGCTGTCGAAATGGCCACACTGCTTGAGGTAGCGGCTGTTTTGCACGGCGTACCAGGTCCAGCAGGCCAGGGCCGCCAGCGCGTAAAACAGGCCCATCAGCTTGTCGCCGATAGCACCGGGGGCAAACGCGAAGGTTTCCAGGTTGATGCACAGCATGCCGGCAAGAATCAGCGCCAGCGGGCCGACCAGCCGCGCCAGGGGCACCGCGCCGCTGTCGTTGCGGCCATACAGGGTGATGGTGAGCGGCAACACGCCGACGATCAGCGAAGCCGGGGCAACACCCAGCCGCTGGATCGCCGCCACCAGCAACACGAAGTACACCAGGTTGCCGATCACTGCCAAACGCAGCAGCATCCACGCATCGCTTGCCGTCAGCTGGCGTAACTGGCGCGCCATCGGCAGCGCCAGCAGCAACGAAATCACCCCGACCATCAGGTAGCGCACGCTGCTCAGCAGCATCGGGTTGAACTCGGGCAGCAGCTCGGGAACCATCAGCACCATGCCCCACAACGCACCGGCCATGCCGGCGTACATCACACCGCGTTTCACGTGTCTGCTCCTGTTTGAAGATGAGCGCAGGCTACCTGTATGCGGCGTGTCGGGCAAAAAATGAATACACAGGGGCGACAGACCACCATCAGCTGTTCTGCTCGAACACCTCCTGGCCGGTCAGCTCTTTGGTCTGGTTGGCAAAGCAGTACCAGGCGGGTTTCTCTTCCACGAAAATCTGCATGTTGAAATCCCACTCCTGGTCGCCATCGAGTAGGCCGACCGGTATGGCATGGAAGTCGTTGGCCTTGAGCCGGTAGTACAGGTGCGTGCCACACTGGCCGCAAAAAGCGCGCTGTGCCCAGTCGGACGAATCGTAGACGCTTGGTGCACGCCCCTCGATCAGCGGGGGCTTGCTGCAATCAACCACCAGCAGCGGGCCACCGGTCCACTTGCGGCACATGCTGCAATGGCAGGCGCTGATGTGGGTATTGTCGACGGTGACGGTAAGCCGGGTGGCGCCGCACAGGCAGGTGCCGTGTTTTTCCAGGGCCATGGCTGGCTCCTTGAACAGGGGTTGGGCCATGTAGGAGCGGCCTTGTGTCGCGATGGGCTGCAAAGCAGCCCCGGATTGACGCATCAACGCGAAAATCGAGGGGCCGCGTTGCGGCCCGATCGCGACACAAGGCCGCTCCTACAGGCAGACGGTGTCAGCCTGTTAAATATAGACAGTTCCGCGCAAGTACAACGCCGCCCGCCCACTGATGATCACCCGGCTATTCCCCGGCACTTCACACAACAGCTGCCCTTTGCGCGCCCCACCCTGCTCGCACGCCAGCACCTGCTTGCCCAGCCGCTCGGCCCACACTGGCGCCAGCGAGGTGTGCGCCGAACCCGTCACCGGGTCTTCGTTCACACCAACGTTGGGGCCGAACCAACGGGTGACGAAATCAAAGCCACGTCCTGCTGCGGTTACGGCTATGCCGCGCACATCGAAGGCCGACAGTGCAACGAAGTCTGGCTTGAGTGTGTCGAGCAACAATGCATCATCGATCACCACCACATAGTCGTCGCTCTGGTACACCGCCTGCGCCTGGCTCAAGCCCAGCGCTTGCAGCAACCCTGCTGGGATGTCCACGGCAACCGGTTGTTTGGCCGGAAAGTCCATGGCCAGCAACCCATCGGCATTACGGCTGACACGCAATTCGCCACTGCGGGTATTGAAGCGCAGCACTTGCGCCTGCTCGCCCAGTTGCTCGAACAGCACATAAGCCGACGCCAGGGTGGCGTGGCCGCACAGGTCAACTTCTACGGTCGGGGTGAACCAGCGCAGGTCGAAGGTTTCGCCGTTGCGCACGAAATAGGCGGTTTCCGACAGGTTGTTTTCTTCGGCAATGCGCTGCAGCACATCGTCCGGCAGCCAGCTTTGCAGCGGGATCACTGCGGCCGGGTTGCCACCGAACGGTTCGGCAGAAAAGGCATCGACCTGGAAAATTTCGAGTTGCATGCACACACTCCTTGTTGCCCGGGTGTTGCCAGGCAGATGGCTGAAAAAGGTTTACGGGCGAACCGGGGTCAAGACTGGTTCACCGGCAAAGAATGCCTGCAGGTTACGCAGTACCAAGGTCACCGTGTCGCGTGCGGCATCCGGTGACTGGCCGGCTACGTGGGGCGTGAGCACGGTGTTGCCAAGCGCCTTGAGGGCGTCGGGCACGGCCGGCTCGTCATCGAACACGTCCAGCGCGGCACCTGCCAGTTGGCCCTGCTGCAGTGCGGTGACCAGCGCATGCGTGTCGACAACGCTGGCACGGGCGATATTCACCAGGTAGCCCTCGGCGCCCAGGGCCTCCAGCACTTGGGCATCGACCAGGTGCTGGGTGTTGGCGCCACCGGGGGTGGCCACGACCAGGATGTCGACGGCAGCGGCCAGTTGCAGCGGGCTGTCGTACCAGGTGTAGGGCACCTCTTCGCGCGGCGTGCGGCTGTGGTAACTGACGGACATGTCGAAGCCCAGGTTGGCGCGCTTGGCAATCGCCTGCCCGACGGCACCCAGGCCCAGGATGCCCAGGCGCTTGCCACTTACCGAGGGGCTGATGACGCGGTTCCATTCGCCACGGCGGGTGCTGGCATCAGCGTGGGGGATATCGCGCAGCAGCGCGAGTAGCAGGGCAAGGGTGTGGTCGGCGACTGCGTTGGCATTGGCACCGGCGCCATTGGTAACGGCGATACCGCGAGCGGCGGCAGCGGCCATATCGACTTGCTCGTAGCCGGCGCCGATTACGCAGATGATCTGCAGGTTGGGCAAGGCATCGATTTCGGTGGCAGTGAGGCCCAGCGGGCCGCGAGTCAGTACGGCATCGATTTCATTGGCGTGTTGCTGGATGACGGCGGTGCGCAATTGCGGCGAGGGGGCGCGTATCAGGCGGTAGCCGGCCTGCTCCAGCAAGGGCAGGTAATCGTCGACGGTTTCCACCAGTACCAGGACTGTTTTGCGCATGTCACCTCCGGTCAATTCGAAGGATCATTATGCGGAATGAGCAACCAGTACAGTCAATAGAAATAACAAGGTAAAACTGTACTGTACCGCCGCCCCCCCTCCGCTCCGCCGTTGATCTTGATCTTGATCTTGATCTTGATCTTGATCTTGATCTTGATCTTGATCTTGATCTTGATCTTGATCTTGATCTTCGCGACTTCAGGAGGCCGAGCGGAGGGATTGCGGAGGGAGGTGACGGGCATGGAT
>NZ_JBNNVS010000083.1:0-11827 GCF_050280665.1 Pseudomonas sp. NPDC089547 | reverse complement strand
GGGGCGCGCAGCGGCCCCAAAATCTCAGCCCCGGCACAGACTGCCGGGGCTGCTGCGCAGCCCATCGCGACACAAGGCCGCTCCTACAGGGGGCGCGTCAGCCTCACGGGGCTGGACATTACCCCACAGGTCGCTGCTAAATCCCCCTTTTCTGCCAAGGAAGCGAACATGAGCTGGGACCTGGCAACACCCTTCGTCATCGACCTGCGCGTCGGCAGCGAGGACATCGACGGCCTCGGCCACGCCAATAACGCGGTTTACGTCACCTGGCTGGAGCGCTGCGCCTGGCGCCACTCCCAACGCCTGGGGCTGGACCTGGCCGAATATCGGCGCCTGGACCGGGCGATGGCGGTGGTGCGCCACGAAATCGACTACCTGGCCGCTGCCTACGAGGACGACGAACTGCAACTGGCCACCTGGATCATCGACTGGGACCAACGCCTGCGCATGACGCGGCGCTTCCAGCTCAAGCGCCCGCGTGACGGCGTGACCCTGCTGCGTGCGCAAACCACCTTTGCCTGCATCGAACTGTCCAGCGGCAAGCCCAAGCGCATGCCGGCAGAATTCGTCGAGGGGTACGGCCCGGCGCTGATCGGCGCCTGAAACACCGGCAATTTTTGTTAGACTGCCGGCTTTTTCCGCCGAGACCCTCACATGCAAATTGCCCTGGCCCCCATGGAGGGGCTGGTCGACAACATCCTGCGCGACGTGCTGACCCGCGTGGGCGGTATCGACTGGTGCGTCACCGAGTTCATTCGTGTGTGCGATCGCCTGCTGCCGCCGTCGTCGTTCGACAAGCTGGCACCCGAGCTGCGCCGCGGGGCGCGCACGGCTGCCGGTGTGCCGATGCGTGTACAGTTGCTGGGTTCGGACCCGGTGTGCCTGGCGGAAAACGCCGCGCTGGCCTGCGAGCTGGGCGCGCCGGTGATCGACCTGAACTTTGGTTGCCCGGCCAAGACCGTGAACAAGTCGCGCGGTGGTGCGGTGTTGCTGAAGGAGCCGGAACTGCTGCATGCAATTGTGCGCGAAGTGCGTCGTGCCGTGCCGGCCGATATCCCGGTAACCTCGAAGATGCGCCTGGGCTTCGACAGCCCCGACGGTGCGCTGGAGTGTGCCACGGCGCTGGCCGAAGGCGGCTCGGCGCACCTGGTGGTGCATGCGCGGACCAAGGTCGAGGGTTACAAGCCGCCAGCGCACTGGGAGTGGGTGGCGCGGGTGCAGGATGTGGTCAAGGTGCCGGTGTTTGCCAATGGCGAGATCTGGACCGTCGATGACTGGCGGCGTTGCCGTGAGGTCAGCGGTGCCGAAGACATCATGCTGGGCCGGGGGCTGGTATCGCGCCCCGACCTGGGACTGCAGATTGCCGCGGCGCGAAACGGGCAGGACTATCAACCGATGAGTTGGGATGATTTGCTGCCATTGTTGCGCGAGTTCTGGCGCCAGGCGCAACACAAGCTGTCGCCGCGCTATGCGCCGGGGCGGATGAAGCAGTGGCTGGCGATGCTGACCCGTAGTTACCCTGAGGCGGTGGTGTTGTTTGCCGAGCTGCGTCGAGAGGATGATTGTGCACGGATCAGCCGCTTGCTGGGGGTTGAGGTTCAATCTCTGGAGGCATGTGTTGCCTGATCCGGCCCTTTCGCGGGCGCGCCCGCTCCCACAGGTATTGTGCTGGTCTTGAGGCCTGTGGTGATCCTGTGGGAGCGGGCGTGCCCGCGAAAAAGGCTGCGCCGATTTCAGATTTTTTCTGCTTGCCCCTTGAAAGCATTTCCCCTGGCCATATCTCTTGAGTACGCGATGCCGAAGTCGGGTCGCGTAATGACTTACTTGCTGAATCTCAGGAGTTCATGACCATGACCACCGCTTTCTCCCTCGCTCCACTGTTCCGCCATTCCGTTGGTTTCGACCGTTTCAACGACCTGTTCGAATCCGCGGCACGTAACGAGGCCGGTAGCAGCTATCCGCCCTACAACGTGGAAAAGCATGGCGATGACCACTACCGCATCGTGGTTGCCGCAGCCGGTTTCCAGGAGCAGGACCTCGACCTGCAGGTCGAGAAAGGCGTCCTGACCGTGACCGGTGGCAAGCGCGACAATGGCGCCGCTGAAGTGACCTACCTGCATCAGGGTATCGCCCAGCGCGCCTTCAAGCTGTCGTTCCGCCTGGCTGACCATATTGAAGTGAAAGCCGCCGGACTGGCCAATGGCCTGCTCAGCATCGACCTGCTGCGCATCGTGCCTGAAGAAGCCAAGGCCAAGCGCATCCCGATCAATGGCGACAAGCCAGCGCTGAACTGATCACGCTGATGTGAAGAAGGGCACCCCTAGGGGTGCCCTTTTTTGTGCTGCCTCACGCGGTCCCTTGTAGGAGCGGCCTTGTGTCGCGATGGGCTGCAGAGCAGCCCCAAAACCTGCGTACCACCACAGATTGCCGGGGCTGCGTTGCAGCCCATCGCGACACAAGGCCGCTCCTACAATGATCGTGTCAGTAGTCTGCAGGCGCCTCCAGCAGCATCTTGCGAAATTCCGGCAAAGGCAACGGTCGGCTGTGCAGGTAACCCTGGTACAAGTGACAGCCCAGCCGTTCGAGAAACTCCAGCTGCTCGGTCAGCTCTACCCCCTCGGCAATCACGGCCAGGTCCAGGCTACGGGCCATGGCGACGATGGCACGGACAATTTCCGCATCATTAGGGTCGATTGGCGCGTCACGCACGAAGGTCTGGTCGATCTTCAGCGCATCCACCGGCAGGCGCTTGAGATAGGTCAGTGAGGAGTAGCCGGTGCCGAAGTCATCCATGGCAAAACTCACCCCGTAGCGCTTCAGTTCACGCATCTTGCTGATGGTGTCTTCCAGGTTCTGGATGACGATGCCTTCAGTGATTTCCAGTTTCAGCATGTGCCGCGGCAGGCGATAGTCGTCCAGGCTGCGCAGCACCCGCCCGACAAAGTCGTTCTGGCGGAATTGCCGTGGGCTGATGTTCACGCACAGGCTGAAATCGTTCCCGTCGATCAGCCCGTCGGCCAGCATGCGGGCGCAAGCATCGCAGGCTTCGTCGAGGATCCAGCTGCCAACTTCCAGGATCAGGCCGCTTTCTTCCAACACCTGGATGAACTGCCCGGGTGGCTGCTGGCCCAGTTGCGGGTGGTGCCAGCGCAGCAGTACCTCGGCGCCGACGATGCGGTTGTCGCGGGCATCCACCTGCGGCTGGAAGTGCAGCGCCAGTTCGCCACGGGCCAGGGCCAGGCGCAGGTCGTTTTCCATGCGCAGCCGCTCGCTGGCGGCCTTCTGCATGGTGGTGTGGAACAGCTGAGTAGTGTTGCGCCCGGAGTCCTTGGCTCGGTACAGGGCAATATCGGCACGCTTGAGCAGGTCGGCCGGGGTGGCGCCATGGTCGGGGATCAGCGCCACGCCGATGCTCGGTGTTACCTGCAGGCGCTGGCCATCCAGCGACATGGGTTCGGCCAGCAGTTCGCGCAAGGTGTCGGCCAGTTCGCGTACTTTCTCCTCTACCAGTTCACGACTGCCTTCCAGGCCGCTGAGCAGTACCACGAACTCGTCGCCACCCAGCCTGGCCACGGTGTCTTCCAGGCGCACACTGGCTTCCAGGCGGGCGGTGATGATCTTCAGCACCGTGTCGCCCACCGGGTGGCCCAGCGAGTCGTTGATATGCTTGAAGTGGTCGAGGTCGAGGAACAACAGGGCGCCGCGCAGGTTGTGGCGTTTGAGCAGGGCAATCTGCTGGCTCAGGCGGTCCATCAGCAAGGCGCGGTTGGGCAGGTTGGTGAGCGGGTCATGGTAGGCCAGGTGGCGAATCTGCGCCTGGGCATTTTTCAACTGGCTGACATCGCGGGCGTTCAGCAACAGGCAATCCACTTCGTTGAGGGTGATCGGTTCCACCGACACCTCCACGGTAAGGATATCGCCACGCTTGTTGCGCCCCAGCATCTCGCGGTGGTGCACCCGGCCGCGGTCTCGCAGCTCGGCCAGCAGCGCGCTGCGTTGCTTGTCGTCGGCCCAGATGCCGATTTCGTAGACGGTATGGCCCACCACCTCGGCGGCGCTGTAGCCGGTCAGGCGGCAGAAGCCGTCGTTGATTTCCAGGTAACGGCCGCTGTGGCGCTCGGTGATGGTGATGGCGTCGGGGCTGGAGTGGAAGGCCTTGGCGAATTTCTCTTCGCTGGACTTCAGCGCGGCCTCGGCGCGTTGCTGCTGGGTAATGTCGCGCAGGGTGGTGACGCTGCAGGGCTGGTCGTCAACGGTGATCAGGCGGCTGGAGATCACGCAGGTCAACGGCGCGCCGTTGCGGTGGTTGACCACGACGGCGACGTTGCTCAGGGCCTGTTCCCGTATGACCCGCTCGATCCGTTGGGCGCGCTCGATGGACTCGGCCCACAAGCCGATTTCCTCGGCGGTGCGGCCGATCACCTGGTTGCTGTCCCAGCCAAAGGTCTGGCTGAACGCCGGGTTGATCTCGATGAACTGGCCAGTGTCCTGGCGGGTGACGCAGATCGGGTCGGGGCTGACCTGGAACAGGCTGGCAAATTTCTCTTCCGAAGCGCTCAGGCGCTGCTCTCGCTCCACCTGGTCGGTGATGTCGAGCAGGGTGCCGGCCATGCGCAGCGGGTTGCCCTGTTCGTCGCGGTACAGCCGGGCGCGGCTTTCGATATAGCGCGAAATGCCGTTTTCCAGCTGTACCCGATAGGTGATCTGGTAGTTGCCGGCAGGCCCTTCGCGCAGGCTGCGGTAGGCTTGGCGCATCGAGTTGCGTTCCTGCTCTGGCACACCCTCGAAAAACGCATCGAACGACTCGTGAAAAGGGATCGGCGGCAGGCCGTGCAGTTGTGCGGCGCGGGCCGAGCCGTAGAGCATGCCGCTGGGAATGTGCCAGTCCCAGGTACCCAGTTGTGCGGAGTCCAGGGCCAGGTCCAGGCGTTCCTGGCTGTCTTTCAGGGCTTGCTCGGCGCGCTTGCGCTCGGTGGTGTCGACGAAGGTGCTGATCAGGAAGGTGACGCCTTCCAGCTCGATACCCTGCGTGCAGAGGATGCCATCATGCACCTTGCCGCTGGTCGCACGGAACTGCACCTCCATGATCAACGGGCCGCTGTTGGCGCGGGTCGACTCCATCACCTGGTGGCGCTGCTCGGGGTTTACCCACAGCCCCAACTCCAGGCTGGTCTTGCCGATCACCTGGCTGCCGGGCCAGCCGAACATGTCTTCGAAGTGCTGGTTGACCTCGAAGATCATGCCGTCGTGGCGGCGGGTCAGCAAAATGGCATTGGGGCTGAGATGGAACAGGGTGGCAAAGCGCTTTTCCGAATTGATCAGGGCGGTTTCCCGCTCACGCTGGCGGGTGATTTCGCGGATCACCCCGATCATCTGTGGCCGGCCGTGTGAGTCGTGGGTCAGGCTGCCGTTGATCTCCAGCCAGTGCAGGCTGCCGTCCGGCCAGCGGATGCGGTGGCGCATGGCCTGCTCCACCGGTTCGCCGTTGAATACCGCCTGGAACACCTGGCGCGTGCGGGCGCGGTCTTCCTCGGGCAGCAGGTCGAGGTAGTCGACATCGGCCGGCAGCGGGCGCTGCGGGTCGAAGCCGAACAGGGCCTGGGTGCCCCGTGACCAGCTGACCCGGCCGCTTTCGATATCCCATAGCCAGGCCCCCAGGCGTGCGCCGTTGAGGGCCGCCAGCAGCTGCGGGGCGTTTTGCCAGGCCTGTTCGGATTCCTGGGGGTCGGCCGCAGGTATTCGCGGCAGGCGCAAAAAGCGGTTTGCTGATTTGGGCATCGGTACCAGACCTTTGGCGTATGACGCGTCCTTGGTTTCGGAAATACCTGGCTGACGGCCGGTCAGGCGGGCCCCGCGTGGCTGTCGAGCAGGGCCATGAATGCCCTGGCCGCGTTCGATAGCGTACGCTCCGTGTGCAAAATGTAGCCTAGCTGGCGCGACAGCTGTATGCCGGGTAAAGCGATAGGTGCAACCTGTTCGTCGAGCATGGTGCGCGGCAATACGCTCCACGCCAGGCCGATCGACACCATCATCTTGATGGTTTCCAGGTAGTTGGTGCTCATGGCGATGTTCGGCGTAAGGCCCTGGCTTTCGAACAGGCGCTGGACGATGTGGTGGGTGAACGTGTTGCCACCGGGGAAAACCGCCGGGTGGCGGGCCACATCGGCCAGGCCCACTGCATTGTTGGCCAGCGGGTGCTCGGGGGCGGCCACAAAGTCCAGGGCGTCGTCCCACACCGGCACGGCCTTGACCAGGTGATGGGGCTCTGGCGCCAGGGTGATCACGGCTATTTCGGCACGGCCATGCAGGATTTCGTCGTAGGCCTGTTCCGAATCCATGAACTGAATATCCAGCGCCACCGCCGGGTACTGGCGGGTGAACACCCGCAACAACGGCGGCAAGCGATGCAGGCCGATGTGGTGGCTGGTGGCCAGGGTCAGGCGACCGCTCACCGCCCCGTTCAGGTTGGTCAGTGCCCGGCGGGTATCATCAAGGACATTGAGGATCTGGTAGGCCCGCGGCAGCAGGGCGCGCCCGGCCTCGGTCAAGGTCACCTCGCGGCCCAGGCGGTCGAACAGGCGCACGTCCAGTTGCTGCTCAAGGCCCGCGATGCGTTTGCTGATGGCCGGCTGTGTCAGGAACAGGCGTTCGGCCGCCCCCGAGAAGCTGCCGGTTTCGGCGATGGCGATAAAGGCGCTGAGGTTGGCCAGGTCCATGGTTTTGTATTCCTTTGGGTTATCCAAAGCATAAAAATTATGAATTTGAGTTATTCAATCTAACCCCATAGCATCGTCCATACAAGCCAAGGGGTTTTTGGCATAGAAAGACGCTGATGAGGAACAGTCTGATGGCTGGCAAAACGCTCTACGACAAACTCTGGGAAGCCCATGAGGTCAAGCGCCGTGATGACGGCTCGTCCTTGATCTACATCGACCGCCACATCATCCACGAAGTGACGTCGCCCCAGGCCTTCGAAGGCCTGCGCCTGGCCAACCGCAAACCTTGGCGCATCGACGCCAACATCGCCACGCCCGACCACAACGTGCCAACCACGCCAGAGCGCAAGGGCGGTATCGGGGCCATCGTCGACCAGGTGTCGCGCCTTCAGGTGCAGACCCTCGACGAGAACTGTGACGAATACGGCATCACCGAATTCAAGATGAATGACGAGCGCCAGGGCATCGTCCACGTCATCAGCCCGGAGCAAGGTGCCACCTTGCCGGGCATGACCGTGGTCTGCGGTGACTCGCACACCTCCACCCACGGCGCCTTCGGTGCCTTGGCCCATGGCATTGGCACCTCCGAGGTCGAGCACGTGCTCGCCACCCAGTGCCTGGTCGCCAAGAAGATGAAGAACATGCTGGTGCGTGTGGACGGCCAATTGCCGGCCGGCGTTACCGCCAAGGACATCGTGCTGGCCGTGATCGGCAAGATCGGTACCGCAGGTGGCAACGGCCACGCCATGGAGTTCGCCGGCAGCGCCATCCGCGAGTTGTCGATGGAAGGCCGCATGACCATCTGCAACATGTCGATCGAAGCCGGTGCCCGTGTGGGCCTGGTTGCCACCGACGCCACTACCGTTGCCTACGTCGAAGGCCGCCCTTACGCGCCAAAAGGCGAGCAATGGGAACAAGCGGTCGAGTCTTGGAAAGACCTGGTGTCGGATGACGACGCCGTCTTCGACACCGTGGTCGAACTGGACGCAGCACAGATCAAGCCGCAAGTCAGCTGGGGCACCTCGCCCGAGATGGTCCTGGCTGTTGACCAGCGTGTACCAGACCCGGCTGCCGAAGCCGACCTGGTCAAGCGTGGCTCTATCGAACGCGCCCTCAAATACATGGGCCTGACCGCCAACCAGGCGATTACCGATATCCAGCTGGACCGCGTGTTCATTGGCTCGTGCACCAACTCGCGTATCGAAGACCTGCGTGCTGCGGCTGAAATTGCCAAGGGCCGCAAGGTAGCCGCTACCGTCAAGCAGGCTATCGTCGTGCCGGGTTCGGGCCTGGTGAAGGCCCAGGCCGAGCGTGAAGGCCTGGACAAGATCTTCGTCGAAGCCGGTTTCGAATGGCGTGAGCCAGGCTGCTCGATGTGCCTGGCGATGAACCCGGACCGCCTGGAGAGCGGCGAGCACTGCGCGTCCACCTCCAACCGCAACTTCGAAGGCCGTCAGGGCGCCGGTGGCCGTACCCACCTGGTCAGCCCGGCCATGGCCGCCGCTGCCGCGGTAACCGGCCACTTCATCGATGTCCGCGAGTTGATCCAAGGGAGCGCAGCATGAAAGCCTTTACCCAGCACACTGGCCTCGTCGCGCCGTTGGACCGTGCCAACGTCGACACCGACCAGATCATCCCCAAGCAATTCCTGAAGTCGATCAAGCGCACCGGCTTTGGCCCTAACCTGTTCGACGAATGGCGTTACCTGGATGTGGGCCAGCCTTACCAGGACAACAGCAAGCGCCCGGTGAACCAGGAGTTCGTGCTCAACCACGATCGCTACCAGGGTGCCAGCGTGTTGCTGGCGCGGGAGAACTTCGGTTGCGGCTCCAGCCGCGAGCACGCCCCATGGGCGCTGGACGAGTACGGTTTCCGCAGCATCATTGCACCGAGCTTTGCCGACATCTTCTTCAACAACAGCTTCAAGAACGGCCTGCTGCCGATCATCCTCAGCGATGAAGAAGTGGACGAGTTGTTCAAGCAGGTTGAGGCCAACCCGGGCTACCAGCTGACCATCGACCTGCAAGCGCAGGCGGTGACCCGCCCGGATGGCAAGGTACTGCATTTCGAGATTGATGCATTCCGCAAGCACTGCCTGCTCAACGGCCTGGACGACATCGGCCTGACCTTGCAGGACAGCGACGCGATCAAGGCCTTCGAAGGCAAGCACCGCGCCGGGCAGCCTTGGCTGTTCCGCGATGCCTGAAGTTTGTAGGTAGCAGTACTGGCCTCTTCGCGGGCTCGCCCGCTCCCACAAGGGTTACGCGATCGTTGTGGGAGCGGGCATGCCCGCGAAAGGGCCGGTACAGGCAACAAAAATCTAAAGGATCAAGACATGACCAGCACCCAGCACACCGACGTGGTCCAACGCCAGTTCGGCGAACAGGCCAGTGCCTACCTCAGCAGCGCCGTGCACGCCCAGGGCAGCGAATTCGCCCTGCTGCAGGCCGAGCTGGCGGGGCAGGGTGCTGCCCGCGTGCTGGACCTTGGCTGCGGTGCCGGTCATGTCAGTTTCCACGTCGCCCCGCTGGTTGCTGAAGTGGTCGCCTACGACCTGTCGCAATCCATGCTCGACGTGGTCGCCAGCGCCGCCGCCGAGCGCGGCCTGACCAATATCACTACCGAGCGCGGCGCCGCCGAACGCTTGCCGTTCGCCGATGCCTCGTTCGACTTCGTGTTCAGCCGTTACTCGGCTCACCACTGGAGCGACCTGGGCCTGGCCCTGCGCGAGGTACGCCGGGTTCTCAAGCCAGGTGGCGTGGCGGCGTTCATCGACGTGATGTCGCCGGGCAGCCCGCTGCTCGACACCTACCTGCAAACGGTCGAGGTGCTGCGCGACACCAGCCATGTGCGCGACTACTCCGCCGCCGAATGGCAGCGCCAGATCAGCGAAGCCGGCCTGCATGTGCGCAGCCACACGCGCCAGCCACTGCGCCTGGAGTTCACCAGCTGGGTCGAACGCATGCGTACACCCGAGCCGATGCGCGTGGCCATCCGCCAATTGCAGCAAGCCATGGGCGAAGAAGTACGGCAGTATTACCAGATCGAGGCCGACGGCTCGTTCAGCACCGATGTGCTGGTGTTGTGGGCCGAGCGTTAAGCACTTTTCGGTGGGGCCCGTTTGGCCGCACCGCGTGAATGGATAGAGGAAAGCATGAGCAAGCAGATTCTGATTCTCCCAGGTGACGGTATCGGCCCGGAAATCATGGCCGAAGCGGTCAAGGTGCTGGAACTGGCAAACGACAAGTTCCAGCTCGGTTTCAGCCTGGAGCACGACGTGATCGGTGGCGCCGCCATCGACAAGCACGGCGTGCCGCTGGCCGACGAAACCCTGGCGCGTGCGCGCAAGGCCGATGCCGTGCTGCTGGGCGCCGTGGGCGGTCCGAAATGGGACAAGATCGAGCGTGACATCCGCCCGGAGCGCGGCCTGCTGAAAATCCGTTCGCAGCTGGGCCTGTTTGCCAACCTGCGCCCGGCCATCCTCTACCCGCAACTGGCCGATGCCTCGTCGCTGAAACCGGAAATCGTGTCGGGGCTGGATATCCTCATCGTCCGTGAACTGACCGGCGGTATCTACTTCGGTGCCCCGCGCGGCCAGCGCGAGCTGGAAGGCGGCGAGCGCCAGGCCTACGACACCCTGCCGTACAGCGAAAGCGAAGTGCGCCGCATTGCCCGTGTCGGCTTCGACATGGCCCGTGTGCGCGGCAAGAAGCTGTGCTCGGTCGACAAGGCCAACGTCCTGGCTTCCAGCCAGCTGTGGCGTGAAGTGGTCGAAGACGTGGCCAAGGACTACCCGGATGTGGAACTGAGCCACATGTACGTCGACAACGCTGCCATGCAGCTGGTGCGTGCACCCAAGCAGTTCGACGTGATGGTGACCGACAACATGTTCGGTGACATTCTGTCGGATGAAGCTTCCATGCTCACCGGTTCCATCGGCATGCTGCCTTCGGCGTCGCTGGATGCCGACAACAAGGGCATGTACGAGCCGTGCCACGGCTCGGCACCGGACATTGCAGGCCTTGGCATCGCCAACCCGCTGGCGACCATCCTGTCGGTGTCGATGATGCTGCGTTACAGCTTCAATCAGTCGGCTGCCGCCGAGGCGATCGAGAAGGCCGTGAGCCTGGTTCTGGACCAGGGTTTGCGTACCGGCGACATCTTCTCGGAAGGTTGCCGTAAAGTGGGTACGCAGGAAATGGGCGACGCAGTAGTCGCAGCGCTGCGGAATCTGTAATCTCTCTGGCCCGCCACCCCAAATTCCCGGTGGCGGCCCACTTTTAGCGAAGGTGTAGTTGCGATGAAACGTGTAGGTCTGATCGGTTGGCGCGGTATGGTCGGTTCCGTGCTCATGCAGCGGATGCTGGAGGAGCAGGATTTCGACCTTATCGAGCCGGTGTTCTTTACCACCTCCAATGTTGGCGGCCAGGGCCCGAGCGTGGGCAAGGATACAGCGCCACTCAAGGACGCTTATTCGATTGAAGAACTCAAGACCCTCGACGTGATCCTGACCTGCCAGGGCGGCGACTACACCAACGAGGTCTTCCCCAAGCTGCGTGAAGCCGGCTGGCAGGGTTACTGGATCGACGCCGCTTCGTCCCTGCGCATGCAGGATGACGCGGTGATCATCCTCGACCCGGTCAACCGCAAGGTTATCGACCAGCAGCTGGACGCCGGTACCAAGAACTACATCGGCGGCAACTGCACCGTCAGCCTGATGCTGATGGGCCTGGGCGGCCTGTTCGAAGCCGGCCTGGTCGAGTGGATGAGCGCCATGACCTACCAGGCGGCCTCGGGTGCCGGCGCGCAGAACATGCGCGAGCTGATCAAGCAGATGGGTGCCACCCACGCCGCCGTGGCCGATGACCTGGCCAACCCGGCCAGCGCCATCCTCGACATCGACCGCAAGGTTGCCGAGGCCATGCGCAGCGAAGCCTACCCGACCGAGAACTTCGGCGTGCCGCTGGCGGGCAGCCTGATCCCGTGGATCGACAAGGAACTGCCGAACGGCCAGAGCCGCGAAGAGTATCCGCTTCGACCTGGCGACCATCCTTGGCCGCTACCGCGAGGGCTACAGCGAGCGCCACGGCTTCCTCGTCGCCTGCCGCCAG
>NZ_JBNNVS010000082.1:0-12277 GCF_050280665.1 Pseudomonas sp. NPDC089547 | reverse complement strand
CGCTGCAGGCCCCATCCATGGGGCCTCAGCGCTTGACGGGCATCCATGCCCGTCACCTCCCTCCGCAATCCCTTCGCTCGGCCTCCTGAAGTCGCGAAGATCAAGATCAAGATCAAGATCAAGATCAAGATCAAGATCAAAAGCCAGATCGAGAGCGGGAGCAAGATCATCCTTTGCTGCAACACCCGCTTCGATTGACGCTCCGGGTGCAACCCTCTAACCTTCGCGCGTGTTTCAGGTGCCCTGCCAGCCCCTACTGGGCAGGGTGAAACTGGGAAGCCGGTGGGCGCCAGCATGGCGCGATTCCGGCGCTGCCCCCGCAACGGTAGGTGAGTTACGGCCGCGCAGGGCCACTGGGTGCCAACACCCGGGAAGGCGCGCAGGCCAGGGCCAAAGCCCCCTC
The DNA here is from genome assembly GCF_050280665.1 of Pseudomonas sp. NPDC089547. Lineage (NCBI taxonomy): Bacteria > Pseudomonadati > Pseudomonadota > Gammaproteobacteria > Pseudomonadales > Pseudomonadaceae > Pseudomonas > Pseudomonas sp. NPDC089547. The sequence goes on along the minus strand of NZ_JBNNVS010000082.1, from coordinate 11,874 downwards.
ACAAGCCCGGAGACCGGCCTGGAACTGTCAACGGCATCACGGAGGGTGATGCGCGGTGCACCGTGGCGCCCTGCCATGGCCCCTGCGCGTTCTCCGTCTGCCTGCCTATTACCTGTCGCCACGCCTTGCCGTGGTGCCAGCCAGCGGAGAACCCTGATGAGCGAAGCCACCGAACGCGACGAACGCCACCTGGCGCGCATGCAGCGCAAGAAGGCGGTCATCGACGAACGCATCGCCAATTCCCCCAACGAATGCGGCCTGCTGCTGGTGCTGACCGGCAATGGCAAAGGCAAGAGCAGCTCGGCCTTCGGCATGCTCGCGCGCGCCCTGGGCCATGGCATGCAGTGCGGTGTAGTGCAGTTCATCAAGGGCCGCAACAGCACCGGCGAGGAGCTGTTCTTCCGCCGCTTCCCCGAGCAGGTGCGCTACCACGTGATGGGCGAGGGCTTTACCTGGGAAACCCAGGATCGCCAGCGCGACATCGCTGCCGCCGAAGCCGCCTGGGCGGTGTCGCGCCAGTTGCTGCAAGACCCGAATGTGCAGTTCGTGGTCCTGGATGAACTGAATATCGCCCTCAAGCACGGCTACCTCGACCTGGACCAGGTGCTGTCCGACATCCAGGCCCGCCCGCCCATGCAGCACGTGATCGTCACTGGCCGCGCAGCAAAGCCGGAAATGATCGAGCTGGCTGACACCGTGACCGAAATGGGCATGCTCAAGCACGCCTTCCAGGCCGGTATCCGCGCACAGAAGGGCGTCGAGCTGTGAGCCAACCCCGTCAATGCCCCGCCGTGTTGATCGCGGCACCGGCCTCTGGCCAGGGCAAGACCACCGTCACCGCTGCTCTGGCCCGCCTGCACCGCAACCTCGGGCGCAACGTACGGGTGTTCAAGTGTGGGCCCGACTTTCTTGACCCGATGATTCTCGAACGGGCCAGCGGCGCGCCGGTCTACCAGCTGGATTTGTGGATGATCGGTGCCGAGGAAAGCCGCCGCCTGCTGTGGGAGGCTGCCGGCGAGGCCGACCTGATCCTGATCGAAGGGGTGATGGGGCTGTTCGATGGCACCCCGTCCAGCGCCGACCTGGCGCGCCACTTCGGCGTGCCGGTGCTGGCGGTAATCGACGGCACGGCCATGGCCCAGACCTTCGGCGCCCTGGCCCTGGGCCTGGCGCGGTACCAGGCCGACCTGCCGTTCGCCGGCGTATTGGCCAACCGGGTGGGCAGCCTGCGCCACGCGCAGTTGCTGGAAGGCAGCCTGACCGAAGGCCTGCGCTGGTATGGCGGCCTGTCGCGCGAACGCGGCATCGAGCTGCCGAGCCGTCACCTTGGCCTGGTGCAGGCCAGCGAGCTGAACGACCTGGATGCCCGCCTGGACGCTGCTGCCGAAGCGCTAGGCGCCAGCTGCGATGCAGCCCTGCCGCCGCCGGTCACCTTTACCGGACCCGAACCTCAAGCCTGTGGTGCTTCGCTGGCTGGGGTGCGCATTGGTGTGGCGCGGGACGAGGCGTTCGCCTTCACCTATGGCGCCAACCTTGAACTGCTGCGCAACCTGGGCGCACAGCTGGAGTTCTTCTCGCCGCTGCATGACAACGAACTGCCGGTGGTGGACAGCCTGTACCTTCCGGGCGGCTACCCTGAACTGCATCACCACGCCTTGGCTGCCAATGCGCCTATGAGCGAGGCAATTCGTGCCCACCACGCCCAGGGCAAGCCGCTGCTGGCCGAGTGTGGCGGCATGCTGTACCTGCTCGATGCCCTGACTGATGTGGCCGGCGAGCGTGCCGAGCTGCTCGGCCTGCTGCCGGGCGAGGCGACCATGCAGAAGCGCCTGGCGGCGCTGGCCTTGCAGGCGGTGGAGCTGCCGGAGGGCACCCTGCGCGGTCATACCTATCACCATTCGCTGACCAGCACGGCGCTGGAACCGATCGCCCGTGGCCTCAGCCCCAACGGCGGGCGGGGCAACGAAGCGGTGTATCGCCTGGGGCGGCTGACCGCTTCTTACGTGCATTTCTACTTCCCCTCCAACCCGGACGCGGCGGCGGCGCTGTTGCGACCATGAGTGAACACGCTTACAGCGACGCCGAACGCGCCGCGATCTACCGGGCCATCGGCGAGCGCCGCGACATGCGTCATTTCGCGGGTGGCCAGGTAGCGCCAGCGATGCTCGGTCGCCTGCTGGCCGCAGCACACCAGGCGCCCAGCGTCGGCCTGATGCAGCCTTGGCGTTTCATTCGCATCACCCAGCGTGACCTGCGCACCCGCATCCAGGCCCTGGTGGAGGCGGAGCGGGTGCGTACAGCCGAGGCATTGGGCGAGCGGTCTGATGACTTCATGAAGCTGAAGGTGGAAGGCATCAATGACTGCGCCGAGCTGCTGGTAGCGGCCTTGATGGACAACCGCGAGCCGCACATCTTTGGCCGTCGCACCCTGCCGGAAATGGACCTGGCCTCGCTGGCCTGCGCCATCCAGAACCTGTGGCTGGCTGCACGTGGCGAAGGGCTGGGGATGGGCTGGGTGTCGCTGTTCGACCCCCAGGCGCTGGCGGCACTGCTGGGCATGCCTGACGGCGCCAAGCCGGTGGCAGTGCTGTGCCTGGGCCCGGTGGCCGAATTCTACCCGGCACCCATGCTGGTGCTGGAAAACTGGGCCGAAGAACGGCCCTTGAGCGACATGTTGTACGAAAACCAATGGGGAGAACGCCAATGAGCGTGGCCTTGCTGACCGTGGCGGGTGTGGCCCTGGATGCCTTGCTGGGCGAGCCGCAGCGGCGCCACCCGCTGGTGGCCTTTGGCAATATGGCCGGTAGCCTGGAGCGCCGCCTTAATGCCGGTGGCCGTGGCTGGCGCAGCCACGGTGTGAGCGCCTGGTTCCTGGCCGTTGTGCCGTTGACTTTGGTGGCGCTGATCCTGTCGTGGCTGCCGTATATCGGCTGGCTGGTGGACGTGCTGGCGCTGTATTGTGCGGTGGGCATGCGCAGCTTGGGCGAGCATGTGCTGCCGGTGGCCAACGCCCTGCGCCAGGGTGATCTGGAAGAAGCGCGGCGCCGCGTCGGCTACCTGGTCAGCCGCGAAACCCGCGAGCTGGACGAGCCCGCCGTGGCCCGGGCGGCCACCGAGTCGGTGCTGGAAAACGGCAGTGACGCGGTGTTCGCCGCGCTGTTCTGGTTTGTGGTGGCCGGCGCGCCGGGCGTGGTGCTGTACCGCCTGAGCAACACCCTGGATGCCATGTGGGGCTACCGCAACGAGCGCTTCGAGCGCTTTGGCTGGTGCGCGGCGCGCATTGATGACGTGCTCAACTATATTCCCGCAAGGCTGGTGGCGCTGACTTACGCGCTACTGGGCAAAACCCGCCTGGCCCTGGCGTGCTGGCGCAAGCAGGGCCCGCTGTGGGACAGCCCCAACGCCGGGCCGGTAATGGCCGCCGGTGCCGGTGCGCTCGGGGTAGAACTGGGCGGCCCGGCTGTTTACCACGGTGAACTGCATGAGCGGCCACGCCTGGGTGAAGGGCCGATGGCTGATGCCGATGCCATCGAACGTGGCTGGAGCCTGGTACAGCGCGGCGTGTGGCTTTGGCTGTTGTTGATCTGCTTGGGGGCTTACATCAATGCTTGAACACGGTGGCCGCCTGCAGCGTGCGGTGCAGCAATACGGTATCCCTCGCGAGCAGTGGCTCGACCTGTCCAGCGGCATTGCGCCCTGGCCATTCCCGATCCCGCCGATACCCACGGATGCCTGGGCTCGCCTGCCGGAAACCGAAGACGGGCTGGAAGACGCCGCACGTGCGTATTACGGCGCCCGCCAGCTGCTGCCGGTGGCCGGTTCCCAATCGGCGATCCAGGCTTTGCCGCTGCTGCGTGCGGCCGGGCGGGTAGGGGTGCTGTCGCCGTGCTATGCCGAGCACCCGTATGCCTGGCAACGGGCGGGGCATCAACTGGTCGAGCTGAATGAGGGGCAGGTCGAGGCGACGCTCGACAGCCTCGACGTGCTGGTGCTGGTCAACCCCAACAACCCGACCGGGCAGCGTGTGTCGCGTGAGCGCTTGCTGGGCTGGCACGCCCGCTTGGCTGCCCGCGGTGGCTGGCTGGTGGTCGACGAGGCGTTCATGGACAACACCCCGGCGGATAGCGTGGTCGATTGTGCAGAGCGCCCGGGGCTGATCGTATTGCGTTCGTTCGGCAAGTTCTTTGGCCTGGCCGGGGTGCGCCTGGGCTTCGTCGCCGCCGAGCGCAGCCTGCTGCTGCGCCTGGCCGAGCTGCTTGGCCCGTGGACCGTCAACGGGCCAACCCGGGTGCTGGCCCAGGCCAGCCTGGCGGATCAAACCACCCAACGTGTGCAGACTGAGCGTTGCGCTGCCGCCAGCCAGCGTTTGGCGACCTTGCTGTCCGGCAGCGGGCTTGCGCCCAGCGGCGGCTGTGATCTGTTCCAGTACGTGCGCAGCGAGCGCGCCGCGCAGTTGCATGATTTTCTCGCTTGCCGCGGCATCCTCGTGCGGTTGTTCGAACACCCCGCGGCTGTGCGCCTGGGCTTGCCCGCCTGCGCAGCGGGCGAACAGCGCCTGGCCCAGGCCCTGGCTGCCTACCAAAAGGAAACGGCATGACCACCCTCATGGTGCAAGGCACCACCTCCGACGCCGGCAAGAGCACGCTGGTAACCGCCCTGTGTCGCTGGCTGTTGCGCCAGGGGGTTGGCGTGGTGCCGTTCAAGCCGCAGAACATGGCGCTGAACAGCGCGGTAACGGCCGACGGCGGGGAAATCGGCCGTGCCCAGGCGGTGCAGGCCCAGGCGTGCCGGCTGGCCCCCCATACCGACATGAACCCGGTGCTGCTCAAGCCCAACAGCGATACCGGCGCGCAAGTGATCATCCACGGCCGCGCGGTCACCAGCATGAACGCAGTGGCGTACCACGACTACAAGGCCGTCGCCATGCAGGCAGTGCTGGCTTCGCACCAGCGCCTGAGTGCGGCCTGGCCAGTGGTCATGGTCGAAGGTGCGGGGTCGCCGGCGGAGATCAATCTGCGTGCCGGCGACATTGCCAACATGGGCTTTGCCGAAGCCGTGGACTGCCCGGTGATTCTCGTCGCCGATATCAACCGGGGCGGTGTGTTCGCCCACCTGGTGGGCACCCTGGAGTTGCTTTCGCCCAGTGAGCAGGCGCGGGTCAAGGGCTTTGTCATCAACCGTTTCCGTGGCGACATCGCTTTGTTGCAGCCAGGGCTGGACTGGCTGGAGGAACGTACCGGCAAGCCGGTGCTGGGCGTACTGCCTTACGTCACCGACCTGCACCTGGAAGCCGAAGACGGTATCGACGTGCGCCAGGGCGCCAAGCGCGAGCGTGTGCTGAAGGTGATCGTGCCGGTGCTGCCACGCATCAGTAACCACACCGACTTCGACCCGCTTCGCCTGCACCCGCAGGTGGACCTGCAATTCATTGGCCCGGGCCAGCCGATTCCGGCTGCCGACCTGATCATCCTGCCGGGCTCCAAGAGCGTGCGCGGCGACCTGGCACAACTGCGCGAACGCGGCTGGGACAAAGCCATCGAGCGGCACCTGCGCTATGGGGGCAAGCTGATCGGTATTTGCGGCGGCTTGCAGATGCTGGGCCGCGAAGTGCATGACCCGCTGGGCCTTGAAGGGGTTGCCGGTTCAAGCCCGGGGCTTGGCCTGCTCGATTACGCCACCGTGCTCGAAGCCGAGAAGCAGCTGCGCAACGTTGCCGGGACGCTGAGCCTTGAAGGCGTGCCGGTTGCCGGGTACGAGATCCATGCCGGTGTGACCACCGGGCCAGCCCTGGCGCAGCCTGCCGTGCAGTTGGCCGATGGCCGTTGTGATGGCGCGCTCAGTGCCGATGGCCAGATCCTTGCCACCTACCTGCATGGCCTTTTCGAAGGCAGCCAGTCGTGTGCTGCGTTGCTGGGTTGGGCTGGGCTGGAAGATGTGCAGACCATCGATTACGAGGCGCTGCGCGAGCGCGATATCGAGCGCCTGGCTGATCTGGTGGAAAACCACCTGGACACGGCTCACTTGCGCCAACTTTGTGGGGTGAGCTGACATGCTGAACCTGATTCTCGGCGGCGCCCGCTCGGGCAAGAGCCGCCTGGCCGAACAGCTGGCCAGCGCCAGCGGCCTGCCGGTGACCTACGTCGCCACCAGCCAGCCGCTGGATGGTGAAATGAACGAACGCGTGTTATTGCACCGCCAGCGCCGCCCCAGTGAATGGGCGCTGGTCGAAGAACCGCTGGCCCTGGCCGCAGTACTGCGCGCCGAAGCGGCCGAAGGGCGCTGCCTGCTGGTGGATTGCCTGACCCTGTGGCTGACCAACCTGCTGATGCTCGAGGACGACCAGCGCCTGGCCGAGGAGCGTGATGCGCTGCTGGCCTGCCTGGAACAGCTGCCCGGCACGCTCATTCTGGTCAGTAACGAAACCGGCCTGGGCGTGGTGCCCATGGGTGAGCTGACCCGGCGCTATGTCGACCTGGCCGGCTGGCTGCACCAGGCCGTGGCCGAACGCTGCCAGCGCGTAGTGCTGACCGTGGCCGGCCTGCCCTTAATGCTCAAAGGACCTGCACTATGACTCAAGCCTGGTGGCGTGACGCCTGCCAACCCCTCGACAACGCCGCCATGGACCAGGCCCACGCCCGCCAGCAGCAGTTGACCAAACCTGCCGGTTCGCTCGGCCAGCTGGAAGGCTTGGCCATTCAGCTGGCAGGCCTGCAAGGGCGTGAGCGGCCGACGCTGGATCAGGTCGCCATCACCATTTTTGCCGGTGACCATGGCGTGGTCGAAGAGGGGATATCGGCTTATCCGCAAGCGGTGACCGGGCAGATGCTGCGCAATTTTGTTGGCGGTGGCGCGGCGATCAGTGTGTTGTCGCGCCAGCTGCAAGCCAGCCTTGAAGTGGTGGATCTGGGCACTATCGACCCTGATCTGGACCTACCCGGCGTGCGCCACCTGCGCCTGGGTGCCGGCACGGCCAACTTTGCCCGTCAGCCAGCCATGACGGAGGGGCAGCTGCAAGGTGCCTTGCAGGCAGGCCGCGACAGCGCCCTGCGCGCGGCCGAACAGGGGGCGCAGCTGTTCATCGGTGGCGAGATGGGCATTGGCAACACGACGGCCGCAGCAGCGTTGGCCAGCGTCCTCATGAGCTGCCCGCCTGCTGAACTGAGCGGCCCGGGCACCGGACTTGACAATGCGGGGGTGCGTCACAAGGCTGAGGTCATCGAGCGGGCGTTGAGCCTTCATGGCCTGCGTGCTGAAGATCCATTGCAGGCATTGGGTTGTGTGGGTGGTTTCGAGATCGCTGCCTTGGCCGGTGCCTACATCGGCTGTGCGCAGGCGGGTGTGGTGGTACTGGTGGATGGCTTCATCTGCAGTGTCGCTGCACTGGTGGCGGTACGCCTTAACCCGCAGTGCCGGGCCTGGCTGCTGTTTGCCCACCAAGGTGCAGAGCCTGGGCACAAGGCCTTGCTCGCTGCGCTGCAGGCCGAGCCGTTGCTGGCGCTGGGCCTGCGTCTGGGCGAAGGCAGCGGTGCCGCCCTGGCGGTGCCACTGTTGCGCCTGGCCTGTGCGCTGCACGGGCAGATGGCGACCTTTGCCGAGGCCGCTGTAGCGGACCGCCCAGCATGATCCTTGACCTGCTGCGCCACGGTGAAACAGAGCAAGGTGGCCTGCGTGGCAGCCTCGACGATGCCTTGACCGACAAGGGCTGGGCGCAGATGCGTGGCGCTGTGGCTGGGGCCGGTCCGTGGCAGGTGCTGGTCAGCTCGCCGCTGCAGCGCTGTGGGCGATTTGCCGATGAGCTGGGTGGGCGGCTTGGTTTGCCCGTGCAGCGTGAAGCAGGTTTGCAAGAGCTGCATTTCGGCGACTGGGAAGGCCGTAGCGCTGCGCAGATAATGGAGGACCAAGCGGATGCACTGGGGCGCTTCTGGGCGGACCCCTACGGCTACACCCCGCCCAATGGCGAGCCGGTGCAGGCATTCGCCGACCGGGTGCTGGCTGCTGTCGAGCGTTTGAGTCGCGAGCACGCAGGCAAGCGGGTGCTATTGGTCACCCATGGCGGGGTGATGCGATTGTTGCTGGCCCGGGCGCGTGGCTTGCCGAAGGAACAGTTGCTCCAGGTTGAAGTCGGGCATGGCGCGTTGGTGCGGCTGGTGATGAGTGAGGACGGCCAGTTGGTCGAGGGGCGCTGATATGTTGCCGTTCTGGATTGCCTTGCAGTTTCTCAGCAGCCTGCCTGTGAGCCTGCCGGGCATGCCGGCACCTCGTGAGCTGGGGCGTTCGCTGTTGTTCTACCCGCTGGTCGGGCTGCTGCTCGGCCTGTTGTTGTGGCTGGCCAGTCATCTGCTACAAGGCACGCCTGCTCCGCTGCATGCCGCTTTGCTATTGACGTTGTGGGTGCTGCTAAGTGGGGCCTTGCACCTGGACGGGCTAGCGGACAGCGCCGACGCCTGGCTGGGCGGTTTCGGCGACCGTGAGCGCACGCTGATAATCATGAAAGACCCGCGTAGCGGGCCGATTGCCGTGGTTACGTTGGTACTGGTGCTGCTGCTCAAGTTCTGCGCCTTGTGGGTGCTGGTTGAGCAGGGCATTGGCGCGCAATTGCTGCTGGCACCCGTGATCGGGCGGGTGGCGATGTTGGGCCTGTTCCTTTCTACACCTTATGTGCGGCCCGGCGGGTTGGGCCAGGCTCTGGCCGAGCATTTGCCACGGCGCACAGCCGGGTGGGTGCTGCTGGGCAGTGTGTTTTTCTGTCTGGTGTTGGGCGGATGGGCTGTGGCGCTGGCGCTGGCGGTGTTTGCCTGGCTGCGGCACCTGATGTGCCGGCGCCTTGGTGGCACCACCGGTGATACCGCTGGTGCGTTGCTGGAGTTGCTCGAACTAAGCGTCGTGCTTGGGTTGGCGCTTGGCATTTGATGTCGCTCACAATATAAAAACATGTGCGCGACGCTTGTAGGAGCGGCCTTGTGTCGCGAAGGGCCGCACAGCGGCCCCAACAATATCTGCGACAACGCCGATTTCCAGGGGCTGCTGCGCAGCCCTTTCGCGACACAAGGCCGCTCCTACAGGATCGCGTAGCTTTTCAAGGTTTTGAGCAAGACAGTTGCTCCGAAAAAGACCAGCTTCATTGGGGCAAGCAGTAGCGGAGCAAGACCATGAGCCGTGAAACCTCTTGCAACACTCATGACGCGGGTATATACACGTATCCATGCTGACCAGTGAATGCATCTGCACCCATTTGCGTCGTGCCGCCCGTGGGGTGAGCCGGCATTACGACGAGGCCCTTGCCGGCTTCGGGGTCAATGTCGCGCAGTTTTCCCTGCTAAGGCACCTGCAACGGCTCGACCGCCCCAGTATCACCACCCTGGCCGAGGCCATGGGCCTGGAGCGCAGTACCCTGGGCCGCAACTTGCGGGTGCTGGAGGCGGAAGGGCTGGTGGCCTTGGCCGATGGTGACGACCAGCGTAACCGCGTGGTGCTGCTGACCGAGGCCGGAACACAACTGCTGCGAGCTGCACATCCGGCCTGGGAGCAAGCTCAGATTGATCTGGTGGAGCGGTTGGGTGCAGGGCAGCGCGATGAACTGGTGCGTTTGCTGGATCAGCTGGCCTGAATTGATACGACTATAAGCGGGTATATACCCGCAAAAACCTTGCGATGTGCTGGAGATAACGACAATGACTTCGGTGTGGCGAACCAGCGGTTGGGTATTGGTGGGGGCGGCTTTGATCCTGGCGCTGTCCCTGGGTGTGCGGCACGGCTTTGGTCTGTTCCTGGCGCCGATGAGCGCCGATTTTGGCTGGGGGCGTGAGGTGTTCGCCTTTGCCATTGCCCTGCAAAACCTGATCTGGGGGCTGGCCCAACCGTTCGCCGGTGCCTTGGCCGACCGACTGGGGGCAGCCCGGGTGGTGATCATTGGCGGCATTCTCTACGCTGCCGGGCTAATGCTGATGGGCATGGCCGATTCTGCCTGGTCGCTGTCGCTGAGTGCCGGCTTGCTGATCGGCATTGGCCTGTCCGGCACATCGTTTTCGGTCATCCTTGGCGTGGTCGGGCGTGCAGTGCCGGCAGAGAAACGCAGTATGGCCATGGGCATCGCCAGCGCCGCCGGTTCGTTTGGCCAGTTCGCAATGCTGCCAGGCACCCTTGGTCTGATCCAGTGGCTGGGTTGGTCTGCGGCGTTGCTGGTACTGGGCCTGATGGTCGCGTTCATCGTGCCCTTCGTCGGCCTGTTGCGTGACCGCCCGCTGCCGAGCCATGGCGCCGAGCAGACGTTGGGCCAGGCACTGCGCGAGGCGTGCTCGCACTCCGGCTTCTGGTTGCTGGCGCTGGGTTTCTTCGTGTGTGGTTTCCAGGTGGTATTCATTGGCGTGCACCTGCCGGCTTACCTGGTTGATCAGCACCTGGCTGCTACTACTGGCACCACGGTGCTGGCGCTGGTCGGCTTGTTCAACATCGTCGGCACCTTCACTGCTGGTTGGTTGGGCGGGCGCATGTCCAAGCCGCGCTTGCTCACGGGGCTGTATCTGTTGCGGGCGGTGGTGATCGTGCTGTTCATCTGGGCGCCAGTCAGCGAGTTCAGCGCCTATTTGTTCGGTATTGCCATGGGCCTGCTGTGGCTCTCGACGGTGCCACTGACCAATGGCACCGTGGCGACGGTGTTCGGTGTACGTAACCTGTCCATGCTCGGCGGTATCGTCTTCCTGTTCCACCAGCTAGGGGCCTTCCTCGGTGGGTGGTTGGGCGGGGTGGTGTACGACCGCACTGGCAGCTACGATCTGGTCTGGCAGATTTCCATCCTGCTCAGCCTGCTGGCCGCAGCGCTGAACTGGCCGGTGCGCGAGCGGCCGGTCGCTCGTCTACAGGCCCAAGCCGCATGAACCCCTACCTGGCTCGCGGGCTGCTGGCCCTTGCCGCTCTGGCGCTGTTGGCGCTGGCGTGGTGGGGCTGGCACCAGGGAGGGATGGCGCTGATGCAACTGGGCATGAGTGTTTGTTAGGCGCTACCCTGCTAGCTCAAGGGTTGTCTTGCGGGAGGAACGAATCATGCGTGCACATTGGTTGACGGTGCCTGTGCTGGCCCTGCTTGCCTGTACATCGAGCTGGGCTGCCGATTGCCCGGCATTATTGCAGGGCAGCCTGCCGGAATTGCGGGGCAAGGGGCAGGTTGACCTGTGCCAGCGCTTTGCGGGTAAGCCGCTGGTGGTGGTCAATACGGCCAGTTATTGCGGTTTTGCACCGCAGTTCGAGGGGCTTGAGGCGACGTACAAGGAATATCACGAGCAAGGTCTTGAGATGCTTGGTGTGCCGTCCAATGACTTCAAGCAGGAGGACGCCGACAGTGAAAAGACTGCCAAGGTTTGTTATGCCAACTACGGCGTCACTTTCACCATGACCAAGACCCAGGCGGTGCGGGGCAAGGATGCGATACCGCTGTTTGCTGGGTTGGCCAGCCAGAGTAGTGCGCCGAAGTGGAACTTCTACAAGTATGTGGTGGACCGTAAGGGTAAGGTGATCGGCAACTTCTCCAGCCTGACCAAGCCGGATGACCCTGAGTTCAGGGCCGCAATCGAGAAAGCCATCGCTTCGCAGCAGTGATGCACAGTTCTGACCGATCTTGCTCTTGCTCTTGCTTCGGCTTTGCTTCTAAGCGCGCGATAGTTCAGGCAACGCAAATTGCGACTTCAGGAGGCCGAGCGGAGGGATTGCGGAGGGAGGTGACGGGCATGGATGCCCGTCAACGTCTGTTTTGAATCAGCGAACAATCCATTTGCGGTGGCGACGCCGACTCACCTTTTCGCCCTTACGGCGAGTCACTTTTTGTCAAACGCGACAAAAAGTAACCAAAAAACGCTGCGCTCCCATCATCCGGCCCCTGCGC
>NZ_JBNNVS010000081.1:0-12898 GCF_050280665.1 Pseudomonas sp. NPDC089547 | reverse complement strand
AGGCCGCTCCTACAGGAGTACGCATTCCCCTGTAGGAGCGGCCTTGTGTCGCGAAAGGGGCGCAAAGCGCCCCCCTGCTTCAATCAGCGGGTTTGCAGGAAAGCGCGAATGCGTTCAGCCGCCTCGATGCATTCGGCCAGCGGTGCCACCAGCGCCATGCGCACGCGCCCGGCGCCCGGGTTCACGCCATCCACCTCACGTGACAGGTACGACCCTGGCACCACGGTCACATGCTGGGCTTCGAACAGGTCACGGGTGAACGCGGCATCGTCACCCGGCACCTTGGCCCACAGGTAGAAACTGCCGTCCGGGCGTTGCACGTCCAGCACCGGCTGCAGGATGTCCAGCACGGCATCGTACTTGGCGCGGTACTGGTCGCGGTTTTCGCGCACATGCGCCTCGTCCTGCCACGCAGCAATGCTGGCCAGCTGGGTTTGCACCGGCATGGCGCAGCCGTGGTAGGTGCGGTACAGCAGGAACGGCTTGATGATCTGGGCGTCGCCCGCCACGAAGCCCGAGCGCAGGCCCGGCAGGTTGGAGCGCTTGGACAGGCTGTGGAACACCACGCAGCGTTTGAAGTCGCTGCGGCCCAGTTCGGCGCAGGCGGTCAGCAGGCCAGGTGGTGGTGCATCCTCGTCGAAGTACAGCTCGCTGTAGCACTCGTCGGCGGCGATCACGAAATCGTACTCGTCAGCCAGGGCGATCAGTTTCTTCAGGGTTTCCATCGGCACCAGCGCACCGGTGGGGTTGCCCGGCGAGCACAGGAACAGGATCTGGCAGCGCTTCCACACGTCGGCCGGCACGGCGTCGAAGTCGGGGTTGAAACCGTTGTTTTCCAGGCACGGCAAATAGTGCGGGGTAGCGCCGGCCAGCAGCGCAGCACCCTCGTAGATCTGGTAGAACGGGTTGGGACTGACTACCAGGCCGTCATCGGCGCGATTGACCACGGCCTGGGTGAAAGCGAACAGCGCTTCACGGGTACCGTTGACCGGCAGGATGTGACGGTCGGCGTCCAGCCAGCCGGCCGGCACGCCAAAACGCCGCTCGCACCACTGGCCGATGGCCTGGCGCAGGGCTGGCAGGCCGATGGTGCTAGGGTATACCGCCAGCTTGTCGAGGTTGTCGGCCATGGCCTGGGCGACGAATGCCGGCGATTCATGCTTCGGCTCGCCGATCGACAGGGCGATTGCGCGTTTGTCCGCCGCGGGCTTCACGCTGCCAAGCAGGGCGCGGAGCTTTTCGAACGGGTAAGGCTGAAGCTGGGTCAAGGCATGGTTCATCGGCGCTAGGTCTCGTCAATCGTCTAATCGTTAAAAGGTCACGCGGGTCGGGCCAGCGTCGCTTCCCTGGCCGGCCTGTAGCTGCTGCACGATGGCTTCCTGCAGGCGGCTGCACAATTGCGGGTCGGACAGCGGCTGGTTGTCGGCATCGGTAATAAAGAACACGTCTTCCACCCGCTCGCCGAGGGTGGCGATCTTGGCGTTCTGCAGCGACAGGTCGAACTCCAGGAATATCCGCCCCAGCCGGGCCAGCAGGCCGGGGCGGTCGGGTGCGGTGATCTCGAGGATGGTCACCGGCCGCTGGGCATCGTTGAGGATGGTGACCTGCGGCGGGAAGTCGAAGTGCTTGAGCTGGCGTGGTACCCGGCGCTGGATGATGGTCGGGTAGTCCTCGGGGTTGCGCAGTGCCTCGGTCAGGCCGTCGCGTATCTGTTTCACCCGCTGCGGGTTGTCCCCGATCGAGCCGCCGTCGTTGTCCAGCACGATATAGGTGTCGAGTGTGAACTGGCTGCTCGAGGTGATGATCCGCGCATCATGAATGTTCAGGTTCAGCTGTGACATGGCGGCCACGGTCACGGCGAAGAAGTCGTGCTGGTCGGGGGCATAGATGAAGATCTGCGTACCGCCCTCGAACTCGCGCTGGGTGGTTTCCTTGATCAGTACCAGTGGCCCGCCATCGGCCGGCTGCTGCAGGATCGCGTCAGTGTGCCAGGCCACGTCGGCGGCGGTGTGCTTGAGGAAGTAGTCATCGCCCAGCTGCGACCATAACTGCTCCACGTCGTCCGGGTCGGTGCCCTCGCGCACAAGGATGTCCAGCGCTGACGACTGGGTCTGGCGAATCTGCTCTTCGCGGTCCAGCGGGTTTTCCAGGCCGCGGCGCAGGGCACGCTTGGTCTCGGTGTAGAGCTGGCGCAGCAGGCTGGCCCGCCACGAGTTCCACAAGCTGGGGTTGGTGGCGTTGATGTCGGCCACGGTCAGTACGTAGAGGTAGTCCAGGCGTGTCTCGTCGCCCACGTGCAAGGCAAAGTCGTTGATCACCTGCGGGTCGGACAGGTCCTTGCGCTGGGCGGTGGTCGACATGACCAGGTGGTTCTGCACCAGCCACACGATCAGCCGGCTGTCCCAGGCGGGCAACTGGTGGCGTTCGCAGAACTTCTTTGCATCTACCGCGCCCAGGTCGGAGTGGTCACCTTGGCGGCCCTTGCCGATGTCGTGGTACAGGCCTGCCAGGTAGATCAGCTCGGGTTTGGGCAAGCGGCCCATGAGCTTGCTGGCCAGCGGGAATTTCTCGGACACCGGCGTGTACTGCAGCTTGCGCAGGTGCTTGATGAGGTTGAGGGTGTGTGCATCGACCGTATAGATGTGGAACAGGTCGTGCTGCATCTGCCCGACAATCAGGCCGAACTCCGGCAGGTAGCGGCCAAGGATGCCGTAGCGGTTCATCCGCCGCAGGTTGCGGTGGATGCCGATTTCGCACTTGAACAGCTCGATGAACAGGCTGGTGTTGCGGATATCGGTCCGGAAGGTGTCGTCGATCAGGTGCCGGTGCTCGCGCAGCAGGCGCACGGTATCGGCCCGCACGCCCTTGATTTCCGGGTGCTGGGCCATCAGCACGAAGATTTCCAGCATGGCGAATGGTGTGCGCTTGAACACATTCGCGTGGGTGGCCTCTATATAGCCATCATGCAGGCGGAAGCGCGCATTCAGCGGTTGGGTAGTGCCGCTGTCATCGTCGGCGAGGATGACCTCCTCGAAGTGCTGGATGATCAGGTCGCACAGCTGGCTGATGCTCATCACCACCCGGTAGTACTGCTGCATGAACTGCTCGATTGCCCGCTTCGGGTTCTCGTCGCTGTAGCCCAGCAGTGCGGCGATGCTGCGCTGGTGGTCGAACAGCAAGCGGTCCTCGGCGCGCCCGGCCAGCATGTGCAGGGCATAGCGCACCCTCCACAGGAAGTCCTGGGACGAGGCCAGCAGCTCATTCTCGCTTTCCAGCAGGAAGCCTTCGCCGGCCAGCGCGTGCAGGTTCAAGGTACCGTACTGGCGGCGTGCCACCCACAGCACTGTCTGAATGTCGCGCAGGCCACCTGGCGAGCCCTTGACGTTGGGTTCGAGGTTGTATTCGGTGTCGTTGTACTTGTGGTGGCGGGCCTTGAGTTCGGCGCGCTTGGCCAGAAAGAAGTCCTTGCTCGGCCACACATGTGCGGTGCTGGTTGCCTCCAGCATACGCTGGCGCAGGGCCTCGGGGCCGGCAATGGTGCGGCTTTCCATCAAGTTGGTGATAACCGTCAGGTCGGCGCGAGCCTGTTCGGCGCACTCGTCGACGGTGCGCACGCTCTGGCCTACTTCCAGGCCGATGTCCCACAGCAGGGTGAGAAAGCGCTCGATGGCATCGCGGTACTGCTCGTGCTCGGCGGCGCCCAGCAAAATCAGCAGGTCGATGTCCGAATGCGGGTGCAGCTCGCCGCGCCCGTAGCCGCCCACCGCGACCAGGGCGATGCCGCTCTGGTCACCCCAGTCGAACTGGTTCCAGGCTTGCTGCAGGATATTGTCGACCAGCCAGGCGCGGGCTTCGATCAGCGGGCGGATTTCCCCGCCGCTGCGAAAGCGCTTGTCGAGTACCTCGCCAGCCTGGCGGATGGCTTTCTTGAAGGCGGCGATAGGGCTCGCCTTCAGGGCCAGTTCCGCCTGGAACTGGCCGCGGTCGAACAGCTCGGGGTCCACCTGGGGCATCGCGTCACGTTCCTGTCGTGGGGTGGCCTATCGGAGTGCGGTCAGGCCGAGACGCGCGGGATGGTGTCGTCCTTGCGCAGGGTGAAGATCTCGTAGCCGGTCGCGGTCACCACCAGGGTGTGCTCCCACTGGGCCGAGAGCTTGCGGTCCTTGGTGATGGCGGTCCAGCCGTCGCCCAGCACCTTGGTGTCTGCCTTGCCCTGGTTGATCATCGGCTCGATGGTGAAGGTCATGCCTTCTTTCAGCTCCATGCCGGTGCCGGCGCGGCCGTAGTGCAGGATCTGCGGCTCTTCGTGGAACACCTTGCCGATGCCGTGGCCACAGAACTCGCGTACCACCGAGAACCCGTTCTTTTCCGCGTGCTTCTGGATCACCTCGCCAATGTCGCCCAGGCGGCAACCTGGCTTGACCAGCTCGATGGCCTTGTACATGCACTCCTGGGTCACCTTGGACAGGCGCTCGGCCCACACCGGTACGGTGCCGACATGGAACATGCGGCTGGTGTCGCCGTGGTAGCCGTCCTTGATCACGGTGACGTCGATGTTCAGCGTGTCACCGTCCTTGAGCGGCTTGTCGTTGGGGATGCCGTGGCAGACCACATGGTTGATCGAGGTGCAGATCGACTTCGGGTAGCCCTTGTAGTTGAGCGGTGCCGGGATGGCCTGCTGGACGTTGACGATATAGTCATGGCACAGGCGGTCGAGTTCTTCGGTGGTGATACCGGGCTTGACGTGTTCTTCGATCATTTCCAGCACTTCAGCGGCCAGGCGGCCGGCGATGCGCATCTTCTCGATGTCTTCTGCAGTCTTGATGGTGACGGTCATTACAGGCTCTCTACGGCGTCGTATACGGCGCGAACAAACGGGAAAGGCCGGATTCTAGCAGAGCGTGGCGCCGATCGGTCGGGATAAAGGCGGCCAGGCTGCTGTCTATGGTTGGCATTCTGGCGCGAAAGCGCGGGTGCTGCAAAAGCCGCTGACGGACGCAACAGTATTCGGGTTCCGTTCGCTCGCGGTCTGTGGTATAAAATGCGCCGCTTTCGGGGTCGACCCCGTCAGCACATAAACCCACACACGTGTCGACACGATGACCTGGGTGCCCCGAGTTGCGAAATTCGCGGGTTGGTCATTGGGATACGTGGAGGCCCAACCCGACTTATCAAGGAACTATCATGTCCCAAGTCAATATGCGCGATATGCTGAAGGCCGGTGTGCACTTCGGCCACCAGACCCGTTACTGGAACCCGAAAATGGGCAAGTACATTTTCGGTGCGCGTAACAAGATCCACATCGTCAACCTGGAAAAAACCCTGCCAATGTTCAACGACGCTCTGTCGTTCGTAGAGCGCCTGGCCCAGGGCAAGAACAAGATCCTGTTCGTCGGCACCAAGCGTTCCGCCGGCAAGATCGTCGCCGAGCAAGCAGCTCGTTGCGGTTCGCCGTACGTTGACCACCGTTGGTTGGGCGGCATGCTGACCAACTACAAGACCATCCGCGCTTCGATCAAGCGTCTGCGCGACCTGGAAACCCAGGCCGAAGACGGCACTTTCGCCAAGCTGACCAAGAAAGAAGCCCTGATGCGCTCCCGCGACCTGGAAAAACTGGATCGCAGCCTGGGCGGCATCAAGGATATGGGCGGTCTGCCAGACGCTCTGTTCGTTATCGACGTTGATCACGAGCGCATCGCGATCACCGAAGCCAACAAGCTGGGCATCCCGGTAATCGGCGTTGTCGATACCAACAGCAGCCCTGAAGGTGTTGACTACATCATCCCGGGTAACGATGACGCCATCCGCGCTATCGAGCTGTACATGACTTCGATGGCTGACGCAGTCATCCGCGGCCGCAACAACGTTGCCGGTGGCACTGAAGTCTACGCTGAAGAAGCGGCTGCACCTGCTGCTGAGTAATTAGGCGCTAGCGTCTACTTGGCACGCAAAAAGGGGGCTCTGCCCCCTTTTTGCCACCTTGAAATCCTGCTGTCAGCATCGGCCCCGCATCATGGGCCCGCTGAAATGAAAACAGCGGATTTGCAGAATTTAACGCCCGTGACGAGCGGGTGGAATGGTTGAAAAACTTTCCAAGAGGATTTTGAAATGGCAGCAATTACTGCAGCGCTGGTAAAAGAACTGCGCGAGCGTACTGGCGAAGGCATGATGGATTGCAAGAAGGCCCTGGAAAAGGCCGGCGGCGACATCGAAAAAGCCATTGACGACATGCGTGCCTCGGGCGCCATCAAGGCCGCCAAAAAGGCTGGCAACGTCGCTGCTGAAGGCGCTATCGCCGTCAAGACCGACGGCAAAGCCGCCGTTCTGCTGGAAGTCAACTCGCAGACCGACTTCCTGGCCCTGCAAGACGACTTCAAGAACTTCGTAGCCGAAAGCCTCGAAGAAGCCTTCGCCCAGAAGCTGACCGACGCTGCACCGCTGATCGCTTCGCGCGAAGCAGCCCGTGAAGCCCTGGTCGCCAAGTGCGGCGAAAACGTCAACATCCGCCGCCTGGTGCGCGTTGAGGGTGACGTTGTTGGTGCTTACCTGCACGGCAACAAGATCGGTGCCGTTGTTGTTCTGAAAGGCGGCGATGTCGAGCTGGCCAAGAACATCGCCATGCACGTTGCAGCGTCGAACCCGGAGTTCCTGGATTCGTCGGAAATCTCCGCCGAGGCCATCGAGCGCGAGAAGAATGTCTTCCTGCAGCTGAACGCCGACAAGATCGCCGGCAAGCCGGAAAACATCGTTGAGAACATGATCAACGGCCGTATCACCAAGTTCAAGGCCGAAGCCTCGCTGAAAGAGCAAGCCTTCGTCATGAACCCGGAAGTCAAAGTCGGCGAGCTGGCCAAGAAGGCCGGTGCTGAAATCGTTTCGTTCACCTACTTCAAAGTAGGCGAAGGCATCGAGAAGCCGGTCGACAACTTCGCTGAAGAAGTTGCTGCCCAGCTGGCTGCTGCCAAGCAGTAAGACAGCGTCGTCTGTCGCCCCAAAGAGGCTGCCCGCTCACGCGCGCAGCCTCTTTGTCAAAGCGGGAGCGGTTTACGAGACCGCTACTCGCTGACGCAGTTGCTGCGTCACGTTAGAGTTACACGCGGGCTCAAGCAGCCTGCCAGAATTTTTTACAAACGCCGCAGGAGAGATTCGCAATGGCTCAGCAGGGCAGTGGTCATCAGGCTCGCTATAAACGCATTCTACTCAAACTTAGCGGCGAGGCCCTGATGGGCTCGGAAGAGTTCGGGATCGACCCGAAAGTCCTGGATCGCATGGCGCTGGAAGTCGGCCAGCTGGTTGGCATCGGTGTTCAGGTAGGCCTGGTGATCGGCGGTGGCAACCTGTTCCGTGGTGCGGCGCTCAGTGCAGCCGGCATGGACCGCGTCACCGGTGACCACATGGGCATGCTGGCGACCGTAATGAACGCCCTGGCCATGCGCGACGCGCTGGAGCGGGCGAACATCACCGCCATTGTCATGTCGGCTATTTCCATGGTTGGCGTGACCGATCACTATGATCGCCGCAAGGCCATGCGCCACCTGAACGCCAAGGAAGTGGTGATTTTTGCTGCCGGTACCGGCAACCCGTTCTTTACCACCGACTCCGCCGCCTGCCTGCGCGCCATCGAAATCGATGCCGACGTGGTATTGAAGGCAACCAAGGTCGATGGTGTATACACTGCAGATCCATTCAAGGACCCGCATGCCGAGAAGTTCGATCATCTGACCTACGATGAAGTGCTGGATCGCAAGCTGGGTGTGATGGACCTGACGGCAATCTGTCTGTGCCGCGACCACAAGATGCCGCTGCGCGTCTTCAACATGAACAAACCCGGCGCCCTGCTGAACATCGTGCACGGCGGCGCGGAAGGAACCCTGATCGAGGAAGTTCAAAAATGATCAACGATATCAAGAAAGACGCCCAGGACCGCATGGGCAAGTCCCTCGAGGCCTTGGCTCGCAACCTGGCGGCAATCCGCACCGGTCGCGCTCACCCAAGCATCCTGGATACCGTCAAGGTCACTGCCTGGGGCAGCGAAATGCCGCTGAACCAGGTCGCCGCGATCACCGTCGAAGATGCCCGCACCCTGAAGATCGTCGCTCACGACAAGAACCTCAGCGCTGCCATCGAAAAGGCCATCCTCACCTCCGACCTGGGCCTGAACCCGTCCAGCGCCGGTACCACTATCCGTGTCCCGATGCCGGCCCTGACCGAGGAAACCCGCAAGGGTTACACCAAGCAGGCCAGTGGTGTGGCCGAGGACGCCAAGGTAGCTGTGCGCAACGTGCGCCGTGATGCCTTGGGTGATCTGAAGAAGCTGACCAAGGACAAGGAAATCAGCGAAGACGAAGAACGTCGTGCCGCGGACGAGATCCAGAAGCTGACCGACAAGTTCATTGCCGAAGTTGATGCTGCGTACAAAGCCAAGGAAAAGGACCTGATGGCCGTCTAAGGCCGGGGTTTTTTAATGGAAAAGTCCAAGTTGGCGGCACCGTCCTCGGTGCCGCGTCATGTCGCGATCATCATGGATGGCAACAACCGCTGGGCGAAAAAGCGCCTGCTGCCCGGCGTTGCCGGGCACAAGGCGGGTGTAGACGCCGTTCGCGCGGTGATCGAAGTCTGTGCCAAGTCCGGGGTCGAGGTGCTGACCCTGTTTGCGTTCTCCAGTGAAAACTGGCAGCGCCCCGCCGAAGAGGTGGGTGCGCTGATGGAGCTGTTCTTCTCGGCCCTGCGCCGCGAGGCCAAGCGCCTCAACGAGAACAACATCAGCCTGCGCATCATCGGTGATCGTTCGCGGTTCCATCCTGAATTGCAGGCCGCCATGCGCGAGGCCGAGGCGCTGACCGCCGGCAACAACCGCTTCATCCTGCAGATCGCAGCCAATTATGGCGGCCAGTGGGACATCGCTCAGGCCGCACAGCGGCTGGCGCGGGAAGTGCAAGCCGGGCACCTTCGCCCGGAAGACATCACCCCGGGTCTGCTGCAGACCTGCCTGGCAACCGGCGAGTTACCGCTGCCGGACCTGTGCATTCGCACCGGTGGTGAGCACCGCATCAGCAATTTCCTGTTGTGGCAGCTGGCCTACGCCGAGCTGTATTTCTCCGACCTGTACTGGCCGGACTTCAAACACGAGGCCATGCGCAATGCCCTGGCCGATTTCGCTTCGCGCCAGCGCCGCTTCGGTAAGACCAGCGAGCAGGTCGAGGCTGGAGCTCGTGCTTAATGCTTAAACAACGCATCATTACTGCGCTGATCCTGCTGCCGATCGCGCTGGGCGGCTTCTTCCTGCTCAACGGTGGGGATTTCGCCCTGTTCATCGGCTTCGTGGTCACCCTCGGTGCCTGGGAGTGGGCGCGCCTGGCCGGGTTGATGGCTCAGCCGCTGCGCATCGCCTATGCCTTGGTGGTCGCTGGGGCGCTGATGTTGCTGTACATCCTTCCGGAGCTGGCACCCTGGGTCTTGGGCGCTGCGGTGATCTGGTGGGGCCTGGCTACCTGGCTGGTGCTTACTTATCCGCGCAGCAGCGAGTTGTGGGCCAGTGCAGCCTGTCGGTTGCTGATTGGCCTGCTGGTGCTGCTGCCAGCCTGGCAGGGCCTGGTGCTGCTAAAGCACTGGCCACTGGGCAACTGGCTGATCCTCTCGGTCATGGTGCTGGTCTGGGCTGCCGACATCGGCGCGTATTTCTCTGGCCGGGCGTTTGGCAAGCGCAAGCTCGCACCACAGGTCAGCCCTGGCAAAAGCTGGGAAGGCGTGTATGGCGGCCTGGCCGTCAGCCTGCTGATTACCCTGGGTGTCGGCATCAGCCGCGACTGGGGCTTTGGTCAGCTCTTGCTGGGCCTGCTGGGCGCCGCGTTGCTGGTCATGTCTTCGGTGGTCGGTGACCTGACCGAGAGCATGTTCAAGCGCCGTTCCGGTATCAAGGACAGCAGCAACCTGCTGCCCGGCCATGGCGGTGTGCTCGACCGTATCGACAGCCTTACCGCAGCGATCCCGATCTTCGCGGTGCTGCTGTGGGCTGCCGAATGGGGTGTGATGTGAGTCGCCCGCAACGTATTACCGTGCTCGGGGCCACCGGTTCCATCGGCCTGAGCACGCTGGATGTGATTGCGCGCCATCCCGATCGGTACCAGGTGTTTGCGCTCAGCGGCTATTCGCGTATCGATGAGTTGCTGGCCCTGTGCGTGCGTCATCGCCCGGCGTTCGCCGTGGTGCCGAGCGCCGAGGCGGCCGTGCGGCTGCGCGAAGGCCTGGCTGCGGGCGGTTGCGCTACCGAAGTGCTGGAGGGCGAGGCCGGGCTTTGCCAGGTGGCCTCGGCAGCGGAAGTGGACGCCGTGATGGCTGCCATTGTCGGTGCGGCGGGCCTGCGCCCTACCTTGGCGGCTGTCGAGGCGGGCAAGAAGGTGTTGCTGGCCAACAAGGAAGCCCTGGTCATGTCCGGCGCGCTGTTCATGGACGCGGTGCGGCGCAGTGGCGCTGTGCTGTTGCCAATCGACAGCGAGCACAACGCGATATTCCAGTGCATGCCGGGTGACTACGCCCGTGGCTTGAGCGCCGTAGGTGTGCGGCGGATCCTGCTGACCGCCTCGGGTGGCCCGTTCCGCGAGACGCCGGTCGAGGCGTTGCTGGATGTGACCCCAGAGCAAGCCTGTGCGCACCCTAACTGGTCCATGGGGCGCAAGATCTCCGTGGATTCGGCCAGCATGATGAACAAGGGGCTTGAGCTGATCGAGGCCTGCTGGTTGTTCGATGCCGTGCCGGCCAAGGTCGAGGTGGTGGTGCATCCGCAGAGCGTGATCCACTCCCTGGTCGACTATGTGGATGGTTCGGTGCTCGCGCAGTTGGGTAACCCGGACATGCGCACGCCTATTGCCAACGCGCTGGCCTGGCCTGAGCGGATCGATTCCGGGGTGGCGCCGCTGGACCTGTTTGCCATCGCCCGTCTGGATTTCCAGGCGCCCGACGAACAGCGGTTCCCTTGCCTGCGCCTGGCGCGGCAGGCTGCCGAGGCCGGTAACAGTGCGCCCGCCGTGCTCAACGCGGCCAATGAAGTGGCAGTCGAGGCATTTCTTGAGCGGCGTATCCGCTTCCCGGAGATCGCGGGTATGATCGAACAGGTGCTCGACCAGGAGCCCGTCGTGCCGCTGCCGTCGCTGGATGCAGTGTTCGCCGCCGACCAGCGGGCCCGGGAGCTTTCCCGTGAGTGGCTGAGGCGTCACGGTCGTTGATGCAGGCCCACCATGTTTCGTGAGGGGGCCGGGCATGATGCCGGCCCGCTGAACATCATTCGGAGATGGACATGACAGCGCTCTACATGATTATCGGCACCCTCGTGGCCTTGGGTGTGCTGGTCACCTTCCACGAATTCGGCCACTTCTGGGTGGCGCGCCGCTGTGGCGTCAAGGTGCTGCGCTTCTCGGTGGGCTTCGGCATGCCATTGCTGCGCTGGCATGACCGCCACGGCACAGAGTTCGTGGTCGCAGCGATCCCGCTGGGTGGCTACGTGAAGATGCTCGACGAGCGCGAGGGCGATGTGCCGCCAGCGTTGGCGGATCAGTCATTCAACCGCAAGTCGGTGCGCCAGCGTATTGCAATTGTTGCTGCCGGTCCGATCGCCAACTTCCTCCTGGCCATCCTGTTCTTCTGGATGCTGGCCATGCTCGGTACCCAGCAGCTACGCCCGGTGATCGGTGCGGTCGATGGTGGCAGCCTGGCAGCATCGGCGGGCCTGACCGCAGGTCAGGAAATCGTCTCTATCGACGGCAAGCCGACCAACGGTTGGTCCGCGGTCAACCTGCAACTGGTTCGTCGTTTGGGTGAGAGCGGCACCTTGCAGGTTGGCGTGCTCGACGAGGGCGCTACTGCCGAGCGGCAGCTGCAGGTCAAGCTGGACAGCTGGCTGAAGGGCGCCGATGAGCCGGACCCGATCCAGTCGCTGGGGCTGCACCCTTGGCGCCCGGCGATTACGCCGGTGCTGGCCGAGATCGACCCCAAGGGGCCGGCTGCTGCTGCGGGCCTGAAGACCGGTGACAAGCTGCTGGCCCTCGATGGCGTGGCGGTGAGCGAATGGCAGCAAGTGGTCGACCATGTGCGTGCCCGGCCGGATGCCCGGGTGATGGTGCATCTGGAGCGCGACGGTGCCGCACTGGACGTGCCGGTGACCCTGGCCCGCAAGGGTGAGGGCAAGGCGGTCGGTGGCTACCTGGGGGCAGGGGTAAAAGGTGGCGAATGGCCTGCCAGCATGCTCCGCGAGGTGAGCTATGGCCCGCTGGACGCGGTAGGCGAGGGCTTGTCCCGCACTTGGAACATGAGTGTGCTGACCCTTGAATCGCTGAAGAAAATGCTGTTCGGGGAGCTCTCGGTAAAAAACTTGAGTGGACCGATAACCATTGCTAAAGTGGCGGGCGCTTCAGCCCAGTCCGGCGTGGGGGATTTCCTGAATTTCCTGGCCTACCTGAGCATTAGCCTGGGGGTTCTTAACCTGCTGCCCATTCCTGTACTGGATGGGGGGCATTTGCTGTTTTATCTGGTCGAGTGGGCGCGCGGTCGTCCGCTGTCGGATCGGGTGCAAGGTTGGGGGGTCCAGATCGGTATCAGTTTGGTCGTAGGGGTGATGTTGCTCGCCCTGATCAACGATCTGGGTCGACTATAAAGCTTCGCTCAATTGCGAACCTGCCGTCTTCTTGCGGCGGGTTGTTTATTGCCAGTTGGAATAAAAGGACTTCATGAAACGTCTGCTGCTAACTGCGGTCATGTCCGCACTGATGATCGCTGAAGTTCACGCCGAGTCCTTCACCATCTCCGATATTCGCGTCAACGGCCTGCAGCGGGTTTCCGCCGGCAGTGTCTTCGGTGCCTTGCCGCTGAACGTCGGCGATCAGGCCGATGACCGCCGCCTGGTGGA
>NZ_JBNNVS010000080.1:0-13444 GCF_050280665.1 Pseudomonas sp. NPDC089547 | reverse complement strand
CGCGAAAGGGCTGCGCAGCAGCCCCAACAATATTTGCATCACCGCTGAAATCCTGGGGCTGCTGCGCAGCCCTTTCGCGACACAAGGCCGCTCCTACAATGACCTGCGCTAGACGGTCAGGCAGTTTCTGCCTTGTTCCGGTGTATTGATACTCTTCTACCACACCTGCCTACATCCTAAGTCCTGCACCCCGACCCAGGCAGGTACCGGGACCAAATCACCGCGCTACACCCGCCACCCCAAAGCACCCGCCACCCCGCCCCAAAGCAGCATACCTCGCCATTTACCCGCTTCTGATAATCGCCTCCGACATCCAGCCCCCCGTTTGGAGCGCGCCATGCACAACAACAATAAGCACCTGCCGCCTCGTTTTCTCGCAGCCGCCATCGCCAGCTTCTCTGCCCTGGGCCTGAGCGGCGTCGCCGAGGCCGAGATCATGCTGTACGACAAGGATCAGACCACGTTTTCCACCGATGGCTACATCAACGCCTTCTACGTCAACAGCAAGGTCGACCGTGAAGGCGAGCAGTTCGACCGCCGTCAGTCGCGGGTGAAAATGGGCTTTTTGCCCAACTACCTGGGCTTCAACATGGGTAAACAGGTAGATGACCTGAAGCTCGGCGCACGTGCCTCGTTCTGGGTCACCATCAACGACAGTGAAACCAACGGCACCGACACCGCCATCGACGTACGCCAGTT
Source organism: Pseudomonas sp. NPDC089547 (assembly GCF_050280665.1). Classification (NCBI taxonomy): domain Bacteria; kingdom Pseudomonadati; phylum Pseudomonadota; class Gammaproteobacteria; order Pseudomonadales; family Pseudomonadaceae; genus Pseudomonas; species Pseudomonas sp. NPDC089547. Next base: position 12,745 of record NZ_JBNNVS010000080.1, on the reverse strand, counting down.
CTACGGCACCGTGGCCAACCCCGGGTGGGGTGAGGTGCTGATCGGCAAGGACTTCGGGTTGTTCGCCCGCTCCAACATCCTGCTCGATGAGCTGCTGGCAGGTTACGGCCAGGTCAGTGACACCCTGGGGCTGGTGGACGGCGGCGGGGTGTCGTTCGGCAACATCGGCAGCGGCTACCCGTACCCGTTCCCTACCTCGCAGATCACCTACCGCACGCCGGTGATGGATGGCCTGCGGGTAGCGGTAGGCATTATGGACCCGGTGGACACCAACGACAGCAGCCCGACCGGCAAGGCCTACCAGGAAAACCCACGCACCGAGAGCGAGATCACCTACCAGTTCGACCTGGGTGGGGCGCAGATCTACAGCTGGGTCAACGGCAGCTACCAGACCTCCGACAACACCGACTCGACGGTAGAAACGGTCACGTCCAAGGGTGTGGGTTACGGTGTGCAGGCAAAGATGGGCGGGCTGTCGCTGACCGGCTCGGGGTTCCAGGCCAAGGGCATCAACCCGTTCTTCACCAACAACGCGGGTGAGCCGGTTTTGCGCAACGTCGACAGTGACGGCTACCTGCTGCAGGGTTCGTACAAGGTTGGCAAGAACCGTATTGCACTGTCCTATGGCAAGACCAAGGATGATGGCAACGGTGCGGTGGGCAGCGGCGCGGATTATGAGACCCGTGGCGTGGCGCTGTTCCACGATGTAAACGACAACCTCAAGCTGGTGGCCGAGTACAACCAGTTCTCCATCGACGGGCATGACACCAGTGCGCAGAACGAAGACACCGATACCTTTGCGGTGGGCGCGGTGTTGACCTGGTAAGCCCGAACAACTCAAGTAGCGCTGCGCTCAACTGTAGGAGCGGCCTTGCGTCGCGAAAGGGCTGCAAAGCAGCCCCTCGATGTCTGGGTAGACGCTGATACTGCTGGGGCCGCTTTGCGGCCCTTTCGCGACGCAAGGCCGCTCCTACACGCTCATGTGCAAACTGGCAAATCTAGGTCCATGGAACCGCCCACCCGCTACCCAAGTAGCATTCGTCCCTCGTACCCAGCTTCGTAAACTGACTCCTCAGCCACCCCGCGCCGGAGACCACGATGCAGCAGGCTCATAACGACGGTGTGGTCAGCGCCATGTCCCTGGCCACCGACGCCCGGTTGGCCGCACAAGACCTGGCCCGGCAGTTGCTGCACCCGCACCTGGGCTGCGTGCTGTTCTTCTGCTCCGCCGAATACGACCTTCAAGCCCTGGGTGAAGCGCTGGAGCAAGACTTCGGCGGCATTCGCCTGGTGGGCTGCACCAGCGCCGGCGAAATCACCCCGCTGGGCTACGGCCGCAATTGCGTCACGGCAGTGGGCTTCGATTACCGGCACTTCTCCATCGCCACCGCGTTGATCGATGAAATGGAACGCTTCAGCCTGATCGACGCGCAGCAGATGGTTGAGCGGCTGGTCGGCACCTGCCGCAGCAATACCCTGGCACCCATCAAGGGCCACAGCTTTGCCCTGACCCTGCTCGACGGCCTGTCCAGCCGTGAGGAGATGGTGCTCGCTGCCCTCAGTGCGGCATTGGGGGACATCCCGCACTTCGGTGGCTCGGCCGGCGACGATAACTACCTCAACCGCACCCACGTGTATTACGGCGGCGCTTTTCACAGCGGGGCGGCAGTGGTTGTACTGGTGAACACCTGGCTCGACTTTGAAGTGTTCACCACACACCACATCCTGCCACGCCAGGAAAAGCTGGTGGTAACCGGCGCCGACAGCGCCCAGCGTCGGGTTTACGAACTGAATGCCGAACCCGCCGCCGAGGAGTATGCCCGGCACATCGGCGTCCCCGTTGCTGCGCTGGATCACCAGGTATTCGCCGCTCACCCGCTGGCCGTGCGTATTCACGACCATTACTACGTGCGGGCGATCCAGCAAGTGCATGCGGACCTGAGCCTGAGCTTCTACTGCGCGGTGGAGAACGGCATCGTGCTTACCGCCATGACCCCCGGCCCTCTGTTGCCAAACCTGCACCAGCTGTTCGACGGTTTGCACCAGCGCCTTGGCCCACCGCTGCTGACCATTGGTTGCGACTGCTTTCTGCGGCGCCTGGAACTGGAAGCCCAGCATGGCCTGGAGCCAATCGGTGCGTTTTTGCGCGAGCAGCGGGTGATTGGTTTCAATACCTACGGAGAACAGTTCAATGGCATGCACATCAACCAGACCTTCACCGGGGTTGCCATTGCCCGCAACCGGCGTCCCGTCGGGCGCTGAACTGCAGGCCGAGGTGAACCGGCTGCAGCACGAAAACCACAAGTTGCAGCGAATCAACGGCGCATTGATCGAACGCATCGAGTCTGGCGCAACACGGGGCAACGACCCCTATGCCGCGTTCCAGCATTCTGTGGTGCTGGCCGAGCAGGTGCGCGAGCGCACCGATGCGCTGAACCAGGCCATGGCCGAGCTCAAGGCTGTCAACCGCCTGCTCAGCGAGGCCCGGCAGCGGGCCGAGACCGCCCATCAGCACCAGATTCGCCTGATTACCGACAATGTCCCGGCGCTGATTGCTTACTTGAATGCCGATCTTGTCTACGAGTTCACCAACAAGGTGTATGAAGAGTGGTACTGCTGGCCGCACGGCGTGATGCTAGGCCAGAGCTTGCGCCAAGCCCACAGCGAGCAGCACTACCTGCGCCTGGAAGCCTATGTGGCACGGGCGCTGGCAGGGGAGAGCGTTACGTTCGAATTTGCCGAAACCAACATCAATGGCCAGGAGCGCTACATGCTCCGTTCCTACGTGCCCAACCGTCTGGCCAGCGGCGAGGTGGTGGGCATTTTCGTGTTGATCCGCGACATTACCGAGCGCCGCAATACGGCCCAGGCACTGCACCAGGCCTATCAACACCTGGAGCAACGGGTGCGCGAACGTACTGCCGAACTGACCAGCCTGAATGACCAGTTGCTGCGTGAAATCGAGGAACGCAGCCAGGCCGAATCGCGCCTGCGTGAGGCCAAGCGCGAGGCCGAACAGGCCAACCTGTCGAAAACCAAATTCCTTGCGGCGGTCAGCCACGACCTGTTGCAACCGCTGAACGCGGCGCGGCTGTTCACCAGTGCGCTGCTGGAGCGCCGCGAGCCGCAAGACAGTACCCAGCTGGTACGCAATGTCAGCAACTCATTGGAAGATGTGGAGAACCTGCTCGGTACGTTGGTGGACATCTCCAAGCTGGATGCCGGGGTGATCAAGGCCGATATCGCGCCTTTCGCCCTGCGCGAGCTGATGGACAACCTTGCCGCCGAGTACGCCCAGGTGGCGCGCAGCGAGGGGCTTGAACTGCATTTCGTGGGCAGCCGCGCGGTGGTGCGCAGTGATATCCAGTTGCTGGCGCGGATCCTGCGCAATTTGCTCAGCAATGCCATCCGCTATACCCGTAGCGGGCGCGTGGTGCTGGGTTGTCGGCGCCAGCGCGGTGGCCTGCGGATCGAAGTGTGGGACACTGGTATCGGCATCGCCGAAGAGCACCTTGAAGACATGTTCCAGGAGTTCAAACGCGGGGATGTGCAGCGGCCGGACCAGGATCGCGGGTTGGGCCTGGGGCTGGCGATCGTGGAAAAGATCGCTGGCATCCTCGGCCACAGGATCCGGGTGCGCTCATGGCTTGGCAAAGGGTCGGTGTTTGCCGTTGAAGTGCCGCTGAGTACCCTTGTGCCCAAAGCCCAGCCAGGCCCGCTGATTTGCGAGCCGATGCTCGACCGCCTGCGCGGGGCGCGGGTGTGGGTGCTGGATAACGATGCGGCGATCTGCGCCGGCATGCGCACCTTGCTGGAGGGTTGGGGGTGCCGGGTGGTCACGGCGTTGTCGGAAGAAGACCTGGCGCGCCAGGTGGACAACTACCACGCCGAGGCCGACCTGCTGATCGCCGACTACCACCTGGACAACGACTGCAATGGTGTCGACGCCGTGGCACGGATCAATGCCCGTCGCGCCCAGCCCTTACCGGCACTGATGATCACCGCCAACTACAGCAATGAGCTCAAGCAACAGATCCGCGAGCTGGGCCATACCCTGATGCACAAGCCGGTGCGGCCAATGAAACTCAAGACTGCGATGAGCCATTTGTTGGTAAACAGCGAGACATAGCGGCTGGCCTCTTCGCGGGCAAGCCCGCTCCCACAGGATTTCTACAGGCTGCAAAGCTGCACGATACCTGTGGGAGCGGGCTTGCCCGCGAAGAGGCCGGAACAGGCTAACGCCGCAGGTAATCAGCGAAATCGATATCGCCAGCACTCAGGATGGCCTGCACCCGGTTATGCACATTGAGCTTGCGCAAGATCGCCGAAACATGGGCCTTGACCGTGGTTTCAGCAATATCCAGCGTATAGGCAATCTGTTTGTTCGATTCACCCTTGGTCATGCGCTCCAGCACCAGCAGCTGCTTGCGGGTCAGGGCCTGAAGCATTTCTGGCGGGAAGCTGGGGGCTTCGTTGTGGCGCCGGCTGGTGCTGCTTTTCTGCGCCCGGATGATGTCAGGCGGCAGGTAGACATTGCCGTTGAGGATCTGCTCGATCGCTTCGATCATTTGCGAACGAGGCGAGGACTTGGTGATGAAACCCACCGCGCCGTAGGTGATGGCCTGCAGCACGATCTGCTTTTCCTGCTCGGCCGAAACGATCACCACCGGCGTGGTCGGGGCCTCGTTACGCAGGGTGATCAAGCCATTGAGGCCGTGCATGCCGGGCATGTTCAGGTCCAGCAGGATCAGGTCAAGGTCGTCATGCGCCTGCGTCAATGCCAGGGCGCTGTCCAGGTCGGCAGTTTCCATCACTTCGCTGCCCTGGAAGCCATCGCTGATGACGTTGTGGATGGCTTCGCGAAACAGGGGGTGATCGTCGGCAATCAGAATTTTGTACATGGCCATTTCACCTTGTTTTTATTGGAAGGGGCGGGGCACGCGTTGTGGGTCATGCAATTCAGGGAAAGGGCGCGGGTTGCGCGGGCTGCAGCGGCAGGTTGGCCTGCTGCCAGGCGTCCAGGCCGTCGCGGTACCAATACAGGTTCTTGTAGCCCAGGGCTTTTGCGCGTTTTACCGCGTTCCAGCTTAACCAGCAATCGGAGCGACAGTAAAAGACTAGCGGCTGGTCATGGAGGCCGGCTGTGGCCTTTTGCAGGTTACGCACAAAGTAGTCCTGCCAGGCCGGGCTCAGGTCGCCGTCGCCGGTGTTGGCCAGCCACAGGCTGCCGGGCAGGTTGGCGTGGGGTTCATCTTCGATGAACTGGCCTTGCAGCCATTGACGGCGATAAACGTCGATCAGCACCGGCTTGGGAGTCTGGCCCAGCAGGTCCTGAAGCGTGGCCGTGTCGATCACCTGTCCGCCCTCGACGTGCTGCGGGGTCGGGCTGCGGTAAAGGGTGGTGCGGTAGCCTTCGGCGGAAAACAGCGGTGTGCTGTCGGCCTGGGCGATACCCAGCGACAGGCTTAGCGTAAGGGCAGCCAACAAAGGGCGCAGGGCACGTGGCATGGTTTTATCCTTCTTGTTATAGGCCCATTACATGCCAGTGGTGGTGCATTGTGAATGCGACGATCAGACAGCAAATGCAGTACTAAAGTAGTAGACGATGCCTAGCGTGGCTTGCGCAGTGCCGCATGCTGGGGGTTGAAGGTGAGAATTGCCAGTAGCGTGAACAGCGCCGTCAACCCAAGGCACACCACCAATGCCAGCAGGTTCAAGCGCTGGTAAAGGGCAAACCGCACCAGTTCCACGGCATGAGTGAACGGGTTCACCGCACACAGCCAGTACAGCCACTGGCTGGCCTCGCGCATCTTCCACAGCGGGTACAACGCCGAAGAAAGGAAAAACAGCGGGAAGATCACGAAATTCATCACCCCGGCAAAGTTCTCCAACTGGCGGATCGCGTTCGACAGCAACAGCCCCAGGGCACTGAGCATAAGCGCCACCAACAGCAACGCCGGCAGTACCAGCAGCAACCCTGCAGCCGGTGGCTGCACCCCGTAAACCCAGGCGATGGCGAGGAAGGCATAGACCTGCAACAGGGAGATCAACGACGTTGCCAGCAACTTGCTACCCAGCAGGAACGGCCGCGGCAACGGGCTGGTCAGCAGCACGCGCATGCTGCCCATCTCGCGGTCATACACCATCGACAGCGAGCCCTGCATGCCGTTGAACAGCAGGATCATGCAGGCAAGGCCCGGGATGATGTACACCTCGTAAGGGATGTAGGTGTCGTAGGGTTCGATGATCGCAATGCCCAGCGCCGCGCGGAACCCGGCGGCAAACACCAGCAACCACAGCAGCGGGCGCACCAGGGCACTGAGCAAGCGTGTGCGCTGCAACACGAAGCGCAACCATTCGCGCAGCAGGATGCCGTTGAAACACTGCCAGTAAGCGTTCATTGGGCGTTTACTCCTGAGGGTGCGCTGGTCAACCGGGCAAAGGCATTGTCGAGGTCCCCGCCATGCGCCAGGCTCAGGGCATCGGCGGTGCCGCTTGCTACCAGGCGCCCTTGATGCAAAATCAGCAGGTCATCGCTGGGCTGCACTTCATCCAGCAAATGGGTGGTCCACAGCACACTCAGCTGCTGTTCGCGGCACAGCCGCCGCAGGTGCTGGTTGAGCGCCAGGCGGCTGGCCGGGTCGAGGCCGACGCTGGCTTCGTCGAGCAGCAGCAGCCGCGGTTCGTGAAGCAGCGCGCGGGCAATTTCCACCCGGCGCCGATGGCCGATATTCAGCTCCCGAACGCGCTCTTGGCGACGTTCGCCCAGGCCCTGGCGCGCCAGTTCAGCGTCTACGCGCTGGCTGCCCTGGCGCCGTGACAGGCCATGCAGCGCGGCGTGGTAATGCAGGTTCTGCTCGACGCTCAGGTCCAGGTCCAGGGTGCTTTGCTGAAACACCACGCCCAGCTGGCGCAGGGCCGGGCGCGGGGTGCTGCGCAGCGAGCAGCCGCCAACCCGGATGTCGCCCTGTTGCAGGTCGTAAAGGCGCGTGAGCAGGGCGATCAAGGTGGACTTGCCAGCGCCATTGGGCCCCAGCAACGCGGCAAAGCGCCCGGGCTCCAGGCTGAAACCGACCTGCTTGAGTGCTTCGCGCTGGCCATAGGCAAAGCTGACGTCACTGACTTCAAGGGCATTCATGGCGTCACCACCACACCCCAGGGGTAGCGCCCGACTTTCACGGACTTGAGCACCTTGAGGTGCTTCACGTCGATCACTGAAACATCGCCGCTCACCCCGTTGGTGGCCAGCAACTGGCTCTGGTCCGGGGTGAAGGCCAGCTGCCAGACACGCCGACCGACCAACAGGTAGTCCAGGATCTCGTAGGTCTTGGCATCGATCACCGCCACATGGTTGGCCGGCCCCAGGGCAACGAAGGCGTACTTGCCATCGGCGCTGAGCTTGATGCCCACCGGCTGGACCTTGTCCGGGTGCACGCCCTTGATCTGGAAGTTCAGGGTTTTCAGCACCTGGCGCGTGGCTACGTCGAGAATGGTAACGGTGCCACCGATTTCCGCCGAGGCCCACAGCCGCGAGCCGTCCTTGCTGAACTCGACGAATCGCGGGCGCTGATCGACCAAGGTGCTGTCGGCCAGGGTCTGGGTGCTGGTGTCTATCCAGTGCAGCATGTTGGTGGTTTCGCTGGTGTTGACTGCCCACTTGCCGTCGGGGCTTACGGCCATGCCTTCGGGTTCGATGCCGACGTCGATCTGCCCAAGCACCTTGTCGGTGACGGTGTCGATTACCGTCACCAGTGCATCGTCCTCGTTGGACACGTACAGCCAGCGGTCGTTGGGGTGCAGGGCGAACTGCTCGGGGTCTTTGCCGGAGGGCAGCTCCTTGATGATCTTGCGGGTGGCCACGTCCATCACCTGCACCCGGTCCGAGTCGCTCGCGCAGATGTACAGCAGCGTGTTGTCGTGGGACAGCAGTAGGCCGCGTGGGCGCTGGCCCACCGGCAGTGTCTCGGTGACTTGCAGGGTTTGCATGTCGATCAGGCTGAGGCTGTTGTCCTTCTCGTTGGAGACCCAGGCGGTGGCGGCCATGGCGTGCCCGCTGGCCAGTGCCAGGGCGCCCGACAGCAGGCTTGGGTAAAGCAGGGCCCGGTGAGAAAAAGGGCGGCGCATGGCGTATTCCTTATTGTTGTGGTTAGCGGATCACGGATAGCTGCAGGTCACTTCGGGCTTGTCGTAGCCCAGGCTGTCCATTTCGTTGAAGGGGTGCAGGAACCCCTCCTGCGGCGACGTGCTGACGAGGGCGCGGGGCTGCACCAGCGGGATTGGCTGGCGTAATTCGCCGTTCCACGGGCGGTAGCTGAGCTTGCGGCCCTTGAAACCGTCCAGCGGCAACTGCTCGCTCAGCAGCAGCTGTTGCAACGCACGTGGCTCGGCCTGGCGCAGTTTGCTGGCCGCGCTGGCGACGCTGCGCACGGCCATCCAGGCGGCGAAATCACGGTCGTTCATCCAGCGCCCGGCCTGGGCCTCGAAGCGTTTTTGCAACTGTGCGGCGCCGAAGGTTTCCACCGTCTTGTGCCAGCCGGTGGGGGTCAGGCCCTGGGTGCCGGCCACGGGGCGTGGGTACCAGGTCTGGTAGGGCAGGTATTCGCCGAAGTCGCCACGTTCGTCGGCCACCAGCACCACGTCGTATTCGGCGGTTTGCGTAAATAGCGGCATGTCGGCCTGGGCACTGCGGCGCTGGTCGTTGTCGAAGGTCCAGGCTTTTTCCGCCACCAGTTGCACACCAAAGCGTTTCATTGCCCTGCGCAGGGCTGCTGCGTAGGCCTGGTCGTCCTCGGTTCGGCCCTCCACCAACAGCGCTCGCTGCCATTTGCGGAGCACCAGGAACTGAACCAGCGCATCGGCCAGCATGGCCCGGCCCGGCAGGCTGTGCAGCACATTGCCCAGGCACTGGTTGCTGCGCAGGCTGTCGTCGGGGCTGCCGGCATTGAACAGCAGGCTGTCGGGCAGGGCGGCTGACAAGGCGCGCAGGCTGGCAGCCGGGGCATTCACCACGAACAGCCGCAGGCCTTGGTCGTGCTGGGCCTTGGCCGCTTGCAGCAGGGCCTCGGCGCTGTCGACTGTGGCGCTGGTCAGCTGGTATTGCTGTTTCAGGAAGCGCCCGGTGCTGTTGCTGTCGACAATCGCCAGTTCCGCCCCTTGCAGCCCGGCGTCGACAGGTTCGGGGATGATGGTGGAGAGCAGCGGGCCGGGGTCGGGGCGAAAGCCCAGGTAGCCGATGCGTACCTGCAACGGCTCTGTGGCAGGTGCAGGGGGCGTAGACAGCGTTGCGGCCAAGGCCAGCAGGCAGGTCAGGGCAAGGTGGGCAGGCTGGCGCATAACACACTCCACGGCAGATGGCGCCAGCATAGGAAGCCGGCCGGGAAGGGGAAATATGCAGAAAGTAGCGCCTGGCCGGTACCAAGGTAGTAACTCGGCGCAGGTGCCCCCGCTTTACGATGGGGAGCAACCCCCCCCCAGGAGAAACGCCTGTGCCCTTTGTCAATCTGTCGGCCCTGTGGCGGATCAACCTCTGGGTCACGAGTTGCTTCGCCTTGGTGACGATGGCCTGTGCCGGCGTGCTGTTGCATCAGGCTGTGGCTGACGTGGAGCGTGAGTTGCAGTCTGCCGAAGCCGTGGTGGCGTACCTTGCTGACACCGCCGAACGCGACCCGGCAAGCCTGCAGCCGCGGCTGACCCAGAGCCTGCGCCATGTGCGAGTGCACTGGCTGGTGGCGGGTGAAGCACCGCAGTTGCCGCTGGAGACCGGCCTGGACGGCTGGCTGGGCCGCCAGCTGCTGGGTGAGCGCCACAGCAGCAGTCGGCTGCTGGACCTCCATGACGGGCGCCGGGTACTGATTGCTGTGGATGCGCGGGACGAGATCGATGAAGTCTGGGATTCCCTGCAACAGCTGCTGAGCCTGTGCGGCCTGGCCTTGCTGCTGAGCTTGCTGACCATCCGCTGGGCAGTGCGGCGTGGCATGGGTTTGCTGGATGAACTGCTGCAAGCCTTGCGGCAGGTTTCGGGCGGGCAGCTGACCGCACGCCTGCGCGAGGCCGGCGTGCCGGAAGCACGCCAGTTGGCGGAGCACTTCAACCGTATGACCGCAACGCTGGAACAGGCTCGAGCCGACAATACCCAACTGACACAGGCCCTGCTGGCGGTGCAGGAGCAGGAACGCACCCACTTGGCGCAGACCCTGCACGACGACCTTGGCCAATACCTCGCAGGGATCCGAGCCCAGGTCTGCCTGATGCGCATGGTGGCCGACAAACCGACCGTGGTGGATCAGACGGCGCAAGCCCTGGCACTCAATTGCGAGCGCCTGCAACAAGGTTTTCGGGCGTTGGTGTGCGATCTGTATCCGGTGGCGTTGCAGCACATGCCGTTGGCCGAAGCCTTCGACCTGCTGGTCAACCAGTGGCAGGCCAGCCAGGGGATCGATTGCCGCCTGCGGGTTGGCGAACACCTGCCCACGCTCCCCGGGGCGAGCCGTACGCACCTTTACCGGTTGCTGCAAGAGGCGTTGACCAATGTCGCCCGGCATGCCGGCGCCAGCCAGGTGCGGGTACGCCTGCAACGCAGTGCCAAGGGCCTGCGCCTGCTGATTCGCGACAACGGCTGCGGCGCCCGCCAACCGCAGCGGCCCGGTGTAGGCCTGCACTCGATGGCCGAACGTGCGCGTAGCCTAGGGGGGGAACTGCGCATTTTCAGCCGCCCCGGCGCTGGCTGGGCGCTGGCCCTGAATATTCCCCTGGAGGTGTGATGAATATTGTATTGGTCGATGACCATGCCGTGGTCCGCCAAGGCTATGCCAGCCTGCTGCGGGCGGTGTTGCCAGCGATGGAAGTCCGCGAAGCCGCCAGCGGCGAAGAGGCGTTGGTCCGTGTTCAGGAGCAGGTGCCGAACCTGGTGATCATGGATTTCGGCCTACCGGGTATCAGTGGCCTGGAAACGACGCGCCGGCTGCGCCAGCGGCTGCCACAACTGCGGGTGTTGTTTTTCAGCATGCATGACGAATTACCGCTGGTACGGCAGGCGCTCGAAGCGGGGGCGTCGGGCTACCTGACCAAGAATTCGGCGCCCGAGGTGTTGATCGAGGCAGTGCAGCGTGTGTTGGCCGGGCATGCCTACATCGAGCAGCCCTTGGCTACCCAGTTGGCATGCACTTCACAACACAGCGCCAGTGACCCGCGCTTGCAGCGCATGACCCAGCGCGAGCTGGAGATTTTCACCATGCTGGCCAAGGGCACCCCGGCGCGGGTGATTGCCGAGCAGTTGTGTATCAGCGGCAAGACCGTGTCCAATCATTTGACCTTGCTCAAGAGCAAGTTGCAGGTCAGCTCGCATGCCGAGCTGGTGCATTTGGGGATCGACCTGGGGGTGGTGCGGGTGGCGGGGTGAGGGGGCCTCGCGCAGTCCCTTGTAGGAGCGGCCTTGTGTCGCGAAAGGGCTGCGCAGCAGCACCGGCAATCTCCGCATCACCGCTGGCATCCTGGGGCTGCTGCGCAGCCCTTTCGCGACACAAGGCCGCTCCTACAAGAGGCCCGTGCAAGCCATCAATTGTCCCACGTCTCAGGACACCCCTTGCACCCCTCCATGTTGGCTTCCTGAAAATTCCCGTAATGCTGCCGCGCCCCGCGCAGATCGGCGCGCGCCAAATTGCTCTGGCCAAATTTAGCCTCTTGCAGATTGGCATCCTCCAGGTCGGCGTCTTGCAGATCTGTCTTGCTCAGCCAGGCCATCTCCAGATCTGCCGCCCGAAGGTTGGCCTGGTGCATCTTTGCCCCTGACAGCCGAGCGAACTGCAAGTAGGCCGCGCCGAGGTCGGCTTTGTCGAACTGCGCGCCTTGGGCGAACATGCCCCAGCCTTGGATGGCGACCAACTTGCTATTACTCAGGTCAGCCAGGCGCAGGTTGCTTTGTTGCAAGCTGGCGCGGGTCAGGTTGGCGCCTTGCAGGCGGGCTTTTTCCAGGTTGGCCAGGTCCAGCCGGGCGTGGCGCAGGTCGGCATCACGCAGGTCGGCGCCGGCCAGGTTCATCTTGCGCAGGTCCTGGTTGGCCAGGTTGGCGCCGCGCAGGTTGGCGCCCGGGCACTGACTGGCTTCGGCGATCACGCAGCCGTTGATGGTCAACGGGGCATCGTTGCCATCGTCGTCGGTACTCACCGCCATGGCGGGGGACAATACCAACAGCAAGGCAAATGGCAGGTAATTCATGGTGGAAGGCTCCTGGCCGAAGATGAGCAAAAGCGGGGAGGGTTGGCCCGCTCCCCGCTGGCGGTCAACGCTGCGCGGTCTTGGTGTCCCAGCTAGGGATCTTGAACACCCAGAATGAGCCGCCCTGTGCCACCGGCTTGGTCAGCTCGGCCATGTCACCGCCCCACAGTGGCACCGCGCCGCCGTAGCCCACGGTTACGCCGATGTACTGCTCGCCGTCCTGCTCCCAGGTGATGGGCGGCGAGACGATGCCGCTGCCGGTCTGGAACTTCCACAGCTCCTTGCCCGTCTTGGCGTCGAAGGCCTTGAAGAAACCGTCGCCGGTGCCGGTGAACACCAGGTTGCCCTTGGTCGCCAGCACGCCAGCCCACAGCGGCAGGTGCTCCTTGTGTTCCCACACCAGCTTGCCGCTGGTCGGGTCCATGGCGCGCAAGGTGCCGACGTGGTCGTCGTACATGCGCTTGATCCGGAAGCCCATGCCCAGGTACGCCGAGCCCTTCTTGTAGTTCACTTCCTCGGTCCAGTATTCCTC
>NZ_JBNNVS010000079.1:0-14190 GCF_050280665.1 Pseudomonas sp. NPDC089547 | reverse complement strand
ATGCCGCACACGTCAATGATCTGGAAGCGGCCCTGCTTGGACTTCTTGATCGGCTTCTGCCCGGTGATCATCATCATCGGCATGCCGCCCAGGTACGCATAGGCGCTGGCGGTGACCAGGTTGGTGGCACCAGGGCCGAGGGTCGACAGGCTGACGCCGGTCTTGCCGGTCAGGCGACCGTAGGTGGCAGCCATGAAACCTGCAGACTGCTCATGACGGGTCAGTACCAGCTTGATCTTCGACTTGCGCAGGGATTCGAGCAGGTCGAGGTTTTCCTCACCAGGAATGCCGAATACATACTCGACACCTTCGTTTTCCAGACATTGCACAACGACATCGGCGGCCTTGGCCATTTGGGGTACTACCTCAAAATCTTTGTGGGATTGCAGATTTATTAAGCTGCGTGACTGAGATGTTGCAGGATGTCTCAGTGGCGCGCATCGTAGGCCCTCTGGTTAATAATAATAAATATATTGTTATGATGCTTAGCATCACAGTTCGTTATGAATGCAACTGGCATGAAAGGTAGTACCCCTCGATGAACCTCAAGGCATTGCGTTGCTGTGTCGAAATCGTCCGGCAAGGCAGCTTCACCAAGGCTGCGCAACACCTGCACATTGCCCAGCCGGCACTGAGCATGGCCGTCACCCGGCTGGAAGAAGAACTGGGCGTGACCCTGTTCAACCGCACCACGCGCAAAGTGATCCTCACGGCCGAGGGCGAGCAGTTTCTGCCGCGCATTGCCTCGGCCTTGCGCGAAATGGATGTTGCCCGGCAAGAACTGCGCGATATGGCCGACCTGAAGCGCGGCGAAGTGCGCCTGGGCATCCCACCGATGTTCGGCCTGCACTATGTGCCGGGTTTGATGAACGCCTTCCGGCAGCTGTACCCGGGCATTGCCATGACCGTGTTCGAAGGCAGCGCCGAAGACATCGGCCACCGCCTGGAACAACGGGAGATCGACCTGGCGTTGCTGGAGTCGCGACGGGTACCGCCAGACAAGGAATCGATCCTGCTGGGCAGCGACGAGATGCTGGCGTGCATGCACCCCGCCCACCCCTATGCTGGCAAGGCCTTCCTCACCGCCGAAGACCTGCGCAACACGGACATGGTGGTGTTTGACCGAACGTTCGTGCAGCGCCACCTTCTGGATGCATTCTTCGCCGAGCACGGGATCACTTACCAGGTGGCGCTGCAGAGCAACTTCGTCTCGCTGGTGGTGCAGGCGGCGCTGGACAACATGGGCGTGGCGACCTTGTTACGCTCTGTGCAGCAGCGCACGCCGGGTATTGTCGGCGTGCCGTTCCGGCCGGCGCAGCAGATGAGCTTCCGCCTGTGCTGGCGGTCGGGGGAATACCTGTCGCTGGCCAGCAAGCGGTTTATCGATTTTGCCGCACAAACCCATTACCTGGAGCGCTGATACCCGCCTGTTCCGGCCCTTTCGCGGCTAAAGCCGCTCCCACAGGTAATGCGCTGCCATCGAGCTCACGCCATACGTTGTGGGAGCGGGCATGCCCGCGAACACCGGCGCAGCCGGTGCCATGCCCCGCATTAACAACCGGTTCTCACTGCCAGAAAAGCTATCACCTGTTCCGCCGCACGCCCCAGGCAGCCCTTGAAAAAGTGGTTGGCACCGGCATACACGGACACCGCCCGCTGCTCCGGCCCGGCCCATTGCAGCAAGTTGGCCAGCGGGGCCATCTCGTCCTGCTCACCATGCAGCAGCAGGCAATCGACTGGTACCGGCAATGGCGGGTAGTAACGCCCGCCCGGAACATCGCCTACCGGCAGCCCCAGCAATGCCACCGCTTGCAACTGCCCTTCCAGTGCCACAGCCACACGTGCAAGCACATAGGCGCCAAACGAAAAGCCGACCAAGGCTACCGGTAGTTCAGGCAGCTCGCGGCTAAAGTGGCGGATAACCGCAATACAGTCGTCGGCCTCACCCATGCCCTCGTCATGCGCGCCTTGCGTCTGCCCCACCCCGCGAAAACTCGGCCGCACCACCTGCCAACCGGCGGCACACAACTGCCGTGCCAGGGTCAGCGGCACGATATGCCGTGGGCTACCGCCCAACAGCGGTTGCGGATGACTGACCAGCACCAGCCCCTTGGGCGGGCCGGCGGGGTAGTCGATCAGCAGCTCGATCTGGCCGACCGGCCCATCGATCAGCAGCGGGTTGCGCGGAGTATCCGACATTGCAGTTGTCCTTGTGTACCGAATGGATGGCGGGTGTTCACGCCGTTTGCCGAGGGATGGTGCGCATCACCATCAGTACCAGCACCACACTGGTCAAGGCCAGCGCCGACAGGGTTGCCAGCACGCCCATGGCGCCGAAGTGCTGGAACAGGTAGCCGCCTACCAAGGGTGTCAGCGCCTGGCCGACCAGCGATGGCCGCGACATCTTGCCCATCAGTGCAACATACTGGGCAGGTGGCATCAGGGCCAGCGGCAGCAGCCCCCTGACAATCGCCCGCAGGCCATTACCCGAGCCGTACAGCAGCAGGCCCAGTGCGGTTACCGCTGGGGCCACCGCCACCAGCGTCAGGCCAACCGCGACCAGCACCGATGACACCAGCGCGGTCCAGATCGGGTGGCGCTTGCCGGCGATGATCTGCAGCACCCGCGACGCCACCTGGCTCGGCCCGAGCAAGGCGCTAAGGCCAATGGCCGCAGCCAGCGAATGGCCCTGGCCTTGCAGTACCGCCACCAGTTGCACGGAAACAGCCGTCATGATGATCGCGCCAATGGCGAAGATCGCCGTCAGCAGGCAATACAGTCGCCGGTCCACCGGCACAGCAGTTGCTGCCGTCGGGCCCTTGGCCGGTTGCTGCGCTCGGCCCGCCGGTAACACCCACAGGTACAACGGCGCCACGACAACAATCAGTACCAACGCATAGGCCGTGCAGGCCGTGCGCCAGCCAAGATGTTCGATGGCAAACGCCACGATCGGCCAGGTCACGGTGGTGGCAAACCCGGATATCAGCGTGATGCCGGTAATTGCCCGCCCTGCCCGTTCCGCATACAAGGCTCCGAGCGTGGCGAACAGCGCTTCATACAGCCCCATCGCCATGCCGGCGCCAATGATCACCCAGGCCAACAGGAACACCTGCAAGCTGTGGCAGTTGGCAACCACCAACAGGCCCAGGCCCACCACCACGCCACTGGCGGCCAACTGCATGCGCCCACCA
The DNA here is from genome assembly GCF_050280665.1 of Pseudomonas sp. NPDC089547. Lineage (NCBI taxonomy): Bacteria > Pseudomonadati > Pseudomonadota > Gammaproteobacteria > Pseudomonadales > Pseudomonadaceae > Pseudomonas > Pseudomonas sp. NPDC089547. The sequence continues at coordinate 10,999 of NZ_JBNNVS010000079.1, read as the reverse complement.
TGACGCGCCACCAGGCGGCTGGACAGTGGTGCCAGCAACGCCGAAACCATCAAACCGAGCGACAGCGCGCCATACACCCAGCCACTGTCCCAACCGGTTTCGTGCAGGATCGGCTTGCCCATCACCGCCAGCAGAAAGAACGAACCACCCCACACCAGAATCTGCAGCAGGCCCAACCAGAAAATACCCAAGGGCCCGGGAAAACGTACGCCAGCATTCACGAAAACAACCTTATCGACCAAGCGGGCCGGATGTCGGCGCACGCAGGCAGCAGTCTAAAAGAGCCGGCATGGCAGCTGCCATAGCATCCCGGCATTTCAGTTATGCGCGCAGTGAACGGCTCGCAAGCATGCGTGTGAGTACATTTGTACTCTACCCGATGATGCGGCGGCTATCTGCAATCTCCAGGGCGCCCTGCAACCCTTTCACGACACAAGGCCGCTCAGGGAACCGGTGTACATCGACAAGTCGAGGCTTGGCAAAAAAGGCTGAAATGTGCGTTCCAGAGCGGTTATTTCATTTTCATTAGGCAGCTAATCAAGCTATTCTCGCCCGCGCCAGAACAACATCAAGGAGCAGGCATGAAGATCGAAATCGTACGCAACGAGCAGGACGCAGGCTGCAAAGTGATCATCGACGGGCACCCCGTGTCGTTCGCGGACATCCAGCATGCCCAAGCCTACGTGGACCAGTTGCAGTCCCGTCTTCAGGCTGCTCCCCAAGCCTTCGCCAGCCCGGCCGCAGAGCCTGCCTGAACCGGGCAAACGCGTGAGGAAGCCGCTCGGCTTCCTCGACGTTGCAGTCGCCGATTGACTATCATCCCGCCTTGAACGTTTCAGCATGTTTCAATGCATGCCTCAATAGGGATACAGATGTCAGTCCAGGAACTCCCCCCGCTCCCCAGTAAAAGTACCGTCGCCAAGATGGAAGCCGCCATGGCGCTGGGCAGCTTTGCCATTGGCACCGGCGAATTCGCCATCATGGGCCTGATGCCCGACATGGCCAGCAACCTGCAATTGAGCGAACCACAAGTGGGCCATGCCATCAGCGCCTATGCGCTGGGGGTGATGGTCGGTGCGCCGACCCTGGCGATTCTGGGTGCCAAGTTGCTGCGCAAGCACATGCTGCTGCTGTTGATGTTGCTGTATGCGCTGGGCAACCTGGCCACCGCCTTTGCGCCGTCGTTCGGCGGGCTGGTGGCCTTCCGCTTCATCAGCGGCCTGCCCCATGGCGCCTACTTCGGCATTGCCGCCGTGGTGGCATCGAGCATGGTGGCCAAGGATCAGCGAGCGGGAGCCGTGGCCCGGGTGATGATGGGCCTGACCCTGGCCATGCTGCTTGGCAACCCGGTGGCCACCTTCCTCGGCCAGTACTTCGGTTGGCGCTCGGCGTTCGTGCTGGTCGGCGCCATTGCCGTGTGCACCATCGCCATGGTCTGGCGTTATGTACCGCAGCGTCACGATGAAGTGCGCAGTGACCCACGCAAGGAGCTGCAAGCCTTCACCCTGCCGCAGGTGTGGATGGCGTTGGCCATCGCCTCGATCGGCTTTGCCGGCATGTTCTGCGTGTTCAGCTACCTGGCGCCGACCATGCTGCAAGTGACCCAGGTGTCACCGCAGTGGATTCCGTTCGGCCTGGCAGCATTCGGTGTGGGCGGGATCGTCGGTAACATCGCCGGCGGCAAGTTGTTCGACCGTTTGCAGTTCCGCGCGGTGGGGCTGGTGCTGGTGTGGTCGATTGCCGTGCTGCTGTTCTTCACCTTTGCCGCCCAGGCGCTGTGGAGCTTGCTGCTCGGCATCGGCCTGGTCGGCACCATGATTGCGCTGGCGGCGCCGCTCCAGATTCGCTTGATGGACATTGCCCATGAAGCGCCCAGCCTGGCGGCAGCGTCGAACCATGCGGCGTTCAACCTGGCCAATGCGCTGGGGCCGTGGCTGGGGGGTATGGCGATTACTGCCGGTATGGGCTGGACCAGCACCGGGTATATCGGCGCGGCGACGGCGTTGGTCGGGTTGGGCATCTACCTGGTGGCGCGCCGCATGAAAGGCGGGCATTGATTCAGGAGCAGGCTTGGCACGCCCCTTGTAGGAGCGGCCTTGTGTCGCGATGGGGCGCGCAGCGGCCCCAGGATATATGCGTCCAAGCTGAAATCGCCGGGGCTGCTCCGCAGCCCTATCGCGACACAAGGCCGCTCCTACAGGGGACGTATCAAGGCAACAAGAGGGTGATCAAACCGGCAGGCTCACCCGCACCACTTCGGCAAAGTAGCGGGCCCCGGTCGCCAGGATCGCATCGTTGAAATCATACGCCGCGTTATGCAACGGCGTAGCCCCCGCCTCCCCCTCGGCACCATTGCCAATGAACACGAAATTCCCCGGCACGTGCTGCAGGAACGCCCCAAAGTCCTCGGAAATCATCATCGGCATCACCTCGGCATTCACTGCCTGGTCCCCCACCACATTACGCGCAGCCTGCACGGCAATGTCGGTGTTCGCCACCCAATTCACCGTCGGCGCAAACTCGTGGGTGTACTCGAACCGGCAACTCGCACCGTGCAACTGGCAAATGCCCTCGCTGATCTCGCGCATGCGCCGCTCCAGCAAGCGTTGCACCTCAGGGCTGTAGCTGCGGGTATCGCCCTTGATGGTGACATGGGTCGGGATCGCATTGCGGATGCCATCGGTCATGAACTCGGTGCAGGAAACGACCGCCGACAAGCTCGGGTCGACATTGCGCGCAACGATGGTCTGCAACGCCAGCACGATCTCGGCACCGATCACCAGCGGGTCGATGCCCATGTGCGGCCGCGCGGCATGGGTGCCCTTACCCTGGATATGGATGACGAAGTTGTCCTCGCTGGCCATGATGCCGCCGGCCCGGGTGGCAATATGGCCGGCCGGCATGCCCGGCATGTTGTGCGCACCATACAGGGCGTCCACCGGGAAGCGTTGGAACAGCCCGTCGGCCATCATCGCCTTGGCCCCGCGCCCGTGCTCCTCGGCCGGCTGGAACACAAAGCGCACGGTGCCGTTGAAGTTGCGCCCGCGGCACAACAGGTCGGCAGCCCCCAGCACCATAGCCATGTGCCCGTCGTGGCCACAGGCATGCATCTTGCCGTGGTTGCACGAGGCATGCGCCCGCCCCTGCGCCTGCTCGGTAATGTTCAGGGCATCCATGTCGGCACGCAGGCCGATCACCCCCGGGCCGTCACCGACGCTGAGGCTGGCGACCAGGCCGGTGCCGCCGATGCCGCGGTGTACCTGCAGGCCAAAACCGCTCAGGATGCTGGCGACCAGGTCTGCCGTGTCGAACTCCTCGAAGCCGGTTTCCGGTTGGCGGTGAAAGCTGTGCCGCCACGCTTTCAGGCGTTGCTCGAAGGTAATGTCATTGCTCATGCTTGCAGTTCCTGTGACGGGCGTTGATCAGAAGATGGCGCTTTCGGCCAGGTATTTACCTGGCCCTCGGGATGGATCAGGCGCGGGCCCAGGCACGCTGGCGGGCCAGCACCGAGGCAGCCGATTCGCCCAGCAGTTCGGCGTACACGCCCGGGGCGGTGGCACCTTCGGTGCTGATGAACAGCACGCGGGCATTGCTGTCCAGGCCCAGGTCGGCCGCTGCGCCAGCGTCCTGGACCAGTTGCACCAGGCCGGCCAGGCCGGCGACGCTGGACTCGCCGGCTACCAGCGGGATATCGCCGGCGCTGCCGGTTGCCAGACGGCGCATGGCGGCAACAGCTTGGTCGTCGCTGATGGTCATGAAGTAGTCGACGCTGGGCTCAAGGAAACGCCAGGCCAAGGGTGATGTCTCGCCACAGGCCAGGCCGGCCATGACCGAGTCCACCGAGCCGGTCGCCCTGGCGGGCTTGCCGAGCACGGCGCTCTGGTACAGGCAGTCGGCCTGCTCGGGTTCGACCATGACAAACAGCGGGCGCTGTTCACCGTAGTGCTCCCACAGATAGCTGACGATGCCGGCTGCCAGGCCGCCCACCCCGCCCTGCAGGAACACGTGGGTGAAGGGTGCCTGCCCGGCCATGGCTTCGACGATTTCCGCGGCGATGGTGCCGTAGCCCTGCATCACGTCGCGCGGGATCACCTCGTAGCCTTCATAGGACGTGTCGGAAACCACGGTCCAGCCATGGCTGCCCGCCAGCTGCGCTGCGTGCTCGACCGACTCGTCGTAGTTGCCGGCAATGCGCACGATCTGCGCACCGAAGGCGGCTATCGCCTGCTCACGCTCGACGCTGACGTTGGCATGCAGCACGATCACGCAACGGCAACCGATGCTCTGCGCGGCAGCGGCCAGGCCCTTGCCATGGTTGCCATCGGTGGCGCTGACCACGGTGAAGTGGGCCAGCAGGTCGGCGTACTGCCCCTGTAGCAAGCCGCGTGGCTCGAACTGCTGGGCCGGGAACGTACGCAGGATCAGGCGCAGCAGGGCAATTGGCGCGCCGAGCGCCTTGAAACTGCCCAGCTGCGAACGTACCGATTCGTCCTTGACCGACAGCTGGGCAATGCCCAGTTCGGCGGCCAGGTCAGGCAAGGCGTACAGCGGCGTGGCAGCGCGGTTCAGCAGGCCCCAGTCGGCCAGCCATTGGCGGCTTTGCTCGGCCGTGGCGATGTTCATCACCGCCTGCAACGCTTGCGGGTATGGCTGGCGCCCAGCCTTGGGGTTGGATACAAACATGCGACACTCCTTTTCTACAGGCAACAGGAAGCCCAAGCCGCTGCAGCCAGGCGGCAGCGGGTGGGCATTACAGTGGGAATCAGGCGTGGGTCAGGCGGCGGCTGACCACATCCAGCAGCACTTGCGCGCCCTGGATCAACTGCTGGTCATCGGTATGCTCACGCGGGTTGTGGCTGATGCCGCCCTGGCTAGGCACGAAGATCATCGCCGCCGGGGCGATGCGGGCGATCATTTGCGCGTCGTGGCCAGCGCCAGAGGTCATGCGCCGATGGCTGAAGCCAAAGCGCTGCGCCGAGGCTTCGATGGCATCGGCCAGGCCCGCATCGAAGATCACCGGTTCAAAGCGTACCAGCCGTTCGGTGGTAATGCTGACGCCCTCGCGTTCGGCAAGCTGCACCAGGTATTGGCCCAGGCGCTTTTCCGCATGGGCCAGGCAGGCTTCATCCGGGTCGCGCAGGTCGACAGTGAAGGTGGCCTTGCGCGGGATCACGTTGATCACGTTCGGCTCGAACTGCATGCAGCCGACCGTGGCCAGGGTGGTGCCTGAGTCCACCGCCATGGCGCGCAGCTCGGCGACGACGGCGCTGGCGACAAAGCCGGCGTCATGGCGCAAGCGGGTTGGGGTGGTGCCGGCATGGTTGGCGTGGCCCTGCACGACCACCTGTTGCCAGGAAATGCCCTGCAGGTTCTCCACTACGCCAATCAGGGTGTTTTCGGCCTCAAGAATCGGCCCCTGCTCGATGTGCAGTTCAAGGTATTCATGCGGCACGATGGCCCCGGGCTCCAGGCTGCCGGCATAACCGATGCGCGCCAGCTCATCACCCAGCCGGGTGCCGTCGGTGCCGAGGGTATCCAGCGCCTCCTGCAGTGCCAGGCCGCCGGCATGTACCAGCGAACCCATCATGTCGGGCTGGTAACGCACGCCCTCTTCGTTGGTGAATGCGCCAACCGTGATCGAGCGCTCGGGCAAGCGCCCGGCCTCGCGGTAGGCACGGATCACCGCCAGCCCGGCCAGCACACCGTAACAGCCGTCAAGGGCTCCGGCATTGGTGACGGTGTCGATGTGCGAGCCCATCATCAGCGGGCGCTGGTCGCCGCGGTCGGTGGCCGCGCGCAAGGTACCGAAAATGTTGCCGATACGGTCGATCTGCACGTCCAGATCAAGTGCGCGCATCCAGCCGACCAGCAGGTCGCGCCCGGCCTTTTCCGCATCGGTCAGCGCAATCCGGGTGCGCCCACCCTGCGTGGCATCCGCGCCTACCTGGCCCAGTTCACGGATTTGCTGCAGCAGCAAAGCGCCGTTCAGTTGCAGTGGGGTGCTTGCATTCATCAACCGTTTCTCCCTGGGTGCAGGGCCATGGCCCCGCACCGCTGTTTTTGTTCATGGGAGAATTTTATTCGCTTGCTGCGTACGAAAAACTTGATTTACTACCATTACACGAAATTTTATTACGCACTTGCAGCGTTTGGCGCTGTTGAACATCGGAGCCCCATGCATGCCCCTGGATCATTTCGACCTGGCCCTGCTCGATGCCGTACAGCGCGATGCCGGCACCTCCCAGCTAGACCTGGGGGCGCAGGTCAACCTGTCTTCGGCAGCGGTCAACCGGCGCTTGAAGAAAATGGCCGCCGACGGGGTGATTCGCGGCACCGTGGCGCAGGTGAATGCCGAACAGCTGGGCTACACGCTGACCGTGATCACCGAGGTTGAAGTTGAGAACGAACGGCTGGACCTGCTGGACGACATGAAACGCACCTTCCTCGCCTGCCCGCAGGTGCAGCAGTGCTACTACGTGGCCGGGGAATGCGACTTCGTGCTGATCATGCTGGTGCGGCACATGGAGCAGTACACCCAGCTGACCCGGGAGCTGTTCTTCGAGAACAACAACGTCAAGCGCTTCAAGACGCTGGTGTCGATGAGCAACGTGAAGACCGGGATTTTTGTGCCGACGCTTTCGGAGTGATGCACTGCCGCACCACAGGGCAATGCAGAAAGCGATACCCTACCCCCTTTCTGCATTAGCCACTGCCGAGCCATTCATGTTCGATTGGGAAGACCTGCGCCACTTCTGCGCCTTCACTACCGCCGGTTCGTTGTCCGCTGCGGCCAAAGCCCTGGGCGTCGACCACGCCACCGTCGCCCGGCGCATCGCTGCGCTCGAAGCCTCGCTCAAGCTCAAGCTGGTCGACCGCCGCCCTCGCGCCTATGCCCTCACCGACGAAGGCCGACGCGTCGCGGAACTCGCCGAACAGATGACCCTGTCCTCATTCGCCCTGGAGCATTTTGCCAGCGCCGGGCAGCACGCAGTAGAGGGCGAAGTGGTACTGGCAGCACCGCCGGCTCTGCTTGGCAGCATCGTCGCCCGGCGCCTGGGCGAGCTGTACCAGCGCTACCCGCAGCTGCGCCTGAAACTGGTCGGCAGCAAGTCGAAGGCGTCCCTGGCACGCCGCGAAGCCGACATCAGCATCGCCCTGGCGAGGCCGACCGAGCCGACCCTGGTGGTCAGCCTGCTGGGGCACCTGGACTACCGGTTGTATGCTTCGGCCAGTTACCTGGCCACCGCCACGGGCCGCCGCTACATCGGCTATGACGAGTCCCAGGCCAACGCCCCACAGCAGCAATGGCTGAACCGCCAGGCCGGCCAGCAGCCTTTCGCGCTGCACAGCAATGACTTGCGCATCCAGGCCCAGGCCTGTGCCGGCGGTATCGGCATCGCCTGCCTGCCGGCGTTCATGGCCCATGAACACGGCCTGAAGGAAGCCGGTAGCGCAGACCAGACCATGAGCATCGACATCTGGCTGGCGGTGCATGAGGATGTGCGCACTACCCCGCGGATCAAGGCCGTTACCGACTTTCTTCAGCAACAGGTGCGGCCACTGCTGCGCTTGTGAATTTTTGCAGACTCCACCTGCACCAATACGGAATTTTCGCGCAAGCCTGCCAGCGTTAGGCTAGCTCCATGACTACCGCCCTTGAAGGAGACGACGATGCAATACGTGAAGCTGGGTAGCACCGGGCTGGACATTTCCAGGCTGTGCTTGGGCTGCATGACCTTTGGCGAACCGGATGCCGGCACCCACCCCTGGACCTTGGGCGAAGACGCCAGCCGGCCCATCATTCGCCATGCCGTCGAGCAAGGCATCAACTTCTTCGACACGGCCAACAGCTACTCTGCCGGCACCTCGGAACTCATCGTTGGCAAGCTGCTGAAGGAATTCACCCGCCGCGAGGAAACGGTAATCGCCACCAAGGTGTTCTTCCCCGCCAACATGTGGCAAGGCACCAGCCGGCCCAATGAGCAAGGCCTGTCACGCAAGGCGATCATGGCCAGCATCGATGCCAGCCTCAGCCGCCTGGGCACCGACTACGTCGACCTGTACCAGATCCACCGCTGGGACTACCACACCCCCATCGAGGAAACCATGGAAGCCCTGCACGACGTGGTCAAGGCCGGCAAGGCACGCTACATCGGCGCCTCGTCGATGTATGCCTGGCAGTTCGCCAAGGCCCAGCAGGTGGCGGCCAGCAATGGCTGGAGCCGCTTCGTGTCGATGCAGAACTACCTCAACCTGATCTACCGCGAAGAAGAACGCGAAATGATCCCGCTGTGCCTGGACCAAGGCGTGGGCCTGATGCCCTGGAGCCCCATGGCGCGCGGGCGCCTGACCCGGCCGCACGGGCAGCAGACCGAACGCACGCGCACTGACCTGTCCGGGCAATCGTTCTATGAAAACACCGAAGCCGAAGACGGCCGGGTAATCGATGTGGTCGAGCAGATTGCCGGCGAGCGCGGCGTGCCGATGGCCCAGGTGGCGCTGGCATGGGTGCTGGGTAAAGCCGGTGTTTCAGCGCCTATCGTCGGCGCCTCGAAGCCCGCCCACCTGGACGATGCACTGGGTGCGCTGTCACTGCAGTTGAGCGAGGACGAAGTGGCACGTTTGCAGGCCCCTTACGTCCCACACGCGGTGACAGGCTTCAAGTAGGGCTGGCTTGCGGCAGTTCGATGCGCACCCGCAAGCCCCCGGTGGCAGCAGCCAGCGCGGTGATGCTGCCACCGTGCAGGGCGATGGCGCGCTGGGCGATGGCCAGGCCCAGGCCGAAGCCATCACTGCTGCTGTCGGTACCACGGTCGAACGGCTCGAAGATGCGCTGCAGGCGCGCCGGGTCGACCCCTGGGCCATGGTCGCTGACGCACACCTGCAACCATTGCCCGCCCGGTGCCGGCGCAGCTTCCACCAGCACCGCCGTGCCGGGCGCCGTGTAGCGCACGGCATTGCGGATGACGTTCTCGAAGGCCCGGTACAGCAGTTCTTCATGACCCTGCATGAAGAACGCGCCCTGGGCCAGCAAGGACACCTGGCACTGCTTCATGCCGGCTTCAAAACGCGCATCCTCGACAATCTGCGCCAGCAGTTCGACCACATCCACATTGGCGAAGTCGCTGTTGCCCTGGCGGGACTGGGCGCGGGCCAGGGTAAGCAGTTGCTCGATCAGGTCGTCCATGCGCCGCGACTCGCGCTCGACGCGCTCCAGCATGTCGGGCCGGTCAGGTTGCTGGCGCATCAGGCCGATGGCGGCATGCATGCGGGTCAGCGGTGAACGCAGCTCGTGGGAGATATCGTGCAGCAGGTTCTGCTGCGCCTGCACCAGGGCCTTGAGCTGGCCGGCCATGCGGTCGCAGTCTTCGGCCAGCTCGACGATCTCGTCACGGCGCTTGCCCAGGCGCGGCCTCACCCGCACATCGAACCGGCCCTGGGCGACCTGGCCCATGGCCTCGCGCAGCCAGGCCAGTGGGCGGGTCAGGTACAGGCTGCACAACAGCGCGAACAGCGCACTCATCAGTGCGCCCGTTACGAACGGGCCCACGTTGTGTGGGCGCGGAGCCATGCCGATATGGGTGGCCACCGAGGCACGCAGTACCAGCGGGCGGCCGTCGCGATCGACCAGCGCTTGCTCGAAACGCGCTGTGTGCACCGTCCTGCCCGCCAGCAAGCGGCCTTGGTCATCGTAAAGGCCCACCTGAACATCCGGCGGCTGTGGCGACACTTCCAGCAATTGCCGGCCGGCCCGTTCGCCATGTCGCTCCAGCATTTGCAGCTCGGTGGCCAGCAGCGAACGCAGCCCTGGGGTATCACCGCGCAGGTCATTGAGCATGAAGGCCCCCGCCCCCACCAGGAAGGTCAGGGTATTGGCCAGCCAGAAGGCCAGGAACAGCTTCCAGAACAGGCGCCGGCGCATCATTCGACGATCAGCATGTAGCCCATGCCGCGCACACTCTGGATCCAGCTGCTGCCGTCGGCACGCGGGCCGAGTTTTTGCCGGATGCTGCTGACGTGCACGTCGATGCGCCGGTCGTAGCGGGTCAGCGGCCGGCCCAGGGCATTGAGTGACAGGTCCTGCTTGCTGACCAGTTGACCGGCCTGGCGGGCCAGCGCTTCGAGCAGGCTGAACTCGGAGCCGGTCAGCTCCAGCGTGGCGCTGCCCCAGTGCGCCTCGCGCCGGCCCGGCCACATTTTCAAGGCGCCGCTGCGCACCTGGTCCGGTGCCTCGGGTGCACTGGCCTCGCCCATCAGCTGCGGCTGCACCCGGCGCAATATCGCCCGCAACCGTGCCACCAGCTCACCCGGGGAACTGGGCTTGGGCACATAGTCATCCGCCCCCAACTCAAGGCCGGCGATACGGTCGATATTGTCGCCACGGGCTGTCAGCAGCAGCACCGGCACCTGGCTGCGCGCACGCACGCGCCGTAGCACCTCGATGCCAGAGATGCCCGGCAGCATCACGTCCAGCACCACCGCCTGGTATTTGCCGGACAACGCCTGGGTCTCGCCCTCTTCGCCGGTGGCCACGGCCGTGGCCTGGAAGCCTTCGCGTACCAGGTACAAAGAGAGCATTTCAGTCAATTCGCGGTCGTCGTCGACCAGCAGCACGGGGATCATCAGGGCCAGATATCGCAGTTGCAGGGGCGTTAATGATCGCCTCGCACGGCGGTACTGTCACCGCCGCCCGGTCGGACTTTACACATCTTTACCCTCGGCTAACCGCGCCGTACACAGCCCGCCCGTATCCTCATCGCCCGCTGCATGCGGGTTGCCCGCGCTTGCTCCCCTCCGAATCCGCTTGTCTGGAACCCCCGATGAACTACCCGCGCCTGTTGCTCTCCATCCTGTTGCTGAAAGCCACGCTGGCCCAGGCCTCCCCGTTCAGGATCGCCGACATCCGCGTCAACGGCCTGCAGCGGGTTTCCGCCGGCAGTGTCTTCGGTGCCTTGCCGCTGAACGTCGGCGATCAGGCCGATGACCGCCGCCTGGTGGA
>NZ_JBNNVS010000078.1:0-14215 GCF_050280665.1 Pseudomonas sp. NPDC089547 | reverse complement strand
CTGATACATAGATGCAACCGGGTTCCTATGTTCAAAAGCAATTAGACAGTGTGGGCGAGTCCATACATAGGAGCGGCCTTGTGTCGCGAAAGGGCCGCAACGCGGCCCCAGGATCCTGGCGCCAGAGCCACTATTGCCGGGGCCGCTTCGCGACCCTTTCGCGACACAAGGCCGCTCCTACAAATAGCAGCACGCAGCGTCGTTCAAGGTCAGGCGCTCAGCCGCGCCTGTGCAGCCAGGCGGTTGATTGCTGCATCCAGTTCATCCAGCGCCTGCTGGGCCTGTGGGTTTTCCTGTTTGAGCAAGGTTTCGCTGCGCTGGCACGCCGCACGCAACTGCGGTACCCCGCAATAGCGCGAGGCGCCGTTCAGGCGGTGCACCTGCTCGATCAGGCCGTTGCGGTCGTCCGCCTCACGGGCGGCGAGGATGGCTTCGCGGTCGGCATCCAGCGAGGCCAGTAGCATGCTCAGCATGTCAGCTGCCAGGTCTGCCTTGCCTGCCGCCAGCCGCAGGCCTTCATCGTGGTCGAGCACTTTCAGGTCACCACTGTTTGTCAGGTGCTCGGCCTGTGCCTGCTGCGGTGCGCCCAGGCTCAAGCCGGTCCACTTCATCACTACCTGGGCCAGTTGCCGCTCGCTGATCGGTTTTGTCAGGTAGTCGTCCATGCCGCCATGCAGCAAGGCGCGTTTCTCGTTGGCCATGGCATGTGCCGTGAGGGCGACGATCGGCAATGGGTTGCCGCTCTGGGTATTTTCCCAAAGGCGGATCTGCTCGGTGCAGGCACGGCCGTCCATGCCGGGCATTTGCACGTCCATCAGTACCAGGTCGAATGGCTCATCCTGCACGGCTTGTACCGCGGCATAACCGTTGTCGACGGCCAGCACCTCGGCGCCCAGGTCTTCGAGCAGGGTTTGCACCAGCAGCAGGTTGGCGGCGTTGTCGTCGACGCAGAGGATTTTCGGCTGGCGCTGGCCGTGGCGGCTGGTCGCCTCGCTTAACGGGCGGCGGGGCTGCACCAGCTCCAGCAACAGGCGACGCAGCTTGCGGGTGCAGGTGGGCTTGGACAGCAGCTGGCCATGGCCGTTGGGCAGAAACGGATGGTACAGGGCCTGCTCGGTGGTGGGGCACAGCACCACGCATTGGCAGTGGTGACGTTCGAGTTGCTGGTGGTAATGACCCAGTTGCTCGGGGGACAGGTTGCCCAGGTTGGCCCCGAGCACGGCGAACTCGAACGGCTGGCCGGCCTGGCTGGCCGCCTGTACCGCCTGCAGCAACTGGTCGTAGGAGGCAAACAGGCTGACGCTCAGGCCGCAGTCTTCCAGCTGGTGCTCCAACGCCTGGCGCGCCAGCTCGTGGCTATCGACGATGGCTGCGCGGCGCCCCAGCAGCGGCTGGAGTGGCAGATCCTCGACATCGTCATGGGCTTTGGGCAGGTTGAGGCTGATCCAGAACTGAGAGCCTTCACCCGGGGTGCTGTCGACGCCGATTTCACCGCCCATCTGCTCGATCAGGCGCTTGGAAATCACCAGACCCAGGCCGGTACCGCCAGGTTGGCGGGCCAGTGAGTTGTCGGCCTGGCTGAAGGCCTGGAACAACGTACGTACATCCTGCGGCGACAAGCCGATGCCGGTGTCCTGCACGCTGATGCGCAGTTGTGCGCTGTCTTCGTGTTCGTCCTCGAGCATGGCACGCACCACGATGGTGCCTTCGCGGGTGAACTTGATGGCGTTGCTGACCAGGTTGGTGAGGATCTGCTTGAGCCGCAGCGGGTCGCCAATCAGCGAAGAGGGCGTGTCGCGGTAGATCAGGCTGAGCAGTTCCAGCTGCTTGGCATGGGCGGCCGGCGCCAGGATGGTCAAGGTGTCCTGGATCAGGTCGCGCAGGTTGAAGGGGATGCTGTCGAGCACCAGCTTGCCGGCCTCGATCTTGGAGAAGTCGAGGATCTCGTTGATGATGCCGAGCAGGTTGTCTGCGGATTTTTCGATGGTGTTCAGGTAATCCAGCTGGCGTGGCGTCAGTTCGCTTTTTTGCAGCAGGTGAGTGAAGCCGAGGATGCCGTTGAGCGGCGTGCGGATTTCGTGGCTCATGTTGGCCAGGAACTCCGATTTGATACGGCTGGCTTCCAGTGCTTCCTTGCGTGCCATGTCCAGCTCGATGTTCTGGATCTCGATGGTTTCCAGGTTCTGGCGCACATCTTCGGTGGCCTGGTCGATGCTGTGTTGCAGCTCTTCGTGGGCGTTTTGCAGGGTTTCGGCCATGCGGTTGATGCCGCGCGCCAGTTCGTCGAGCTCATGGCTGCCCATGGCGGGCAGGCGCTCTTCAAGGTGGCCGTCCTTGAGCTGGTTGACCGCATGCTTGATGCGTTCGACCGGGTCGTTGATGGTGCGGCTCATGCGCAGTGCCAGCAGGCCGCTGAGCGCCAGGCAGGCGAGGATCAGCAACAGGCTGGTGAACAGGTTGCGATAGCCTCGCAGCAGGGTGCCGTCGTGGGACAGTTCGATCTCGACCCAGCCCAGCAGGCGCTCGGCTTCGGCAGGCACGGCATCGGTGGCGAGGTCGCGGTGATGGCCGAATACTGGCATCAGGTAGCGGGTAGCGTCATTGCCGCTGCGCTGGAGCAGTTGCGTGCCGGAGCCGCCGCTGGGCGGCTGGTTGATCATGCTCGGCCCGGCATGGGCCAGGCGTGTACGGTCCGGGGCCAGGAATGCGACCGCGCGCACATCGGTCTGTTCCAGGGTTTGCGCGGCAATGCGCTCCAGTTGTGCGGGTGCCAGCCTGGCCATGGCGGGCGCGGCCAATGGCGCCAGTTGCTCGGCGATCATCTTGCCGCGTTGCAGTAGCTGGGTGCGCAGGTCGTTCTGTTGCAACCAGGTAAAGTAGCTGCCCAGCACCAAGGCCATCAGGCCGGCCGGCAACAGGGCCAGCAGCATTACCCGGCTGCGAATTCCCAAGCGATCGAGCACACTCGCCTCCTGTCATGTGCCTGGACGCCGTCAAGCGATGACGGCCAAGCCGGGAAGTTACTCCGCCTGCCGCGCTATTGCACCTCTTTAGTCGCTGTTTTGCACCATTGCCGGGGCATTGGTCGCAGGGCGGTTGCCTGGCAGGTGGTGGATGCTCAATAATTGCGCAATTGAGAATGCATGGCAGTTGCCAATGAATCCTGTAGCTATTCACAACTCCAATATCCTCGCCATCGAGGACGACCCGGTCCTGGGTGCGTATCTGCACGAAGAGCTGCAGCGCGGCGGCTTCCAGGTCACCTGGTGCCGTAATGGCCTGGAGGGCCTGGAAACCGCAGGGCGCCAGGTATTCGATGTGGTGCTCATGGACATCCTGCTGCCCGGGCTGAACGGCCTGGATGCACTGGCACAGTTACGCACGCGCAGTGCCACGCCGGTGATCCTGATGTCGGCGCTGGGCGCCGAAGCCGATCGCATCAGTGGCTTCCAGCGTGGTGCCGACGATTACCTGCCCAAACCGTTCAGCATGGCTGAGCTACAGGTACGCATCGAAGCGATCCTGCGCCGGGTGGCACTTGAGCGTCGCCATCAAGCCCCGCAGGAACATGCAGCCTGCGGCGAGCTGCAGTTCGACGAAGGGTTGTGTGACGTGCGTCTCGACGGCCGCCTGGCAGGCCTGACCCCCAGTGAATTCCGCCTGCTCGACATCCTCAATCGCAACCTTGATGACGTGTTGAGCAAGCCGTTCCTCTACCAGCAAGTGTTGCAGCGTGGCTATTCGAGGCATGACCGCAGCCTGGACATGCACGTCAGCCAGATCCGTCGCAAGCTCAAGGGCATCGGCTATGACGAGCGGCAGATCCGCACCGTGTGGGGCAAGGGTTATGTGCTCAGCGCCAGCGAGGCGGAGTGAGCCATGCTCGACCGCCATTCGCTGTTCTGGAAGCTGGCCATCCTGCTGGTGGGCTTTTGCCTGCTGATGATCGGCCTCAGTTACACCTGGGGCCGGCACATGGAAATCCAGAATGCCTTCCTTTCGGAACCGGCGCGCCAAGCGCTGCGGGGCTATGCCGGCGAGGCTGAACAGGCCTGGCGTAGCGGCGGGCGACCAGGGCTGGACCAATGGGTAGCGGCGATGCACCAGCGCGAAAGGGGCTGGGTTGGCGTGCTGGATATCAACCTGCGGCCGCTCGACAGTGCCACCCTCGACCCGCAGATCATGCAGCGGTTGACGCGCCTGCGCGGTGTCGACTGGCCGATGAGCCGGCGCAGTGTAGACCAGCCGTGGCTACGCATACCGTTCCCGGGGGCGCCGGAGCAGGGCATGCTGGTGATCGAGCTGCCGCAACGGTTCAACCCTGACCAGTACCGCTTGCTGTGGCGCATTGTCACCAATGGCATCATCCCGGGGCTGTTCACCCTGTTGCTGTGTGTGGGCCTTTATCGCATGTTGATCGTGCCGCTGAACCAGCTGCGTGAGCAGGCCAATGCCTGGCGTGCCGATCAGCTGTCGGCGCGCCTCGACTCGCGCACCATCGCCCGGCATGACGAGTTGGGCGAGCTGGCCCGGGCCTTTGATCAGATGGCCGAGCGCTTGCAGGGTACGGTGGCCATGCAGCAGCAGTTACTGCGTGACCTGTCCCACGAAATGCGTACGCCGCTAAGCCGGTTGCGGGTGGCTTGCGACGGCGAGACCGACTTGCAACGCTTGCGCGAACGCCTGACCCGTGAAGTGGACTGCATGCAGCAACTGGTGGAAGACACCCTGCAACTGGCCTGGCAGGACGCCGAGCGTGCGCCGATGAACCTGGAACCGATCGAGGTCCACGCGCTATGGGAACTGCTGGCAGAGAACGCCATCTACGAGAGCGGCTGGTCGGCCACGCGCCTGCGTTGTGAAGTACCGGCCGATTGCTGGGTGCAGGGCAACCTCAACCACCTGGCCCAGGCGCTGGAGAACATGTTGCGCAATGCCATTCGTCATTCGCCGGCCGAGGGGGTGGTGCGCCTCGGTGGGCAGCGTGAAGGCAGCCACTGGTGGCTGTGGCTGGAGGATGAAGGTGGCGGGGTGGCTGAGGAGGACCTGGAACGGATCTTTGCGCCGTTCTCGCGGCTGGACGGTTCGCGGCCGGGGGATGGTGGTTTCGGGTTGGGGTTGAGCATTGCCCGCAGTGCCATCCAGCGCCAGGGTGGCACCTTGTGGGCGCAAAATGGCAAGCGTGGGTTGCGGTTGTGGATGAGGCTGCCATTACATGTGCCGGCCTCTTCGCGGGCACGCCCGCTCCCACAGGCACAGCAGTGTTCTTGAGGGCGGTGCGATCCCTGTGGGAGCGGGCATGCCCGCGAAGAAGCCTGCGCAGATTACACCGTTATAGCTTGTAGCTATATCCACCACAGATTGCGTGATATGGCCGCGAAGGGTTTGCCGGTATGATAGGCACCCCCGCCGTCCGGATTGTGAAAGACACCATGACCTTGCAGTACCCAACCATCGCCGATTGCGTCGGCAATACGCCCCTGGTTCGCCTGCAGCGCATTGCTGGTGAAACCAGCAACACCCTCCTGCTCAAGCTCGAAGGTAACAATCCTGCCGGCTCGGTCAAGGATCGCCCAGCGCTGTCGATGATCACCCGCGCCGAACTGCGTGGCCAGATCAAGCCCGGCGACACCCTGATCGAAGCCACTTCCGGCAACACCGGCATTGCGTTGGCAATGGCGGCGGCGATCAAGGGTTACAAGATGATCCTGATCATGCCCGACAACTCCACCGCCGAGCGCAAGGCTGCCATGACCGCCTATGGTGCCGAGCTGATTCTGGTGACCAAGGAGGAGGGCATGGAAGGCGCCCGCGACCTGGCCGAAAAGCTTCAGGCCGAAGGCCGCGGCCTGGTGCTCGACCAGTTCGCCAACGGCGATAATCCGATCGCCCACTACAACAGCACCGGCCCTGAAATCTGGCAGCAGACCCAGGGCAGCATTACCCATTTCGTAAGCTCCATGGGTACCACCGGCACCATCATGGGCTGCTCGCAGTACCTCAAGGAGCAGAACCCGGCGGTACAGATCATCGGCCTGCAACCGATGGAAGGCTCGGCCATTCCGGGCATTCGCCGCTGGCCCGAGGAATACCTGCCGAAAATCTTCGACGCCACCCGCGTCGACCGCGTGGTCGACATGTCGCAGCAGGAAGCCGAAGAAACCACCCGCCGCCTTGCCCGTGAAGAGGGCATTTTCTGCGGCGTGTCTTCCGGTGGTGCGGTCGCAGCCATGCTGCGCCTCTCCCGCGAGGTGGAAAATGCCGTAATGGTCGCAATTATCTGCGACCGCGGCGACCGCTACCTGTCCACCGGCCTGTTTGATCCGAGCTAAATGTCCAAGAAAAAAAGCAACAGCGGCCTGCGCTTCCAGCCGGCTGGCGGTAACCGCACTCCCCAGGTACCCGTGGGCAAGAAACAGCGCCTGGACATTGAGCGCCTGGCCGGTGACGGCCGTGGCATCGCCTTTCTTGATGGGCGCACCTGGTTCGTCAGTGGCGCCCTGGCCGGTGAGGCCGTGGAGGCGCGGGTGCTCAATGCCCGTGGCAAAGTGGTCGAGGCCCGCCTGGAGCGGCTGCTGCAGGCCAGCCCCGAGCGCCGAGAGGCGCCGTGCCGTCATTACGCACGTTGCGGAGGCTGCAACCTGCAGCACTTGCCGCACGAAGCGCAGCTGGCGCTCAAGCAGCGCACCCTGGCCGAGCAATTGCAGCGGGTAGCCGGCGTGCAACCCGAGGAATGGGCCGCCCCCCTGAGTGGGCCGGAATTCGGCTACCGGCGCCGGGCGCGCGTGGCCGTGCGCTGGGACGTCAAGGCGCGTCAGCTGGAGGTCGGCTTCCGTGCCGAAGCCAGCCAGGACATTATTGCCATCGACGATTGCGCGGTGCTGGTACAGCCCTTGCAGTCGATTCTGCGCCACTTGCCGACGGTGCTGCGCTCGCTGAGCAAACCGCAGGCGCTGGGCCATGTGGAACTGTTCAGTGGCACCGCCGAGGCGGTGTTGGTGCGCCACGTTGCGCCGTTGCCGGCAGAAGACCTGGCGAAACTGCAGGCGTTCTGCGAGCAGGCCAATGCCCAGCTGTGGCTGCAGGGTGAAGACGAGCCGGCGCCCCTGGACCCGGCTGCGCAATTGGGCTTTGCCTTGTCGCCGTGGCAGCTGGAACTGGCCTGGCGCCCAGGCGACTTCGTGCAGGTGAATGCGCAGGTCAACACGGCGATGATCGAGCAGGCCTTGGCCTGGCTTGATCCGCAGGCCGACGAGCGGGTGCTGGACCTGTTCTGCGGCCTGGGCAACTTCGCCCTGCCGCTGGCCCGTGCGGCCCGCGAGGTGGTGGCAGTGGAAGGCGTACAGGCCATGGTCGACCGGGCCACGGCCAATGCCCGGAACAACAATGTGCATAACGCACGGTTTTTTCAGGCCGATTTATCGCAGCCTTTGGCAGGCACCGGATGGGCCGCCGAGGGCTTTTCTGCGGTACTCTTGGATCCACCGCGCGACGGTGCTTTCGAGGTGGTGCAAGGCATCGCACGCCTCAAGGCCAAACGGCTGGTCTATGTATCGTGCAACCCGGCCACACTGGCGCGAGACGCGCAGGTGCTGGTCGGCCAGGGGTACCGGTTAAAAAGGGCCGGGATTCTCGACATGTTTCCTCAAACGGCGCATGTCGAGGCCATGGCGTTATTCGAAGCGGGCTAGCAGACTGGCCCCTTGGTGCGGTTTCCATGGAATGGCAGCCGCACGGTGATCGCCAGCGCACCCGCGTGGTGTGCTGTATGGAAAGGTAAAACAAAGATGGTACAGGTGAGAGTGCACCAGCCGGTCAACACTGACGGCAGTATCAATCTCGAAGGATGGTTGGACCATGTGGTAAGCGTCGATTCGGCACTGGATCGCGCAGCGCTTAAAGAAGCCTGCGAGTTTGCCCATGAGATCGAGAAAAAGGGTAACCCGGCCAAGCATTCCTGGGCGGACGGTACGTCCAGCTTCCAGGCGGGCCTGGAAATTGCCGAAATCCTGGCAGACCTCAAGCTTGACCAGGACTCCCTGGTGGCAGCGGTCATCTACCGTTCGGTACGCGAAGGCAAGGTGACCCTGGCCGAGGTCAGCCAGCGGTTCGGGCCGGTGGTGTCCAAGCTGATCGACGGCGTATTGCGCATGGCCGCCATCAGCGCCAGCCTCAGCCCGCGGCAGTCGCTGGTGCTGGGCTCGCAGGCGCAGGTCGAGAACCTGCGCAAGATGCTCGTGGCCATGGTCGACGATGTGCGCGTGGCACTGATCAAGTTGGCCGAGCGCACCTGCGCAATCCGTGCGGTCAAAGCCGCCGACGACGAGAAACGCCTGCGTGTCGCGCGTGAGGTGTTCGACATCTATGCGCCGCTGGCGCACCGCTTGGGTATCGGCCACATCAAGTGGGAGCTGGAGGACCTGTCCTTCCGCTACCTTGAGCCCGACCAGTACAAGCAGATCGCCAAGCTGTTGCACGAGCGCCGGTTGGACCGCGAACGCTTCATCAGCGACGTGATGAACCAGTTGCAGAACGAGCTGCTGGCCACTGGCGTAAATGCCGACATCAGCGGCCGGGCCAAACATATCTACTCGATCTGGCGCAAGATGCAGCGCAAAGGCCTGGAATTCAGCCAGATCTACGACGTGCGGGCAGTGCGCGTACTGGTGCCGGAAATTCGCGACTGCTACACCGCGCTGGGTATCGTGCACACGCTGTGGCGGCATATTCCCAAGGAGTTCGACGACTACATCGCCAACCCCAAGGAAAACGGCTACCGCTCGCTGCACACCGCAGTAATCGGCCCCGAGGGCAAGGTGCTGGAGGTGCAGATCCGCACCCACGGCATGCATGAAGAAGCCGAGTTGGGGGTTTGCGCCCACTGGCGCTACAAGGGCACCGACGTCAAGCCCAGCTCCAATCATTACGAAGAGAAGATCTCCTGGCTGCGCCAGGTGCTGGAGTGGCACGAAGAGCTGGGCGACATCGGTGGCCTGGCCGAGCAGTTGCGGGTCGACATCGAGCCAGACCGGGTCTACGTGTTCACCCCGGACGGCCACGCCATCGACTTGCCCAAGGGCTCCACGCCGCTGGACTTCGCCTACCGCGTGCACACCGAAATCGGCCACAACTGCCGAGGTGCCAAGATCAACGGCCGTATTGTGCCGCTGAACTACAGCCTGCAGACCGGCGAGCAGGTCGAGATCATCACCAGCAAGCACGGCAACCCCAGCCGTGACTGGTTGAACTCCAACCTGGGCTACGTCACTACCTCGCGGGCGCGGGCGAAGATCGTGCACTGGTTCAAGCTGCAGGCACGCGACCAGAACGTCGCCGCCGGCAAGACCTTGCTCGAACGCGAGCTTAGCCGCCTGGGCCTGCCGCAGGTGGACTTCGAACGCCTGGCTGAGAAGACCAACGTCAAGACCGCCGAGGACATGTTCGCCTCGCTGGGTGCTGGCGACCTGCGCCTGGCCCACCTGGTCAACGCCGCCCAGCAGCTGCTTGAGCCCGACCGCATCGAGCAGATCGAGCTGGTACCGCGCAAGCCTACCGGGCCGCGTACCGGCAAGCGTGGCGACATCCAGATCCAGGGTGTTGGCAACCTGCTGACGCAGATGGCCGGCTGCTGCCAGCCGCTGCCGGGCGATGCCATCGTTGGTTACATCACCCAGGGGCGTGGCGTGAGCATTCACCGCCAGGACTGCGCCTCGGTGCTGCAGCTTGCGGGCAAGGAGCCAGAGCGCATGATCCAGGTGAGCTGGGGGCCGATCCCGGTGCAGACCTACCCGGTCGACATCGTCATCCGTGCCTACGACCGCCCGGGGCTGCTGCGCGATGTCTCGCAGGTGCTGCTGAACGAGAAGATCAACGTGCTGGCGGTGAACACCCGCTCGAACAAGGAAGACAACACCGCGCTGATGTCGCTGACCATCGAGATTCCAGGGCTGGACGCGCTGGGGCGCCTGCTGGGGCGGATCTCGCAGTTGCCGAACATCATCGAGACGCGGCGTAATCGTACCCCTTGAGACCGCAGCGCCTGCTTCGCGGGCTCGCCCGCTCCCACAGGTACGGTGCAGATTTCGAAACCTGCATCCGTCCTGTGGGAGCGGGCAAGCCCGCGAAGAAGCCACCACCGAAGGACCTGCCTGAATGACCTACACCCTAGAAGACCTGCTGCACCTCATGGCCCGCCTGCGCGACCCGCAGTACGGCTGCCCGTGGGACCTCAAGCAGAACTACGCGAGCATCGTCCCGCACACCATCGAAGAGGCCTACGAGGTCGCCGACACCATCGAGCGCGGCGATTTCGAGCACTTGCAGGGTGAGCTGGGCGACCTGCTGTTCCAGGTGGTCTACTACAGCCAGCTTGCCCGGGAAGAGGGGCGTTTCGAGTTTGATGGCGTGGTCGACAGCATCACCCGCAAGCTGATCCGCCGCCACCCGCATGTATTCCCTACCGGCGAGCTCTATGCGCCGCTGGATACCCCCAGCCTGAGCGAGGCCCAGGTCAAGTCGCGCTGGGAGGAAATCAAGGCAGAGGAGCGTGCCGAGAAAAGCACGCCCGAGCAATTGTCGCTGCTCGACGACGTGCCGGCTGCCTTGCCGGCCCTGTCGCGGGCAGCCAAACTGCAAAAGCGTGCGGCCACCGTGGGTTTCGACTGGCCTGCGGCATTGCCTGTGCTGGACAAGGTGCGTGAAGAGCTGGATGAGGTGCTGCAGGCCATGGCCGACGGCGATGCCGATGCCCTTGAAGATGAGGTCGGCGACTTGCTCTTTGCCACCGTCAACCTGGCCCGCCACCTCAAGCACGACCCCGAAAATGCGCTGCGCCGCGCCAACCGCAAGTTCGAGCGACGCTTCCGTTTTATCGAACAGGCATTGCGCGACAGTGGTCGACCCATTGAAGATTGTAACCTTGACGAGCTGGATGCCCTTTGGGGGGAAGCCAAACGTCTGGAAAAGAACCTGCCCAGCTGCGGCTGAGCTGTTGCATAAGTGAGTGAACATTCATGAGCCTTTCCCTTCGCGACCAATTGCTCAAAGCCGGTCTGGTCAACCAGAAACAGGTCTCGCAGACCAACAAAGCGGAAAAGAAACAGAAGCGCATGGAGCACAAAGGCCAGGTCGAAGTCGACGACAGCCAGCAGCGCATCGCCAAGGAAGCCATGGCCGAAAAGGTCAAGCGCGACCAGGAACTGAACCGCCAGCAGCAGGAGAAGGCCGAGCAGAAGGCCCGCGCCGCGCAGATCAAGCAACTGATCGAAGCAACCCGCCTGCCTAAGCTGACCACCGAGGATTACTACAACTTCGTCGACGACAAGAAGGTCAAGCGCATTGCCGTCAACGCGCTGATGCGTACCAGGCTCAGCAACGGTGCGCTGGCCGTGGTGGCGCATGCCGGCGGTTACGAGGTGATCCCGCGGGAAGCGGCGGTGAAGATCCAGGAACGGGACCCGAGCCGTATCCTGTTGCTGAACACCCATGTCGAAGAAACGGACGAAGACGACCCGTACGCGGCCTACAAGATCCCTGATGACCTGATGTGGTAAGCACGAAAAACCCCGCCTTGGCGGGGTTTTTCATTGCAAGACTGATCATTGCGTGGTGCGCTGGTTTTCCAGGTCTTCCAGTTCTGCGCGGTACTGGTGTGCTTCGTGTTCATTGTGGAACATGCCGACCAGTTGGCCTTGTTGGTGCACATCCCAGATCCGCACGCCAGCGGCCAGGCCTTCGTGGGACATTCTCGATTCGTCGCGTTCGGTTACTTGGACTGTCATCGGTAAACTCCACTGCTTCAGTTGGCTGCGACACTGTGTCGCACACCCTCTTTATAGAGTTTGTTAGCAGGCTAAGTAAATAAAACCGGCATGAAACAAGTTTCATGTAGACCCGAATGCGGTCAATTGTGGGGGCGGCCTTGTGCAAATGACAGGCACAAAAAAGCCCCGCACTGGGCGGGGCTTCGGGTGTGGCTGGCAGTGCTGGCTCAGTTACCCTTCACCGGCTTGCCATCGACCGTGCCGTCTTGCAGCACGATCACGTACTCCTTGCCGTCGGTCTCTACCTGGCGCAGTTGCACCAGCAGGTAGTCCCAGTTCTTGGCGAACCACAGTTCGGTGATGCGCTTGCTCTGGCTTGGATCGCGCACGCGCTCGACCTTCACCGCATCGACCTGGCCGGTCTTGGTGGTGACTTTTTCGGTGCCGAGCACGCGGAAGTCGTAGGTGTCGATCTCGTCACCGTCAACCACCTGGTAGGTCATGCTCTTCTTGCCGGCGGCCACGTCATGCTGCAGGGCCAGCTGGTAGGACGACTTGTCCAGTACGCCACGGTTCAGCGGCAGGCTGACGGCATCGCCACGGTCGCTGCCGGTGACCTTCTTGCCGGTCCAGTCGAAGGTCAGGTCGACTTTCTTGGCTTTGCCCAGGCCGCCGCGCTCGAAGTGGTACTTCTGCGGGAGCAGGGTGTCGTTTTCCAGGCGCAGGGTGCTTTGCTCGGTCAGGCTGGCGATCATCATGGAAGCCTTGAAATTAAGGTCCCAGGTACCGTTGGCATTCTTGACCAGGCTACGCTCGGCGGTGCCGCTCATGGGCAACTGCTTCCAGTCGGCGGTGTAGCTGGCCGAAAAAGGCTTCAGATCAGCTGCCTGGAGGGGCAGGGCGAGCACGGCGAGAGCCAAGAGCAGGGCGCGACGCATAAATTCTCCTAGGATCGAATCAAGTGACCGCTGGCCGCCAGGGGCTGGCCATCCAGTAATGCACCTTGTTCGCCAAGGCACAAGCGCCCTTCAGCGAACCAGCGCACCGCCAGCGGGTAGATCAGGTGTTCCTGACGATGTACCCGCTGGGCCAGGCTTTCAACGGTGTCGTCAGACGCCACCGGTACTACAGCCTGTACGACCAGAGGGCCGCCATCGAGTTCCTCAGTCACGAAGTGTACGCTGCAGCCGTGTTCGGCGTCGCCTGCCTCCAGTGCCCGACGGTGGGTATGCAGGCCCTTGTACTTGGGTAGCAGCGACGGGTGGATGTTGAGCAGGCGGCCCTGATAGTGGCGCACGAAGTCGCCACTGAGGATGCGCATGAAGCCGGCCAGCACGACCAGGTCCGGCGCAAAACCGTCGATGCGCGCAACCAGCGCGGCATCGAAGGCTTCGCGGCCGTCGAACTGGGTGTGGTCGAGCACCACGCTGTCGATGCCGGCCGCCGCGGCGCGTTGCAGGCCGTAGGCATCGGCGCGGTTGGAAACCACCGCACGGATGCGTAGCGGGCTGTCTGCCCCTTGGCAGCTATCGATCAGGGCTTGCAGGTTGCTGCCGGAACCCGACAGCAGTACTACTACATTGCAGGTCTTGCTTGGCATCAGTGTGCCTTGAGGTTCTGCAGCTCGACCTGGGCAGCACCTTCGGCGGCTTCGGCAATGTGGCCGATGACCCAAGGCTGCTCGCCAGCGGCGCGCAGTTCGTTCAGGGCGGCTTCGACCTGGTCCTGGGCTACGCAGATGACCATGCCCACGCCGCAGTTCAGTACGCGGTGCATTTCGTGCTCGTCGACGTTGCCTTTTTCCTGCAGGAAGTCGAACACTGCCGGGCGCTGCCAGCTGGCCACGTCAACCACGGCCTGGGCGTTTTTCGGCAGTACGCGCGGGATGTTGTCCAGCAGGCCGCCACCGGTGATGTGGGCCATGGCCTTGACGGCACCGGTGTTCTTGATCAGCTGCAGCAGCGGCTTCACGTAGATGCGGGTTGGCGCCATCAGCAGGTCGGTCAATGGCTTGCCGTCCAGCTGGGTGTTCTCGATGTCGGTGGCGGACACTTCGAGGATCTTGCGGATCAGCGAATAGCCGTTGGAGTGCGGGCCCGAGGATGGCAGGGCGATCAGCGCGTCGCCGGTGGCAACCTTGGAGCCGTCGATGATTTCGGCCTTTTCCACCACGCCCACGCAGAAGCCGGCCAGGTCGTAGTCTTCGCCTTCGTACATGCCAGGCATTTCGGCGGTTTCACCACCGACCAGCGAGCAGCCGGCCAGTTCGCAACCGGCGCCGATGCCGGTAACCACGGTGGCGGCCACGTCAACGTTCAGCTTGCCAGTGGCGTAGTAGTCGAGGAAGAACAGCGGCTCGGCGCCGCATACGACCAGGTCGTTGACGCACATGGCATCGTTGATGGTGGAGAGCACACTCTCCTGCTGCAGCAGGGCGTTGCTGACGGTGTTGA
>NZ_JBNNVS010000077.1:0-14865 GCF_050280665.1 Pseudomonas sp. NPDC089547 | reverse complement strand
TGACGGGCATCCATGCCCGTCACCTCCCTCCGCAATCCCTCCGCTCGGCCTCCTGAAGTCGCGAAGATCAAGATCAAGATCAAGATCAAGATCAAAAGCTAGATCAAAAGCATTGCACAAAAAAAACCCGGGTTCTGGGGGGGGAATCCGGGTTAAGACCATTAGGAGTAAAACAAAGGTACGCGGTCCCTGAGCACCTTTATCGGCGCGCCACTTGGGGGGGGATGCGCCGCGCCAACACTTCAAGTATTGGTCAGGTTTGGCGCAGTGCCAGCCTGAATTGGTCGTTTTTTAAACAAATTTGGAATACGCCAACGCTCCAATCCTCCTGCATCGCATGGCCATATGCATCGTGAAACACAGACATGCTTGGATGATCCGTGCAATTTCCCGCAAGTTAGGCATAATAAACCGCTTCGATTGTCATCCAGTCCTTCCCATGCAGAAAGAACCTCGTAAGGTCCGTGAATTTCGCCGTCGCGAACAGGAAATCCTCGATACCGCGCTCAAACTGTTTCTCGAACAGGGTGAGGACAGCGTCACCGTCGAGATGATCGCCGACGCCGTGGGCATCGGCAAAGGCACGATCTACAAGCATTTCAAGTCCAAGGCGGAAATCTACCTGCGCCTGATGCTCGACTACGAGCGCGACCTGAACGAACTGTTGCACTCGGCTGACGTCGACCGCGACAAGGAGGCCCTGTCGCGCGCCTACTTCGAGTTCCGCATGCGCGACCCTCAACGTTACCGGCTGTTCGACCGCCTGGAAGAGAAGGTGGTCAAGGGCAACCAGGTACCGGAAATGGTCGAGCAGCTGCACAGCATCCGCGCTTCCAACTTCGACCGCCTGACCCAGCTGATCAAGGGCCGCATCAGCGAAGGCAAGCTCGAAGACGTACCGCCCTATTTCCACTACTGCGCCGCCTGGGCACTGGTGCATGGCGCCGTGGCGCTGTACCACTCGCCATTCTGGAGCAATGTGCTGGAGGATCAGGAAGGCTTCTTCCAGTTCCTGATGGACATTGGCGTGCGCATGGGCAACAAGCGCAAGCGCGACCCCGAACCAACCCACTGACCCCTCGGTTCAGGCCAGTACGCCGTACCGGCCCTTTTGCAGCACCCGGCTGCTGCTACAACACAGCTTTGGCTTTCGATGATGTGAAGGGGCTTGCAAAAACCTGATTTATGAGTCAGGTTTTGCCAGCCCTCATCATCCATGCTGGAGTCATTCATGATTGTCGATCGTCAAGGCAGGCGTTTTCGCAACCTGCGCGTCAGCCTGACGGCTGCTTGCAATTATGCGTGCACTTACTGCGTACCCGATGGCAAGCGCCTGGTGGCGGCGCAGGATGAATTGTCGGCAGATGCCATGGCGCGTGGAGTGGCTTACCTGATCGAGGCGGCCGGTATCGAGCGGCTGCGCATCACGGGCGGAGAGCCGCTGGTCAGCCCGCGTCTGGATGCCTTTTTGGGGGCCGTGGCCAAGCTTGAGCTCGACGACATTTCGCTGACCACCAATGGCCAGCTATTGCAGCGCAAGTTGCCGCAGTTGCAGGCGGCCGGTGTCCGTCGACTCAATGTTTCCCTCGACACCCTCGACCCCCAGGCTTTCCGCCACATCGCCCGGGGCGGCGATCTGGCAAGCGTGCTGGCAGGTATGGAGCAGGCCAGTGCGTTGGGTATGCGGATCAAGGTGAACATGGTGCCAATGCGCGGGCAGAACGTCGACCAGGTACTGCCGCTGCTGGACTATTGCCTGGCGCGTGGTTTCGAGTTGCGCTTCATCGAGCTTATGCGCATGGGCCACCTTGCCCGTGACAGCAATACCTTCCTGCAACAGTTCTTTGGCCTTGACCAGTTGCTCGCACTGATTGGCAGCAAGCATGCCTATGTCCAGGTTGATGCTCCGCTGGATGCCACCGCTTTGCGCTATGAAATCCCAGGGGTTGGCCACTTCGGCGTCATCGCCAACGAAAGCGTTCCGTTTTGCCGTACCTGCTCGCGGTTGCGTTTGTCCTCCACGGGCTGGCTGCATGGCTGCCTGTCGTCTGGCAGTCGCCATTTCGTCGGCGAACTGCTGGATAAGCCGCGCCATCAGGCATTGCCGGCTTTGCAGCGCCTGCTGGTCAAGGCCTTGGCAGACAAGCAGGACCTGGCGTTTTCCGGGGATGTGATGGTGATGAAGGTGATCGGCGGCTGAAGCTGGCGCAAAAGCTGCATCCGCCAGCTATTCGCCGGTTTTTCGTCGCCGGCCACTGGAGGAAAGATGCGTAGCCTGGTCTTGCTGCTGGCGCTGATGGCGCTGGGCGGCTGCATGAATGTCAGCGATATGGGCGAGGGCGTGCGCTATCACATGAGCGATGCCGGTCTGCTGGACCACAGTGATACCCGTCGCACGCTGTCTATCCGTCTGCAGCCCGATTCGTTCATCTTCATCGGCCAGGGTGCCTTCGTGCCGCCCGGCAAGGGGCCGGTACCGCGGCAGAACGCGGTAGCCGACGAGGCCTTCAAAAGCTTTGTCGAGTATTTCCCGCTGGTGCGCCGTGCCCAAGGCCCACTGGGCCTGGAAGATGCCATTGCCCAGGCGCGTTCGGTCGGTGCCGATTACGTGCTGTACACCCGTTTCGCGCGGACCGACGACCGCATCGGCAATGGTGACGAGTGGTACGACGAACAGGCTGTCGACCGATTGGGCTGGGACAGCGGTGTGGTTCAGATGATGCTGATCGAAACCAATACCCGCTACCTGGTTGACACTGCGCGCATCAAGAGCCGTGGCGGTTTGTTGACGTTCCACGACAACACCCCTGAAGATTTGCTTGGCGCACCGATGCGCGAGTACGCTCGTAGCCTTCTGGGCGTGAGCGAATGAGGCAGGCGTGATGAGTGACTCCGGCAAGGCCAATGATCTTCTGGCACAGATCCCCAAGGCAAAGGGCCTGCCGCCAGTGCATCTGTGGAATCCGGACTTCTGCGGCGACATCGACATGCGCATCGCCCGCGATGGCACCTGGTATTACCTGGGTACGCCGATCGGGCGCAAGCCGATGGTGCGTTTGTTCTCCACCATCATCCGCCGCGATGGTGACGACTACTTCCTGGTTACCCCTGTGGAAAAGGTTGGCATTCGCGTTGATGACGCGCCGTTCGTTGCCATAGCGCTGGAGGTGCTGGGGGAGGGCGAACAGCAGGTGCTGCGCTTTACCAGCAATGTCGAGGACCAGGTGGATGCCGGGCCGGACAGCCCGCTGCGCGTGGTGATCGACCCTGTGACGCAGGAACCGTCACCCTATGTGCTGATGCGCAGCAACCTTGAGGCGCTGATTCATCGCAATGTGTTCTACCAGATGGTGGAGCTGGCGGTGCCGCGTGAGATCGAGGGGGAGGAATGGTTGGGGGTCTGGAGCCAGGGCGAGTTTTACCCGATTGGGCGTAGTAGCTGAGAACTCTTTTTTCTGTGCCGGCCTCTTCGCGGGCGTGCCCGCTCCCACAGGTACAGCGCAGCCCCTGAAGCCTGTGGAGAACTTGTGGGAGCGGGCATGCCCGCGAAGAGGCCGGTACAGGCAAAATCGGCCCCCTGCTTTTACCTCGAATTGGCCATTTGTCTTCAGCCAATGAGGGCCTAACCTGCTGGCAATTGCCACCCAGGAGTTGCCCGCGATGAAACCACTCACCTTGATCCTCTTCGCCCTGCTTGCCGGTCAAGCCCCTGCTTGGGCGCACGGCGACGTCGCCGACCAGGTCAAAGTCCTGCAGCAACAACAACCCTCGAATGCCCCCGGCAAAACTGCCGTCATGCTCACGGTAAGCTACGCCCCCGGCGAGGCCTCGCCTGCACATCAGCACCCAGGCGCGGTAATGGCCTACGTGCTTGAAGGGGCAGTGGTATCAAAACTGAACAACGAGCAGGAAAAGACCTACAAGGCTGGCGAGTACTGGTACGAAGCGCCAGGCACCGTGCACAGCGTGTCGCGCAACGCCAGCAAAACCCAACCCGCCAAGCTGCTGGTGTGGAGCCTGGTGGACGAAGGCAAGCCAGTGACCGAGCCGCTGGGCGAATAAACGCGATGCAACGAAAAAGCCCCCGGTTGCTTGCGCACCCGGGGGCTTTTTCAGTGTTTGGCTCCGCGACCTGGACTCGAACCAGGGACCCAATGATTAACAGTCATTTGCTCTACCGACTGAGCTATCGCGGAATCTGCGCGTATCTTACTGATTGCCAAGAGGATGTCAAGCTACCTCTTGGCAAAACAATGAGTTACAGCACTTCCACGATGGCCTTGGTCACCACGTGGATGTTGCTCTGGTTCAGCGCGGCCACCGCGATGCGGCCGGTGTCCAGTGCGTAGATACCAAAGTCGTTCTTCAGGCGGGCAACCTGCTCAACGGTCAGCCCCGAGTAGGAGAACATGCCGGCCTGGCGGCCAACGAAGCTGAAGTCACGCTTGGCGCCATATTCAGCCAGCAGGCTGACCATTTGCTGGCGCATGCCGTGGATGCGCTGGCGCATCTCGCCCAGCTCGGCTTCCCACATCTGGCGCAGCTCGTCGCTGTTCAGCACGGTGGCGACGATGGTTGCACCGTGAGTTGGCGGGTTGGAGTAGGTGGTGCGGATCACGCGCTTGACCTGAGACAGCACACGGGTGCTCTCGTCCTTGGTAGCGGTAACGATCGACAGCGCACCCACGCGTTCGCCGTACAGCGAGAACGACTTGGAGAACGAGCTGGAAACGAAGAACTCCAGGCCCGACTCGGCGAACAGGCGCACGGCGAAGGCGTCTTCGGCGATGCCGTCACCAAAGCCCTGGTAGGCCATGTCGAGGAACGGTACATGGCCCTTGGCCTTGACCACTTCCAGGACGTTTTTCCAGTCGTCCAGGCCCAGATCGACGCCAGTCGGGTTGTGGCAGCAAGCGTGCAGCACCACGATCGAGCCGGACGGCAGGTTGTTCAGGTCTTCGAGCATGCCGGCGCGGTTGACGTCGTTGCTCGGTGCATCATAGTAGCGGTAGTTCTGTACCGGGAAACCGGCGGTTTCGAACAGTGCGCGGTGGTTTTCCCAGCTCGGGTCGCTGATTGCCACGACGGCGTTGGGCGACAGGCGCTTGAGGAAGTCGGCACCGATCTTCAGTGCGCCGGTACCGCCGACGGCCTGCACGGTAACCACGCGGCCGGCGGCCAGCAGTGGCGACTCGGCGCCGAAGATCAGTTTTTGCACAGCCTGGTCGTAGGTGGCGATACCGTCGATCGGCAGGTAGCCGCGCGAGGCGTGCTGGGCGGCACGCTGGGTCTCGGCTTCGATCACGGCGCGCAGCAGCGGAATGCGGCCTTCCTCATTGCAGTACACGCCCACGCCCAGGTTGACCTTGTCGGTACGTGGGTCGGCGTTGAATGCTTCGTTGAGGCCCAGGATAGGGTCGCGGGGTGCCAGCTCGACAGCGGAAAACAGGCTCATTGTTACCTTGGCTCTGATTGGAGAGTGATAGGACGTACACGCTCCAGCCGAATGCACTGAAGCGGTGCACAAACGGGGAGTCAGTATAGTGATACCGCCCGGTCACTGCGACACTCTGGCACAGCTTTTCAGGCTATTTGCGCAAATATTTTTCGACCATTGGTCTAATTGCCGGGTCCACCGTTACACGCGTTCACAGCTACGCCTTGAAAGCGCCCCCGGGCGGGCGCATTTGGGTATAGACTACTGGCTAAATTTACAGTTGCTGCAGCACCGCGAGGTCCGACATGTCCGAGTTCCAGCTCGTCACCCGTTTCCAGCCTGCTGGCGACCAGCCCGAGGCCATCCGCCAAATGGTCGAAGGTATCGAGGCGGGGTTGTCGCACCAGACGCTGCTCGGCGTGACCGGTTCGGGCAAAACCTTCAGCATCGCCAACGTTATCGCGCAGGTGCAGCGCCCGACCCTGGTGCTGGCGCCGAACAAGACCCTGGCCGCCCAGTTGTACGGCGAATTCAAGGCTTTCTTCCCGAATAACGCGGTGGAGTATTTCGTTTCCTACTACGACTACTACCAGCCCGAGGCCTACGTGCCGTCGTCGGACACCTTCATCGAGAAGGACGCCTCGATCAACGACCACATCGAGCAGATGCGCCTGTCGGCGACCAAGGCGCTGCTGGAACGGCGCGACGCGATCATCGTCACCACCGTGTCGTGCATCTACGGCCTGGGTAGCCCTGAGTCCTACCTGAAAATGGTCCTGCACGTAGACCGGGGCGACAAGCTTGACCAGCGTGCGCTGCTGCGCCGGCTGGCTGATCTGCAATACACCCGTAACGAAATGGACTTTGCCCGTGCCACCTTCCGCGTGCGCGGTGACGTGATCGACATTTTCCCGGCCGAATCGGACCTTGAAGCCATCCGCATCGAACTGTTCGATGACGAGGTGGAAAACATCGCTGCCTTCGACCCGCTCACTGGCGAGGTCTTCCGCAAGCTGCCGCGGTTTACCTTTTACCCCAAGAGCCACTACGTTACCCCGCGGGAAACCCTGCTGGAGGCGGTGGAGGGCATCAAGGAAGAGCTGAAGGAGCGCCTGGAGTACCTGCAAAAGGCCAACAAGCTGGTAGAAGCGCAGCGCCTGGAACAGCGCACCCGTTTCGACCTGGAGATGATCCTGGAGCTCGGCTACTGCAACGGTATCGAAAACTACTCGCGCTACCTGTCCGGGCGCCCGGCCGGGGCGCCGCCGCCCACCCTGTACGACTACTTGCCGGCGGATGCGCTGCTGGTAATCGACGAATCGCACGTCAGCGTGCCGCAGGTCGGCGCCATGTACAAAGGCGACCGCTCGCGCAAGGAAACCTTGGTGGAGTATGGCTTCCGCATGCCCTCGGCGCTGGACAACCGGCCCATGCGCTTTGACGAATGGGAGGACGTCAGCCCACAGACCATCTTCGTCTCCGCTACGCCCGGGCCTTACGAGGCCGAGCACGCCGGGCGCGTGGTGGAGCAGGTGGTGCGCCCCACCGGCCTGGTCGACCCGCAGGTCGAGGTACGCCCGGCGCTGACCCAGGTCGACGACCTGCTGTCGGAAATCCGCAAGCGCGTTGCGCAGGGCGAGCGGGTGCTGGCCACCACGCTGACCAAGCGCATGGCCGAAGACCTGACCGATTACCTGGCCGACCATGACGTGCGGGTGCGTTACCTGCACTCGGACATCGACACCGTGGAGCGGGTGGAGATCATCCGCGACCTGCGCCTGGGTACCTTCGACGTGCTGGTGGGTATCAACCTGCTGCGCGAGGGCCTGGACATGCCGGAAGTGTCGCTGGTGGCGATCCTGGATGCCGACAAGGAAGGCTTCCTGCGGTCCGAGCGTTCACTGATCCAGACTATCGGCCGTGCTGCGCGTAACCTCAATGGCCGGGCAATCCTTTACGCCGATAACGTCACGGGCTCTATGCAGCGTGCAATAGACGAAACCGAGCGGCGCCGCGAAAAGCAGATCGCCTTCAACGAAGCGCATGGCATCGTGCCCAAGGGCGTGGTCAAGGACATCACCGACATCATGGAGGGCGCTACCGTGCCTGGTGCGCGCAGCAAGAAGCGCAAGGGCATGGCAAAGGCGGCAGAGGAGAGCGCCCGTTACGAGGCCGAACTGCGTACGCCGGGCGAGATCACCAAGCGCATCAAACAGCTGGAAGAGAAGATGATGCAGTTTGCCCGCGACCTGGAGTTCGAGGCAGCGGCGCAGTTGCGCGACGAAATCACACAACTGCGCGAGCGGTTGATTACCAGCTGAGCCCTGACGCCGGCCCTGTGGGAGCGGGCGTGCCCGCGAAGCAGGCAACGCGGTGGATGGCACCGGCTTTGCCGGTGTTCGCGGGCTTGCCCGCTCCCACAGGACCGCGCAGCAGCTGAAATTGGCTCAATGCGCCTCCCCAGCCTTCAACCCCTGCGGCAATTTGCGGGTCAACAGCACCGCCACCATGCTCACCGCCAAACCAATCCCGACAAAGTGGAAGGCATCGTTGTACGCCATGATCAACGCCTGCTGGTGGGTAATCTCGCTCAGCTTGCCCAGCGCTGCATTGTCACTCCCCAGCCGCTCCGCCAGTTGCGCCAGCCGCTCTGCCACCTGCGGGTTGCTCGGCACTATCGACTCCCTCAGGTAATCGAAATACACCTTGGTCCGCGCATCCAGCAACGTGGCCAGCAAGGCAATCCCGATTGCGCCACCTAGGTTACGCAAGATGTTGAACAGGCTCGACGCCGACCCTGCGTCCTGCTGCTGAATGTACGATGTGGCGATCAACGAAATGGTCACCATGATCATCGGCTGGCCAAGGGCGCGGATGATCTGGATATGGTTGAACTGCGGCCCGGCAAAGTCCGGGTTGAGTACGCCCGAGCCGAAACTGGCGGCGCCAAACAGGCAGAACCCGAGGGCGCACAGCAGCTTGGGCGACACCACTTTCATCAGTTGTGGCACCAACGGAATCAGGAACAGCTGCGGCACGCCCATCCACA
Source organism: Pseudomonas sp. NPDC089547 (assembly GCF_050280665.1). NCBI lineage: Bacteria > Pseudomonadati > Pseudomonadota > Gammaproteobacteria > Pseudomonadales > Pseudomonadaceae > Pseudomonas > Pseudomonas sp. NPDC089547. The sequence continues at coordinate 6,379 of NZ_JBNNVS010000077.1, read as the reverse complement.
TGATCACCTCGCCGATTTGCAGGGCGTTGTAGCCCTGTACCTGCGCCAGGTACAGCGGCAACAGATAGATCGAACCGTACAACCCCACGCCCATGCCCAGGCTGGCGATACTCGACAGGCCGAAATTGCGGTTGCCCAGGATGCGCAGGTTGATCAGCGGCTGCGGCTTGGAAAACTGCAGGATGACGAAGGTGATCAGGCTGACCAGGGCGATGCTGCCCAGGCCGACGATCAAGGGCGACTCCAGCCAGTCCTTGCGGTGGCCTTCCTCCAGAAACACTTGCAGGCAGCCCAGGCCTACGCCCAGCGTGACGATGCCGGCGTAATCGGTGCTTTTCAGCAGTTCCCAGTGCGCCTCCTTTTTCTCCAGCCCGTACAGCAGGCCGGCGATCATCACCAGGCCCGGCGGGATGTTGATGTAGAAGATGTACTCCCAGCCCCAGTTCTCGGTCAGCCAGCCGCCCAGGGTGGGGCCGATGGACGGGGCGAAGGTGGCGGTCATGGCGAACATGGCCATGCCCTTGGCGCGGTGGTGTTCGGGCAGCTTGATCAGGGTGAGGGTAAACGCAAGCGGGATCAGCGCCCCGCCGGTAAAACCTTGCAAGGCACGGAACAGGATCATGCTCTCCAGGTTCCAGGCCATCGAACACAGCAGCGACGACAACAGAAACCCCGCCGATACCCACACTGCCAGGCGGCGGGCAGACAACAGCTGAACCAGCCAGGCGGTCAGCGGGATCATGATGATTTCCGCCACCAGGTAGGAGGTGGAAATCCATGAGCCTTCCTCCAGGGTGGCCGACAGTGCGCCCTGGATGTCTTTGAGCGACGAGTTGGTGATCTGGATGTCCAGCACGGCCATGAAGGCGCCGAGCATCACGCTCATCACCGCGATCCAGTCGCGCCGGGTCGGCTCCGCAGTGGGGCGCAGCAGTGGGTCACCGGCCATTGTGGCCTTCGTCTTCGGTGCGCAGGTCTACGGTGGCGGTCACCGACATGCCGGGCCGGATACGCCCGTGCAGCGGGTTGTTGGCAGGGAAAGTCAGTTTGACCGGGATGCGCTGCACAACCTTGGTGAAGTTGCCGGTTGCGTTGTCTGGCGGCAGCAGGCTGAACTGCGCACCCGAGGCGGCGAACAGGCTGTCGACCTGGCCTTCGATGGGGGTGTCTGGGTAGCTGTCGAACAGCAGTTCGGCACGCTGGCCGGGGTGCATGCGGCCGATCTGGGTTTCCTTGAAGTTGGCCTGCACCCAGATATCTTCGTCGGGCACGATCGACATCAGGTAGGCGCCGGCCTGCACCACCTGGCCATTGCGCGCATTGCGCTGGCCAATGGTGCCGCTGATCGGTGCGCGGATTTCACAACGGGTCAGGTTCAGTTCGGCCTGGGCCAGGTCGGCGCGGGCATTGGCGATTTGTGCGTCCAGGCGCTTGAGGTCAGCATTCAGTGCGTTGACCTGCTGGCGCTGGCTTTGCAGGTCGGCGCGGGCCTTGTCGACCTGCGAGCCGGCGACATGGCTGTCGGCCGACAGGGTGGTGACCCGTTCTTCGGATATGAAACCGGGCTTGCGCAGCTTTTCGGCGCGGCTCAGGTCCACCCGCGACCGCTCGTAGGTTGCCTGGTTGGCCGCCACCTGCGCCTGCCCGGCGGCAATCAGGCTGCCCTGTTGGGTCAGGCGGCTTTGTGCCTGCGCGTATTCCGCTTCACGGGTAGCCAGGGCTGCGCGGGCGCGCGCTACTGCCAGTTCGTAGTCGGCCGCCTCCAGCCTGGCCAGCAGGTCACCTTTGTTCACGTGCTGGTTGTCCTCGACCGGCACCGCGTCGATGCGTGCCCCCAGCTGGCTGGAAATACGCGTGATCTCGCCCTGCACGTAGGCGTTGTCGGTGCTCTCGTAAAAGCGGCCCTTGAAGTACCAGTGGGCCAGGAAGGCGAGGGCGATCAGGGCCACGAGGGTAAAAAAGACCAGCAGGCGGCGTTTGAGTTGGGCAGGCATGGGGACTATCGTTCCAGAAATGTAAATAAATTTAACAGCGGCGCAGGGCCTGTCGACAAGTGACGTTCGCGCCATTGCTGGAGCCCGGTGCCTGCCACCTGCTAACATCCCGCCTTTGTTTCATCTTTCGTTCGAGACCCTCCATGACCACCGTACGCACGCGTATCGCGCCATCGCCTACCGGCGACCCCCATGTCGGCACTGCCTACATCGCCCTGTTCAACTACTGCTTTGCCAAGCAGCACGGCGGTGAGTTCATCCTACGCATCGAAGACACCGACCAACTGCGCTCCACGCGCGAGTCGGAGCAACAGATCTTCGACGCCCTGCGCTGGCTTGGTATCGAATGGAACGAAGGCCCGGACGTCGGCGGCCCCCATGGCCCGTACCGGCAGAGCGAGCGTGGCGAGATCTACGCCAAATACGCCAAGGAACTGGTTGATGCCGGCCACGCCTTCTACTGCTTCTGCACCGCTGAAGAGCTGGACCAGATGCGTGCCGAGCAGCAAGCCCGCGGCGAAACCCCGCGTTATGACGGGCGCGCGTTGCTGTTGAGCGCCGAGGAGGTACAGCGCCGCCTGGCCGCGGGCGAGCCACACGTGATCCGCATGAAGGTGCCGAGCGAAGGCATGTGCGTGGTCCCGGACATGCTGCGCGGCGACGTAGAAATCCCGTGGGACCGCATGGACATGCAGGTGCTGATGAAGAACGACGGCCTGCCGACGTACTTCCTGGCCAACGTGGTGGATGACCACCTGATGGGCATCACCCACGTACTGCGTGGTGAAGAGTGGCTGCCGTCGGCGCCCAAGCTGATCAAGCTGTACGAATACTTTGGCTGGGAGCAGCCCAAGCTGTGCTACATGCCGCTGCTGCGTAACCCGGACAAGTCCAAGCTGTCCAAGCGCAAGAACCCGACCTCGGTTACTTTCTACGAGCGCATGGGCTTCATGCCGGAGGCGATGCTCAACTACCTGGGCCGCATGGGCTGGTCGATGCCGGACGAGCGTGAGAAGTTCTCGCTGGCCGAGATGGTCGAGCACTTTGACCTGTCGCGCATCTCGCTGGGTGGCCCGATCTTCGACATCGAGAAGCTGTCCTGGCTCAACGGCCAGTGGTTGCGTGAGCTGCCGGTCGAAGAGTTCGCCGCGCGCCTGCAGAAGTGGGCGTTCAACAGTGACTACATGATGAAAATCGCCCCGCACGTGCAGGGTCGCGTTGAAACCTTCAGCCAGGTTGCCCCGCTGGGTGGGTTCTTCTTCGAAGGCGCGCTGAAGCTGGATGCCAAGCTGTTCGAAAGCAAGAAACTGTCGGCCGACCAGGTGCGCCAGGTGATCCAGCTGATCCTGTGGAAGCTCGAAAGCCTGCGCCAGTGGGAAAAAGAGCGCATCACCGGCTGCATCCAGGCTGTGGTCGAGGCGCTGGAACTGAAGCTGCGCGATGCCATGCCGCTGATGTTCGCTGCCATCACCGGCCAGGCCAGCTCGGTTTCGGTGCTGGACGCCATGGAAATCCTCGGTCCGGACCTGACCCGTTACCGCCTGCGCCAGGCACTGGACCTGCTGGGTGGCGTGTCGAAGAAAGAAAACAAAGAGTGGGAAAAGCTGCTGGCTTCCATCGGTTGATGGCGATTCCGAGCCTGTAGCTGAACCCTGTAGGAGCGGCCTTGTGTCGCGATAGGGCCGCAAAGCGGCCCCGGCGATTTTGTGTTGAAGCTGAAATCGCGGGGCCGCGTTGCGGTCCTTTCGCGACACAAGGCCGCTCCTACAAGGGTGCGGCGCCCAGATCCAGCAGGGCAGGGCGGTAAGTGATTGTTATCTGTGAAAAATTTTTTGATTATTTTAAAAAATTAGTTTGACAGCCCTGCAATCCGAACTTAATATGCGCCCCGTCCACAGCGATGAACGAAAACGAAACGCCAGGCACCCAGCCAGCGGTTCTGTTCAAAGCGACATTGTGGGGCTATAGCTCAGCTGGGAGAGCGCCTGCATGGCATGCAGGAGGTCAGCGGTTCGATCCCGCTTAGCTCCACCAAATTCCGCTTAGCAGCCAAGGCTGATAAGCAAGACCGGGTCCAGCAACCGGGTCTTGAAGGTAAGAAGGTTCGTCCCCTTCGTCTAGTGGCCTAGGACACCGCCCTTTCACGGCGGTAACAGGGGTTCGAGTCCCCTAGGGGACGCCAGTTTTACACAAGCGATGTTTCAGGATATCGCTGGGCCGCGAGGCTAAAAATCCGGGGCTATAGCTCAGCTGGGAGAGCGCCTGCATGGCATGCAGGAGGTCAGCGGTTCGATCCCGCTTAGCTCCACCAATTTTGCCGCGGTTCGTGTAAGCGAGCCGGCACGAAGGTTACGTCCCCTTCGTCTAGTGGCCTAGGACACCGCCCTTTCACGGCGGTAACAGGGGTTCGAGTCCCCTAGGGGACGCCACTTTTTCCTGCGTTTTGCAGGGCTTAAAAAGGCTCGTCGCTTATTGATGAGTCTTTTGTTTCGGGGCTATAGCTCAGCTGGGAGAGCGCCTGCATGGCATGCAGGAGGTCAGCGGTTCGATCCCGCTTAGCTCCACCATTTCTGCCAGGGTTCACGTAAGTGAATCTTCGCGAAGGTTACGTCCCCTTCGTCTAGTGGCCTAGGACACCGCCCTTTCACGGCGGTAACAGGGGTTCGAGTCCCCTAGGGGACGCCATATTTACCCGCGTTTTGCGGGACTTTAAAGGCTCATTCGCTTATTGAATGGGCCTTTTGTTTTTTCTCCCTTCCGAAAAAATGACTCCCGACAGACGGCAACAAATTCAGCTTGCCAAAAAATATGATGAGAATAATATTTCGATCATCATATTTCGACTGGCGAGTGCCTGATGAGCGACAAGAAGAGCAAAACCCGCGAGCGCATCCTGGAAGCCGCACGCAAGGCGCTGATCCAGCACGGCCCGGCCGAGCCCAGCGTTAGCCAGGTAATGGGCGCGGCAGGCCTGACCGTCGGTGGTTTCTATGCACACTTCGACAGCAAGGACGAGCTGATGCTCGAAGCGTTCCGCCAGTTGTTGGGTGAGCGCCGTGCCTTGCTCGCGCAGATCGACCCCAGCCTCGACGGTGCGGGGCGGCGGGCGCTGGCCAGTGCCTTCTACTTGTCGCGTAAACACCGGGATGCCGAAGTGCACGCCTGCCCGCTACCCAATTCGCTGGGCGAGATGCAGCGCTTGCCGGAAGCCTTCCGTGAGGTATTGGCCGAACACATCGAGCTGATGACTGCTGCCATGGTCGACCGCCCGGAAGATGCCGACAAGGCACTGGCCGACCTGGCGCTCATGGTTGGCGGCCTTGCCCTGGCCCGTGCCTTGGGTACCGGTGAATTGTCTGACCGTATTCTGCGCGCCGCCAAATCGGCGGTGCTTTAACCCTGGAGCATGGCGATGACTACCCTGAGCTGGATTCGTGGTGTCAATGGCACCCTGGGCCGCCTGGCCCCCGAGCATGTGGCTGGCAAGATGCGCCGTGCCTTCATGACCCCGCGCAATCTGCCGCCGCGGGATTGGGAGTTGCCCGTGCTGGCTAGCGCCGAGCGCATTACCCTGCGCTTCGGTTTGTCTGCCTTGCGCTGGGGCAAAGGGCCGGCCGTGCTGCTGATGCATGGTTGGGAAGGGCGCCCGACCCAGTTTGCCGCCTTGATCCAAACCTTGGTTCAGGCTGGGCACACGGTGGTCTCGCTGGAGGGGCCGGGGCATGGGCGTTCGCCTGGTGAGCAGGCGAATGTAGTGCTGTTTGCCCGGGCGCTGCTGGAGGCTGCCGCCGAGTTGCCGCCGCTGCGTGCGGTGATTGGCCACTCGATGGGCGGTGCCAGTGTATTGCTGGCCTTGCAGATGGGGCTGCGCACAGAGGCGGCGGTCAGCATAGCCGCCCCGGCGCGGCTGCTGGGCGTATTGCGTGGCTTTGCCCACCACCTGGGGCTGCCGGCGCGGGCGCGGGCAGCCTTTATCCGCCAGGTGGAGCGCGATGTGGGTATGCAGATCGCGCGGCTGGATGTGACCGGTTACCAGTTGGAGTTGCCGGGGTTGGTGGTGCATGCCGCCGATGACGCGCTGGTTGCCGCCGATGAAGCCCAGGTAATCCATAAGGCCTGGTTCGATAGCCGGCTGATGCTGCTGGAGCAGGGTGGGCACCAGCGGGTACTGTCCGACCCGCGGGTGAGTGAAGCCGTGCTCGAATTGCTGGCCCGCGCTGCTGCGCCAGTGCGGCAAAGCGCCTAGTTACAGGCTTGACGCGGTCCTTGTAGGAGCGGCCTTGTGTCGCGATGGGGCGCGCAGCGGCCCCAAAATCTCAGCCCCGGCACAGACTGCCGGGGCTGCTGCGCAGCCCATCGCGACACAAGGCCGCTCCTACAGGGGG
>NZ_JBNNVS010000076.1:0-15047 GCF_050280665.1 Pseudomonas sp. NPDC089547 | reverse complement strand
CGCTTGACGGGCATCCATGCCCGTCACCTCCCTCCGCAATCCCTCCGCTCGGCCTCCTGAAGTCGCGAAGATCAAGATCAAGATCAAGATCAAGAGCGGGAGGGGTGTTTGGTGTTGTTAATTCACTTTGCATGCACCGTGATCGCCACCAACCGCACCACCACCGGCCTGACCATTAGCACGCATACAAACGCAACCGGCATCGCCAACTGGTAAGCCTTCAGCACATTACTCAGGTACTCCGGGTTGACCCCGGCATTCGCGGCTGTGATCACGAAGCACATCAACAGCGCCATGATCGACGACATGTAGAACGCGAATACGTAGGGTGTGGCGCCAGGGTGCAATTTGCGTCGGCTGCGCGACTGGGACAGGTTGCTCATGCGAACTCCTGAAAGGTAAGTGGAGGCGCAGGTTAGCAAGCCGTTCGGCCGTAACTGTAGACCAGCCGTATTGAGTTCTTTATAAACAGATTCTTACGAATGCATGGGCTCACACATGGACCTGCTCAACGCCATCCGCAGTTTCATCAAGGTTGTCGAAGCCGGCAGCATCGCCGCTGGCGCGCGCAATCTGGGCCTCAGCCCGGCAGCCGTCAGCCAGAACCTGGCAAGGCTGGAAGGCCATTTACAGGTCCGCCTGCTCAGTCGCACTACACGCAGCATGGCGCTCACACCCGCCGGCACGCAGTATTACGAGCGCGTAAAGCACATAGAGCGCGACCTGGCTTTGGCCGAGCAGGCAGTGACTACACCCGAAAGTGAACCCCAAGGCCGGCTGTGCATTGCCTCCACTTCCGCCTTTGGTCGCCACGTGCTGGCGCCGCTGATACCCGCGTTCAGTGCCCGCTATCCACTACTTTCGATAGAGTTGGTAACGACTGATCGCCGCGTCAACCATGCCCGCGAAGACGTCGACGTAAGCCTGCGCATCGCCCCGCAACTGGAGGACCAGTTGCTGGCCCGGCACATCGCCCGAATTCCGTTCATTTGCTGCGCCTCACCCGGCTACCTGCAAAGCGCTGGCGTGCCGGCCACACCCGAGGCGCTGCGCGAGCACCGCTGTCTGGTATTCCGCTACCCCGTGGACGGGCGGTTTCTGCGCTGGGGCTTCATGCGCGACGGGCTGCGTTTCGAGGCAGAGTTTGGCAGCGTACTGATCAGTGATGACATCGATGCGCTGACCCAAATGGCCCTGCACGATGGCGGCATCACACGCCTGGCCGAATTCATCGTGCGGCCACACCTTGCATCCGGCGCGCTGGTGCCGTTGTTCGAATACAGCGACAGTGGCCAGGCCTACGCCCAGACCGAGCCCATGGATATCTACCTGTGCCTGGCAGACCGCTTTGCCATGACCGCCAAGGTACGCGTGTTCATGGACTACCTGCGCGAGCGCCTGGGTGACGGCTGGCAGGTACAGGCATGAAAAAACCGCCACAAGGGCGGTTTTTTGTGCAGAGCGTACGAATCAGAAACGGTAGGTGAGGGATGCACCGATACCGTGAGCGCTGTTCTCGTACTTGGCCTGGTAGCTGCCTTTGGTTGCACTCACCTGATTGACCTTGGTGTCTTCTTCCCACAGGTAGGAGTAAGCCACGTCGATGGTCATATCGTCGTTCGGGCTCCAGCCGGCACCCAGGCTGAACACTTTGCGGTCGCCAGTCGGGATGCGTGGCGAACGGTCGTGGTTGTTGGTCGGCGACTGGTCGACGGTGAAGCCGGTGCGCAGCACCCACTCCTTGTTGACCTTGTACGACGCACCAATGGCGTGAGCCCAGGTGTCGTGCCAGTTCTGCTCTTCGCTGATGGTCTGGAACGCCGAACCTGCCAATGGCGCCGGGACATCGTTTTGCACGGTGATGTCTTTCAGGCGGCTCCAGCGCGTCCAGGTGCTACCTGCGTACAGGGTCCACTGGTCGTCCAGTTCATGGGTAACCGAAAGGTCCACCGACTCAGGCGTCTTGATCTTCAGGCTGGCATCGAACTTGTTGCCGTTGAACGGCCCGATCAGCGGGGTGCTGACGCGGGTCTTGCCCTCGAGCTTGTAGTCGACCATCGAGTGGTAGGTCAGGCCGACGCGGGTGCGATCGGTGGCCTGTACCAGGATGCCGATGTTGTAACCAACGGCGGTATCGTCGCCCTTGATCTTCACTTCGCCATCATTACGGCCTGGGGTGAACGGGTTGATCAGGCTCGAGCCCAGTTCACCCTTGATGCGGTTGATGGTCGGGCCGAAACCGATCGAGACCTTGTCGTTGAAGGCGTAGCTGACGGTTGGCTGGAAGGTGACCACCTCGACGTGGCTTTTCTTGCCCCAGTAACGTGCGGCGTCATCGCTGCCGTAGTCGGTTACCAGGCCGAACGGTACGTAGACACCGAAGCCGACGCTCCAGTGGTCGTCGATCGGCTTCACGTAGTAACCCATGGGCACGCCCACGAACGGCACCATGTCACCATCGGTTTCCCCCCCGAGGTTGCTGCCCCGGCCCGAGATATCGGACTTGGCGATGACGGCGGCGCCGCCCACGGTGAATTGTTCGCGTTTGAGGCGGGACATGCCGGCCGGGTTGCCAAACACGGTGCTGGCATCTTCGGCAGAAGAAGAACGTCCCGCGAAACCTGTCCCCATGCTGCTGATGCTCTGTTCGTTCAGCGCAAAGCCGCTGGCGAGCAGTTGGCTGGAAGCAAGAGCAACGGCTATGCCGAGGGAGGTTTTGAGCATTACTTTTTTCATTATTAGAAAACTCCTTGGGATCTCCGGGGCGAAAAGCTACCAACAAATCACGCGCCGCGCTATAGCCTCAATCGCAGGAGTTAGAGCGGTTTTGTAGGACAATCCGACCAAAATTCCCTTTTTTCCGGTTTTATTGTAGGACGCGTCTCAAGATGCCTGTGGCAATCTCTGATCTATGCAGGTATGCCAGGCGTGGGTGAAGTCGCGCAGGCGACCCTGGGGGTTGAAAATCTGTCGCCAGATGCGCGCCAGTGCCAGTAAGTCGTCGGCAGCGGGCAGTGGTGTGGCCTGCTCTTCGACGAGCATCCAGGCAATGGCGGTGGAGTAGCGCAGGTTGACGGTGAGCTCCAGGTGCGGGCCGCCAAGGAAGGCGTGCTGGCTGGCGAGGCCGCGTACCAGGCTGGCCAGGTCGGGATCGCGGGCCAGGTAGTCATCCCAGAGTGCCTGGTGGCGATGTTCGCCAATGCGGTAAAGGCCGTGCCCACGTCGGTCATGCAGGGCTGAACCAAGTGCCGACTGGCTGGCGGCGATGCCCAGCAACAAAGCCTCGGCGCTGGCGCATTGACGGTTCAGGTAGACCAGAGTGGGTCGGATCACATACTGACACAATTCATTCGCCGCGATACCCATGATGCCCTCGAGCAGGTAAGGGCCGGACGGGCGCTGGAGCTTGGCAGCTGGTGAATGATCAGGCCCGCCGGAAGCGGCAAGCACCGCTCGAGTTGAAGTGTAGTGTGATAATCGTGGTGTAAAGAGCTGTTTTTAAATCGATTGCTGCCTGACGTACCGGGCTATATGCCCTAAGGCAATTACGCCAAGAACGTTCAGGCAGGCTTGCGATGGGATGATTCAGCGCTTGAATGCCGCAGTATTCGCCGCTCACGCAGTGAGCGACTGGCGGGTCCGGGCAATGACCGCCTGCAGCGGTTCTTTGCGGCTGTACTGTTCAGGGTACAGGCGCTCGGTGTGGCAGGCGACGCCGTGTTCGTCTACCAGGGTGAAGCTGAAGCTGCCCTTGCGTGGGGCAACGATAAGGCACTTCAACGGCGAGAAGGCCTGGGAGAGGGTGCCAATGGCAGCCTGAATCTGATGATGGGTTTGCATATTGTTGGAGGTTCCTGCTTTAAACACGGGGGTTATGATCCGTGCATGATAGAAACGTTCCAGTGACGCCTTTATTAAGGGACGAACGAACCTGACTGGAACAGGGCAGCCAGAGGGAGCGCAATCAAATGTGGGCGCTTGGGCTGACTGGTAGGTACTTCGGAAGGCAGGCAGCACACCGGGGCCAAGGTTCTAGGCCATCGGGTGGAATCCTGATCAATCTGTCACGTGATTCGTGCTTGAACAGCGCGAGGCTGGCGAGGGAATCATCGAAGGGGCCGGTCCTGTTTTCAGCAGTGTCACTCCTGGGAGGAGCGGGCCTGCAAGGACATTATGGCCAAAATTGACTTTCAGCTTGGTACTAACGAGGCGCACCTTACTGGAAATGCAAGCGTTTGGCAAGCACTGCGTTTGTTCAGGTGAGCCGCGCAGTATGGCGTGTATTCGCCTCGCTGTGAAGAGGGGCAAATCGCCCGTATCCAGGCTGATGTGCCCAATTCGTGCACCCGAATGGCGGTTTATGGTGCACTTGTTCACATTCGGGGCAGCGGTTGTAACAGGCCGGCAACACGCTTCGAAAGCCTCGCCAATGCCTTGACTGGGCGGTTAAGTCAATGAAAAAAAACACTATTTTTAGCTGGTGAAAAAATCGTCAGTTTGACACAAAGCCCCAATTCACGGGGCTTTGCGGGGTGTGTGAGGGGGTTGTCCACCGAGTTATCCACAGGAACTGTGGATTGTCCCAAGCGTTTGCTCTAGGACGGGCGTGCCAGCATCGCGGTGAACTGTCCGACAATCGAAATGCTCCGATAGACCGGTTGGTCATCCCTTCGAAAACGTCAAGAAAAGATCATTTAAATTTTTTTCAATTCTCCAGAAATCGACAGGCCGGGGCGGAAAAAAAAGAGTAGAGTGGCGCGCCTTTCGAGTTGCCAAACCTGTTGCTCATGAAGTTCCGCAGTAAACACCTCGCCAGCACTGCTGCATCGACGCCTCCTCCAAAACGCTTTTCCTTGAAAGTCGCCTTGTGGCTGCTCGACAGCCCGCGCCTGGGCGACAAGCCCCAGGTCAAGCACTTGGCCGGGCGCCTGCTGAAGCAGCCGGCACGCCAGGGCGTGGTGGTTGCACAAAGCCGCCTGGGGCAGATGCTGTGCCGCGATTGCGGCAATGCCCGTGACCGCCGTATTGGCCATGAACTGCTACGCCAGGCCGCCCGTGCCGGGGACCGCCGGGCGCAACTGGAGTACGCACGGCTGTGCCAGCACAGCGAGCCGGAGCAGGCGCGCTACTGGCTGGAGCTGGCAGCGGGGCAGGGGTCGCAGGAGGCGCGGCGGCTGTTGCGGCAGTGGTTTCCTGGCTGAGCCTGGTGGCCTGTGCTGGCCTCTTCGCGGGCACGCCCGCTCCCACAGGCGTCGTGCGTTTTCTGGATTAGGCGCAATACCTGTGGGAGCGGGCATGCCCGCGAAGAGGCCAGCACAGGCAACACACCAGCCAGGCTGATAAGCTGCACTCAATTTGCAACAGAGCGATCGGGGTAAGCATGACAGTGGATCTGGCCAGCATTCTGCTGGGCTTGGTGGCAGGTGCATTACCCTGCCTGGGGTGGGTCATGCAGGTGCAACGCCGCCAGGGCGCACGACAAGGCGAGCAGGCCTTGCTCGAAGAGCGCCTCAATGCAGCCCAGCTGGCCCAGGCTGGCTTGCAGGCGCAGATGGAGGCCAGTCGAGATGAAGTCAGCGACCTCAGCGAAGCCAACGCCGTCAAGCAGGCCCAGCTGGCCGCCCAGGGCCGCGAACTGGAGCTGCTGCAAATCGACCGCGACAATGCCCGTGACGCTGCGCATGCCTGGAGCCTGGAGCGCGCCAACCGTGAAGCCGAGCTGCGCCGTCTGGAGGCGCAGGCCGCACGCCTTGAGGCCGAGCTGCGCGAGCAGCAGGAAAGCCACCAGCAACGCCTGGATGACCTGCAGGAAGCCCGCGACACGCTACGTGCCCAGTTCGCCGACATGGCCACCAAGATTTTCGACGAGCGCGAGCAGCGCTTCGCCCAGACCAGCCAGCAGCACCTAGGCCAGTTGCTCGACCCGCTCAAGGAGCGCATCCAGTCCTTCGAAAAACGCGTTGAAGAAAGCTACCAGCAGGAAGCTCGCGAACGCTTTTCCCTGGGCAAGGAGCTGGAGCGCCTGCAACAGCTCAACCTGCGCCTGTCCGATGAGGCGACCAACCTCACCCAGGCCCTGAAGGGCCAGAAAACCCAAGGCAACTGGGGCGAGCTGATTCTCGAGCGGGTGCTGGAGCATGCCGGCCTGGAAAAGGGCCGCGAGTACCAGACCCAGGTGAGCCTGAAAAGCGCTGACGGCGAACGTTTCCAGCCCGATGTGCTGATCATGCTGCCCGGCGACAAGCAGGTGGTGGTGGATGCCAAGGTCAGCCTCACGGCGTACCAGCAGTATGTTGCTGGCAATGACGAGGTTGCACTCAAGCAGCACGTTCAATCGCTGCGCAGCCACGTCAAAGGCCTGTCGAGCAAGGACTACAACCGCCTCGAGGGTTTGCACAGCCTGGATTTCGTGCTGTTGTTCGTACCCATCGAGGCAGCCTTTTCCGCGGCCCTCCAGGCCGAACCGAACCTGTTCCAGGAAGCCTTCGACCGGCAGATCGTCATCGTCAGCCCCACTACCTTGCTGGCTACCTTGCGGGTGATCGACAGCCTGTGGAAGCAGGAGCGCCAAGGCCAGAACGCCCGGGAAATCGCCGAGCGCGCCGGCTGGCTGTACGACAAGTTCGTGCTGTTCATCCAGGACCTGGACGAGCTGGGCAGCCGCCTGCAGCAAGTGGACAAGGCCTACGCCGCTGCCCGCAACAAGCTGTGCGAAGGGCGCGGCAACCTGGTCAGCCGCAGCGAACAGCTGAAGCTGCTGGGCGCCCGCGCCAGCAAGAGCCTGCCGGCAGACTTGCTGGAGCGGGCACTCTCCGACGAGGTGCCGGACGCAGCGCTTACTGAACCTGGCTCAGATGGCGATTGAGCAGGGCGCGCAGGGCCGCCGGCTTGACCGGCTTGGCCAGGTAGTCCAGCCCGGACGCATGCACCATGGCGATGGTTTCCTTGCTGCCGTCGGCGCTGATCACCACACCTGGCACCGGTTCACCCAAGCGCGCACGTAGCCAGCCCATCAGCCCGGTGCCGGTCTCGCCGTCGTCCAGGTGGTAATCCACCAGCGCCAGGTGCGGGCGCATGCCCTTGGCCAGCAAGGCCTCGCATTCGGCCTGATTGCGTGCAGTCCATACCTGACAACCCCAGCGGCTGAGCAGGCTGTTCATGCCGATCAGGATGCTGTCTTCATTGTCCACGCACAGCACTTGCAGGCCGGCCAGCGGCTGGCCACCCTGTTCGACCGGGGCGCTTGGCGCCGGGGCGGCCTGGCGGGCAATCGGCACGCTGACACGGAACACCGTGCCCTTGCCCGGCCATGACCGCACTTCCAGCGGGTGCCCCAGCACCCGGCACAAGCCGTCGGCAATCGCCAGCCCCAGCCCCAGGCCTTTCTCGGCGCGGGTCTGGTGGCTGTCCAGGCGCTTGAACTCCTGGAAGATCACCTGCAGCTTGTCGTCGGCAATACCGGGGCCGCGGTCCCACACCTCAAGCCACAGGCGCTCGCCCTGGCGGCGCGCGCCCAGCAGGATCGGGCTCTTGCCATAGCGCAGGGCATTGGTGAGGAAGTTCTGCAGTACCCTGCGCAGCAGCTTCATGTCGCTGTCCACCCGCAAACGGCTGCCACGCAGGCGGAATTCCAGGCCTTTTTCGGCGGCCAGTACCTTGAATTCTGCCCCCAGGGTGTCGAACAGCTCGTTGAGGGCGAAGGGCTTGGCATCCGGGGTGATCTTGCCGTTTTCCAGGCGCGAGATGTCCAGCAGGTCGCTGATCAGCTCTTCGGCCGAGCGCAGCGAGCTGTCCATGTGCTGCACCAGTTGCCGGGCCTCTTCGTTCATGCCCTCGGCCTGCTGCGACAAGGCGGCGGAGAACAGCCGGGCGGCGTTCAACGGTTGCATCAGGTCATGGCTGACAGCCGCCAGGAAGCGGGTTTTGGACTTGCTCACTGCTTCGGCCTGGCTCTTGGCTTCTGACAGTGCCTGGTTCAACTGCGACAGTTCATGGGTGCGCTCTGCCACCCGTTGCTCCAGGCCTTCGTTGGCATCGCGCAGGGCCTGCTCGGCCTCGCGGAACGGGGTGATGTCGGTAAAGCTCATGACGAAGCCGCCGCCTGGCATCGGGTTGCCGATCAGCTCGATCACCCGGCCATTGGGGAACAGCCGTTCGGAGGAATGCGCCCGGCCTTGGCGCATCCAGTGCAGGCGCCGTGCCACATGCACCTGCGCTTCGCCAGGGCCGCACAGGCCGCGCTCGGCGTTGTAGCGGATGATGTCGGCAATCGGCCGGCCTACGCTGATCAGCCCGTCAGGGTAGTTGAACAGCTCCAGATAGCGCCGGTTCCAGGCCACCAGGTGCAGGTTCTGGTCGACCACGCTGATGCCCTGGTTGATGTTCTCGATGGCGCCTTGCAGCAGGGCGCGGTTGAACTGCAGCACCTCGCTGGCTTCGTCGGCGATGCGCACCACGTCTTCCAGCTGCATGTCGCGGCCTTCGATGGCGGCTTTGACCACGGCGCGGGTCGAAGAGGTGCCCAGTACCCCTGCCAGCAGGCGTTCGGTGTGCTCGATCCAGTCGCCATCGGCATTCTGGTTGGGGTTGAACCCCTTGCCCTGTCGGTAGGCAAAGCGGATGAAGCTCTGGCGCGCGCGTTCTTCGCCGACAAAGCGCGAGGCCAGGGTCAGCAGGTCGTCGATCTGCACCGCCAGCAGCGGCTTGCTGCTGGGTCGCGCGGTTTGCTGGCCAATGAAGCGGCCGGCCTGCCAGTGCTCGGAAACCCGTGTGCGCGACAGCACCGAGACCCAGGCAAACAGGGTGAAGTTGCCCGCCAGTGACAGCACCACGCCCTGGGTCAGCGGGCTGATCGGCAGGTTCAGCGGGTTGCCGTGCAGCCACGCCAGCCCCGGGAACAGTTGCAGCGACCAGCCCAGGCTATGCGCGGCAATCGGCAGCACCAAGGTGTAGAACCACAGGAAGATACCTGCGGCCAGGCCTGCGAACACGCCGCGGCGGTTGGCCTGCTTCCAGTACAGCGCCCCGAGCATGGCCGGGGTGAGCTGGGTGACGGCGGCGAAGGCGATCTGGCCGATGGTCGCAAGGCTTGCGGTGGAGCCCAGCAGGCGGTAGCTGACGTACGCCAGCAGCAGGATCACCACGATGGTTACCCGGCGCACCGACAGCATCCAGTGGCGGAACGCTTCAAACGGCCGCTCGGCGTTATTGCGGCGCAGCAGCCAAGGCAGCAGCATGTCGTTGGACACCATGGTCGACAGCGCCACGGCCTCGACGATGACCATGCCGGTGGCTGCCGAGGCACCGCCAATGAACGCCAGCAGGGCCAGGCTCGGGTGCGCCTCGGCCAGCGGCAGGCTGATGACGAACGAGTCGGAAATCACCGTGCCCGGCAGCAGCATCTGCCCGGCCAGGGCAATCGGCACCACGAACAGCGCCGCCAGTGCCAGGTACATCGGGAACACCCAGCGCGCCAGGCGCATGTCCTGGGGTTCGATGTTCTCCACCACGGTCACGTGGAACTGCCGCGGCAGGCAGATGATCGCCATCATCGCCACGGCGGTTTGCACCACCATCGACGGCCAGTTGATGGTTTCTTGCCAATAGTCCTGCAAGTGGATCGACTGGCGGGCCTGGCTGAACAGGTCGTCGAAACCGTCATACAGGTTGAAGACCACGAAAATGCCCACGGCCAGGAATGCCAGCAGCTTGATCAGGGACTCGAAGGCAATTGCCAGCACCATGCCGCGGTGGTGCTCGGTCACGTCCAGGCTGCGGGTACCGAACACGATGGCGAACAGCGCCAGCACCAGCGATACCACCAGCGCGGTGTCCTGCACGCGTGTGCCGGTGGCGTCGGCGTTGGCGCCGATCAGCAGGTTCACGCCCAGCACGATGCCTTTGAGCTGCAAGGCAATGTACGGCAGCACGCCGATCAGGCAGATCAGCGCCACCACCACCGCCAGGGTTTGCGATTTGCCGTAGCGCGCAGCGATGAAGTCGGCGATCGAGGTGATGTTCTGCTGCTTGCTGATCAGCACCATCTTCTGCAGCACCCAGGGCGCGAAGACCAGCAGCAGCACCGGGCCCAGGTAGATCGGCAGGAACGCCCAGAGCTGTTCGGCGGCCTGGCCGACCGCGCCGAAGAAAGTCCAGCTGGTGCAGTACACGGCCAGCGACAGGCTGTACACCCAGGCACGCAGCTTCGGCGGCAACGGCGTGCTGCGGCGATCGCCATAGAAGGCGATGGCGAACATGACGGCCATATAGGCCAGGGCGACCACGGCGATCAGCCCGCTGGACAACGACATGAAGACTCCGAAGCAAAAAAGGTAACGCGGTCCCGATCAATCAGTCTGGCACGCAGGCGCCGCTTCGTCAGCGCAGACGATAGTCGCAGCGGCAGGTGGTCGCAGGGTTCATCTTCAGCCTGTAGTGGCCTCTTCGCGGGCATGCCCGCTCCCACAGGTTCAATGCAAGTCGTGAGGCCCGTGATAACCCTGTGGGAGCGGGCGTGCCCGCGAAGAGGCCATTACAGCCAACATCAACCCCTGCGGGTACCCAGCCCGTAAAACACCCCCGCCAGTATCACCGACAACACCAGCAGGTAGAAGATCGCCCCCGGCCACACATGCACCAGGGCAAACCCCACCATCACCGGCCCCAGCGCCGCCCCCAGGTTGGACAGGTTCTGCGCACCGTAATACACCCCGCGCAGATGCTCTGGTGCAATCAGGTCGATGAACATGTACTCGGCCGGAATCACGATGATCTCGCCCAGCGTGAACACCAGCATCGCCAGGCACCACGCCAGCACCGAGCCCGCCAATGAAAACCCCAGCAGCCCGGCAATGAACAGGCCCATGCCCGCCAGCAACCAGGGCATCAGGCGCTGACGGCTGATACGCCGGCCGATCAGGTACTGCAAGGCAATCACCGTGACCGCGTTGGTGGTGACCAGATAGCCCACCAGCCGTGCGGCCTCGGCCGGGCTGGTGGTCACGACCAGGTACTGCGACAGGTAGGCGGTGAACTGGCCGAACACTACCGCGCTCAGCACGCCGCCCAGGGTAAAGCACACCAGCCGCCGGTCACGGGCCAGTCCCATGACCACCTGGCCGAAACCGGCACCGGGTTTGTCGGCTACGCCGGCTTCCAGGCTGCGGTCGCCAAGGCGCCAGTAGGCCAGGCACATAGCCAGGCCAAGCAGGGCCGAAGCAATGAACGGCATGTGGTCGTCCAACTCCAGCATGGCCACGCCCAGCAACGGGCCTGCGGCGTAGCCGACGTTGCTGAGGGTGTACTTGATGGCGAACACCTCAGCCCGTTCCTCCACCGGCAGCAAGGCGCAAAAGCCCGCCTTGGCGGCGATGTCGACCACCGCCAGCGCCAGGTTGATCAGCACCAGGCACAGGAAGAACAGCAGCGCCGAACGGCTGGCGACAGCGCCGACGAAGGCCAGCGCGAACAGCAGGGTGCTGGCGCTGACCAGCGTGTGGTTGCGCAAGGTGTCGACCAGGTGGCCGCCATACAGGCTCAGCAGCGAGGCGATGATCAGTGCGCCACCGATCAGCAGGCCGATCTGGCTGATCGGCAGCTGGAAGTTGTCGGCCAGGTACACCACCAGATAGGGCAGGGTGAGCGCACGGGCTACGGTGAGGGTGAAGGTGGTGGTGAGCAGCAGGCGAACGGTGTGCGGGTAGCGCTTGATGGCGGCGAGCATTTGCCACGTCCTTGTTGTTCTGGTTTGCCGGGCTCAAGCATATGCCAACAGCGGCCTGCTGCGCAGGCCATTCGCGGGCATGCCCGCTCCCACAGTTAGCGCGCCGATGCGAAGACTGTGGGAGCGGGCGCGCCCGCGAAGAATCCCACGCGGAGTTCTCGACAGGCGGAGGATTGACAGCCTGCCAGTCACGCGGAATACTCTGGCAAAATTCATATATATGTTTATATAACAAGACGAGAGCGAGACCCATGCACCCATTGACCGGTGATGCTCGACTGCCCCGCTACCAACAACTGCGCGACCACATGGTCGAGCAAATCGCCAACAACCGCTGGCGCCCGGGCGAGGCGATCCCGACCGAAGCTGCCCTGGCCACCGAGTTCGACATGTCGGTCGGTACTGTACGCAAGGCCGTCGATGTGCTGGTGGCCGAAGGCGTGCTGGAGCGTCAGCAGGGCCGCGGCACCTTCATTCGCCGCCCGCAGTTCCAGTCTTCGCTGTTCCGCTTCTTCCGCTTCGAGGCCGCCAATGGCGAGCGTGTCGTGCCGCAAAGCCGCATCCTCTCCATCGAGCCGCTGGCGGCGCCATCGGCCGTGGCCGAGGCCCTGGGCCTGGCGGTGGAAGCCGAAGTGATCCGCATTGTCCGTACCCGACTGCTCGGCGCTCAACCCGTGCTGGCCGAAGAAATCTGGCTGCCGCGCCACACCTTCCAGCCGTTGCTGGACGTGGAGCTGAGCAGCAAGGGCCCGCTGCTGTACCCGATCTACGAAGAACTGTGCGGCCAGGTAGTGGCCTATGCCGAAGAAACCCTCACCGCCGAAGCGGTCGACGCGGTGCATGGCCGTTTGTTGCAACTGCCGGCTGACAGCCCGGTGGTGGTGATCGAGCGCCTGGCCCGTGACTACGCTGGCAAGCCGCTTGAATGGCGCCGCTCGCGCGGCCATGCGCAGCACTTCCGCTACCGCATCGACATCCGCTAAGCCGGCCGCGTCACCTTTGTACCTGCCTGCGCCGTGCTGCCACGGCGCAGTGGCTTCGCCTGCCCGTAACACACAACTAGAAGGATAAAAATCATGTTCAGCTGGTATCGCCAGATCACCTCACGGGAACGCAAGACGTTCTGGGCCTGTTTCGGCGGCTGGTCACTCGATGCCCTGGAAGTGCAGATGTTCGGCCTGGCCATCCCCGCGCTGATCGCCGCGTTCTCCCTGAGCAAGGGCGACGCCGGCCTGATCAGTGGCCTGACCCTGGTAACGTCGGCAATCGGCGGCTGGCTGGGTGGCACCTTGTCCGACCGTTATGGTCGCGTGCGCACCCTGCAATGGATGATTCTCTGGTTTTCCTTCTTCACCTTCCTTTCGGCGTTCGTCACCGGCTTTTATCCGCTGTTGTTCGTCAAGGCCATGCAAGGCTTCGGCATTGGTGGCGAATGGGCTGCGGGCGCGGTGCTGATGGCCGAAACCATCAATCCGAAATACCGCGGCAAGGTCATGGGCACGGTGCAGAGCGCCTGGGCCGTGGGTTGGGGCCTGGCGGTGGCGCTGTTCACGCTGATCTACTCGCTGGTGCCGCAGGAATTTGCCTGGCGGGTGATGTTCTTTGTCGGCTTGTTGCCGTCGCTGCTGATCATCTGGGTACGCCGCAACGTGCCCGAGCCAGACAGCTTCCAGCGCCTGCAGAAGGAAAAGGCCATCCCGGTCAGCTTCCTCAAGTCCATGGCCGGCATCTTCCGCCCGGAACTGCTACGCGTGACCCTGCTTGGCGGCTTGCTCGGCCTGGGTGCCCATGGTGGTTACCACGCGGTGATGACCTGGTTGCCGACCTTCCTCAAGACCGAACGCAACCTCTCGGTGCTGAACTCCGGTGGCTACCTGGCGGTGATCATCCTGGCGTTCTGGTGTGGTTGCGTGGTCAGCGGCCTGCTGATCGACCGTATCGGTCGGCGCAAGAACATCCTGCTGTTCGCGCTGTGTTGTGTGCTGACCGTTCAGGCCTACGTATTCTTCCCGCTGACCAATACGCAGATGCTGTTCCTCGGCTTCCCGCTGGGCTTCTTCGCCGCCGGCATCCCGGCCAGCCTGGGGGCATTCTTCAATGAGCTTTACCCGGCCGATGTGCGCGGCGCCGGGGTGGGCTTCTGCTACAACTTCGGCCGTGTGCTGTCGGCGGTGTTCCCGTTCCTGGTGGGCCACATGAGCGAGTCGATGTCGCTGGGCAGTGCCATCGGCATCGACGCCGGCATTGCCTACGGCGTAGCGGTTATCGCCGCACTGTGCTTGCCGGAAACCCGTGGCCGCAACCTTGAATCTGCACCTGTGCCTGAAGTGGCCGGTGCTGTCGCCAAGTAACCTTGCCTTGTTTGTATGAGAACCATGCCCGACGCTTCTGCTTTACCCCTGACTGCCATCGACAGCCACGCCCACGTGTTCAGCCGTGGGCTGAACCTGGCCAGTGCGCGGCGTTACGCGCCCAGCTACGATGCACCGCTGGGCGACTACCTGGGCCAGTTGCTGGTCCATGGTTTCAGCCATGGCGTGCTGGTTCAGCCCAGCTTCCTGGGGACCGATAACCGCTACCTGCTCAGTGCCCTGCAAACGGTGCCGGGGCAGTTGCGCGGGGTGGTGATGCTGGAGCAGGACGTCGAGCGCGAGACGCTGGATGAGATGGCCCGGCTAGGTGTAAGGGGCGTGCGCCTGAACCTCATGGGCCAGGCGTTGCCCGACCTCACCGGCGCCGAGTGGCGGCCCTTGCTGGAGCGTATTGGCGAGCAGGGCTGGCACCTGGAGTTGCACCGCCATGTGGCAGACATTCCGGCACTGGTGCGGGCGCTTGAGCCTTATGGCCTGGACATCGTGATCGACCACTTCGGCCGGCCCGACGCTCGCCGAGGGCTTGGGCAACCGGGGTTTGCCGAGCTGTTGACCCTGGGGGGGCGAGGCAAGGTGTGGGTGAAGGTGTCGGGTATCTACCGGCTGGAAGGTGCGCCTGAGGAAAACCTGGCGTTTGCCCGCTCGGCGCTGTGTGCGCTGGAGGCACATTACGGGGCAGAGCGGTTGCTGTGGGGCAGTGACTGGCCGCATACCCAGCATGAGTCGGCGGTAAGCTTTGCGACTGCTGTCGAACAGCTCGAGGCCCTGGGATGCTCTGCGCAATTGCGCCAGGCGCTGTTGGTGGATACCGCTCGAGCGTTGTTCGGTTTCGAGTGATGCAGCGCCTGTACCGGCATTTTCGCGGGTAAACCCGCTTGTATGGTAGGACTTGAAGGGAGGAGGAGGGTCATAACTCGCTTCTGACTGTTCGCGCAGTACAGACCGTGGGAGAA
>NZ_JBNNVS010000075.1:0-15063 GCF_050280665.1 Pseudomonas sp. NPDC089547 | reverse complement strand
TGGAAATCGACGACATCATCCTCGAGCAGCTGGCTTCGGCCTACTCGGTGCTGACCGACGATGAGAAAGAGCTGGGCGTGTGCCTGGTGGATATCGGTGGCGGCACTACCGACATCGCCATTTTCACCGAGGGCGCCATCCGCCACACCGCGGTCATCCCGATTGCCGGTGACCAGGTGACCAACGACATCGCCATGGCCCTGCGTACACCCACCCAGTACGCCGAAGAAATCAAGATCCGCTATGCCTGCGCCCTGGCCAAGCTGGCCGGCGCCGGCGAGACCATCAAGGTGCCGAGCGTGGGCGACCGCCCACCGCGCGAGCTGTCGCGCCAGGCCCTGGCCGAGGTAGTGGAGCCACGTTACGACGAGCTCTTCACCCTGATCCAGGCCGAACTGCGCCGCAGCGGATACGAGGACCTGGTGCCGGCCGGCATCGTCCTCACCGGTGGCACCGCGAAGATGGAAGGTGCCGTGGAACTGGCCGAGGAAATCTTCCACATGCCGGTACGCCTGGGCGTGCCGCACAGCGTTCGGGGGCTGAGCGACGTGGTGCGCAACCCGATCTATTCCACCGGAGTGGGCCTGCTCACCTACGGCCTGCTGAAGCAGTCCGAGGACATGGTCCTGACCGGTAACAGCAACAGCAGCAACAACAGCTATGGCGATGAACCGAAGGCCCCAGTACTTGAGCGCTTCAAGAAGTGGGTCCAGGGCAACTTCTAAGTTTCAAAGCAGTAGTGGTAGGCGCAACAACTAGAGAACTGTAAGGAGAGGGAAAATGTTCGAGCTCGTAGACAACGTCCCGCAAAGCCCGGTCATCAAGGTGATCGGCGTGGGTGGCGGTGGCGGCAACGCCGTCAACCACATGGTCAAGAGCAGCATCGAAGGCGTCGAATTCATCTGCGCCAACACCGATGCTCAAGCACTGAAAAACATCGGTGCGCGTACCATCCTGCAATTGGGCACTGGCGTGACCAAGGGCCTGGGTGCTGGTGCCAATCCGGAAGTCGGCCGTCAGGCCGCGCTGGAAGACCGTGAGCGCATCGCAGAAGTGCTGCAGGGCACCAACATGGTGTTCATCACCACCGGCATGGGCGGCGGTACCGGCACCGGTGCGGCACCGATCATTGCCGAAGTGGCCAAGGAAATGGGCATCCTCACCGTAGCCGTGGTGACCCGTCCGTTCCCGTTCGAAGGCCGCAAACGTATGCAGATCGCCGATGAAGGCATCCGCATGCTGGCCGAAAGCGTCGACTCGTTGATCACCATTCCCAACGAGAAGCTGCTGACCATCCTGGGCAAGGATGCCAGCCTGCTGTCCGCCTTCGCCAAGGCCGACGATGTACTGGCGGGTGCCGTTCGCGGTATCTCCGACATCATCAAGCGCCCGGGCATGATCAACGTCGACTTCGCCGACGTGCGCACCGTCATGGGCGAAATGGGCATGGCGATGATGGGTACTGGCTGCGCCAGCGGCCCTAACCGTGCGCGTGAAGCCACCGAGGCTGCAATCCGCAACCCGCTGCTGGAAGACGTCAACCTGCAGGGCGCCCGCGGCATCCTGGTGAACATCACCGCAGGCCCTGACCTGTCGCTGGGTGAATACTCCGATGTGGGTAGCATCATCGAAGCCTTCGCCTCTGACCAGGCCATGGTCAAGGTCGGTACCGTGATCGACCCGGACATGCGTGACGAGCTGCACGTGACCGTTGTGGCCACTGGCCTGGGTGCGCGCATCGAGAAGCCGGTCAAGGTGGTCGACAACACCCTGCAGACCGCCCAGCAGGCGTACGAAGCATCCAACCCTGCACCGGTTCGCCAAGAGCAACCAGCGGTGAACTACCGTGACCTGGAGCGCCCGACCGTGATGCGCAACCAGGCCCATGCAGGTGCTGCCGCAGCCGCTAAACTGAACCCTCAGGACGACCTGGACTACCTCGATATCCCGGCTTTCCTGCGTCGTCAGGCTGATTAATGGAATTTATCAGGGGTATAAAGGTGATTGGTATTCATCAAAGGTTGGGTCTGTTATTATCCCCAGCCTTTGTTGATACCTGTTCGCAATTTGCGCTGAAGCGGCCAATGCCATGATTAAACAACGCACCCTGAAGAATACCATCCGTGCCACAGGTGTCGGTCTGCACTCCGGGGAGAAGGTTTACCTGACCCTCAAGCCTGCACCTGTTGACACCGGCATCGTCTTCCGCCGCGCCGACCTCGACCCTGTGGTCGAAATCGCTGCGCGTGCGGCCAACGTCGGCGAGACAACCATGTCGACGACGCTGGTCAACGGTGACGTCAAGGTCGATACGGTCGAGCACCTGCTCTCCGCCATGGCGGGCCTGGGCATCGATAACGCCTACGTCGAGCTCTCCGCCTCGGAAGTGCCGATCATGGATGGCAGCGCCGGTCCTTTTGTATTCCTGATTCAGTCTGCCGGCCTGGAAGAACAGGACGCAGCCAAGAAGTTCATCCGCATCCTGCGTGAGGTAACCGTGGAAGAGGGCGACAAGCGCGCCACGTTCCTGCCTTTCGAAGGGTTCAAGGTGAGCTTCGAGATCGACTTCGATCACCCGGTCCTCAAGGGCCAGACCCAGAGTGCAGTCGTCGACTTCTCCAGCACGTCGTTCGTGAAGGAAGTCAGCCGCGCCCGCACTTTCGGCTTCATGCGTGACATCGAATACCTGCGCAAGCACAACCTTGCGTTGGGCGGCAGTGTCGAGAACGCCATCGTGGTCGACGAGACTGGCGTGCTTAACGAAGACGGCCTTCGTTCCGATGACGAATTCGTCAAGCACAAGATCCTCGACGCCATTGGCGACCTCTATCTGCTGGGCAACAGCCTGATCGGCGAGTTCAAGGGCTACAAGTCCGGCCACGCGCTGAACAACCAGCTGCTGCGCAAGCTGATTGCTGAAACCGATGCCTGGGAAGTGGTTACGTTCGAAGATGCCAGCACGGCACCGATCTCGTACATGCGCCCTGTTGCGGCCGTGTAAGTTCGAACACTCTCTCTAGTGTTGTAATCAAGGCCACCTTCGGGTGGCCTTTTTTATGGCTTGCCCTGAGCGTGGGCGGCCAACCGCTCCAATGCTGCGCGCAGCTTGGGGTCGGTGATGCCCTCGGCAGTGTCGCGCAGGCTCTCGGCGGCGCTGTTCGACAGCTCGGCCGCGTGCCCGCCACGTTTGGCCGGTACCAGCGGCGGCTGCACCTTGTACAGGATGCGCCGCAGGTTGCCGAAGGCTTCCATGGCCTGTAATGCCGCCAGCAAGCGCTTTTGCTGGTAGCGCAGGCGGGTAGCCCAATGACCGTCGGTTACCACCAGCAACAAGGTGCCG
This sequence comes from Pseudomonas sp. NPDC089547, assembly GCF_050280665.1. Lineage (NCBI taxonomy): Bacteria > Pseudomonadati > Pseudomonadota > Gammaproteobacteria > Pseudomonadales > Pseudomonadaceae > Pseudomonas > Pseudomonas sp. NPDC089547. Next base: position 11,723 of record NZ_JBNNVS010000075.1, on the reverse strand, counting down.
TCACGCCATGAGGCGACATGGCAGTGCTCGCGGGCAGCCGGTTGCAGCTGGCTCTCCAGCAGGCGCTGCAAGTGCTCCAGGCGCTCGGCCTGGTTCAGCAGCAGGCGCAGCGGGCGCACCTGGCGCAGCAGGGCTGAAGGTGGCTGGGCGGGGGAGGGTTTGTAGGCCATGGGGTTCGTATGAGGTTGCAAGAACCGCAGTTTAACACCTCTGTTACCTGTACCGGCCTCTTCGCGGGCTTGCCCGCTCCCACAGGTCACGCACAACCCTGGGACCTGTGGGAGCGGGCAAGCCCGCGAAGAGGCCGGCACAGGCGACAAAAGATAAGACTAATTCTCGATAGCTTTCATCTTGCCAGGCCTTGAACTCAGGGAAAATGCCCCTATCTAAAACAGGCCCCCGCCAAAACGCTGTAATAGCATCGTGGAAATCCACCACTTTCCTCACCATCGTTTCCGGGTAGAATGCTCGTTCGCATGCGGCCTCAGGGCTGCACGGGCGACTCATGGGGCCGCCCTCCATCCCTACGTGTGGAAGATCCTGCCGATATGTTTGCGCCTTTGTTAAAAAAACTTTTTGGAAGCAAGAACGAGCGTGAAGTGAAACGCATGCTCAAGACGGTGAGTATCGTCAATGCCTTCGAAGAGAAGATGGTGGCCCTCTCCGACGAGCAACTGCGGGGCAAGACCGCAGAGTTCAAGGAGCGCCTGGCCAAAGGCGAGACACTGGACCAATTGCTGCCTGAAGCCTTTGCCGTGGCCCGTGAGGCCGGCAAGCGCGTCATGGGCATGCGTCACTTTGATGTGCAGCTGATCGGCGGCATGACCCTGCACGAGGGCATGATCGCAGAAATGCGCACCGGTGAAGGCAAGACCTTGGTCGGTACCCTGGCCGTGTACCTCAACGCACTGTCCGGCAAGGGCGTGCACGTGGTCACCGTCAACGACTACCTGGCCCGCCGTGACGCCAACTGGATGCGCCCGCTGTACGAGTTCCTCGGCCTGTCGGTCGGCATCGTCTCGGCCTTCCAGCCACCGGAAGAAAAGCGCGCCGCCTATGCGTCCGACATTACCTACGGTACCAACAACGAATTCGGTTTCGACTACCTGCGCGACAACATGGCATTCAGCCAGGAAGAGAAGTTCCAGCGTGAACTGAACTTCGCCGTGATCGACGAAGTCGACTCCATCCTCATCGACGAAGCGCGTACCCCGCTGATCATTTCCGGCCAGGCCGAGGACAGCTCCAAGCTGTACATCGAGATCAACCGCCTGATCCCGCGCCTGACGCAGCACATCGAGGAAGTGGAAGGCCAGGTCACCCAGGAAGGCCACTTCACCATCGACGAGAAGAGCCGCCAGGTCGAGCTGAACGAAGCCGGTCACCAGTACATCGAGGAAATGCTCACCCAGGCCGGCCTGCTGGCCGAGGGCGAGAGCCTGTACTCCGCGCACAACCTGGGCTTGCTGACTCACGTCTACGCCGGCCTGCGCGCGCACAAGCTGTTCCACCGCAACATCGAGTACATTGTCCAGGACGGCCAGGTACTGCTGATCGACGAACACACCGGCCGTACCATGCCGGGTCGTCGCCTGTCCGAAGGCCTGCACCAGGCCATCGAGGCCAAAGAGAACCTGAACATCCAGGCCGAGAGCCAGACCCTGGCTTCGACCACGTTCCAGAACTACTTCCGCCTGTACACCAAGCTGTCCGGCATGACCGGTACCGCGGATACCGAAGCGTTCGAGTTCCAGTCGATCTACGCCCTGAACGTGATGGTCATCCCGCCGAACAAACCTCTGGCGCGTAAAGACTTCAACGACCTGGTGTACCTGACCGCCGACGAGAAATACGCTGCGATCATTGCCGACATCAAGGAAAGCATGAAGCAGGGCCGGCCGATCCTGGTGGGTACCGCGACCATCGAAACCTCCGAGCACATGTCGAACCTGCTCAAGAAGGAGGGCATCGACCACAAGGTACTGAACGCCAAGTACCACGAGAAAGAAGCCGAGATCATTGCGCAAGCCGGTGCCCCTGGTGCGCTGACCATCGCCACCAACATGGCTGGCCGTGGTACCGACATTCTCCTGGGTGGTAACTGGGAAGCCGAAGTGGCCACCCTGGAAAACCCGACTGCCGAGCAAGTCGCCCAGATCAAGGCCGGCTGGCAGAAGCGCCACCAGCAGGTGATCGAAGCCGGTGGCCTGCACGTGATTGCTTCCGAGCGCCACGAGTCGCGCCGTATCGACAACCAGTTGCGTGGCCGTTCCGGCCGTCAGGGTGACCCGGGCTCCAGCCGCTTCTACCTGTCGCTGGAAGACAGCCTGATGCGTATCTTCGCCTCTGATCGGGTGAAGAACTTCATGAAGGCACTGGGCATGCAGTCGGGCGAGGCCATCGAACACCGCATGGTCACCAACGCCATCGAGAAGGCTCAGCGCAAGGTCGAAGGCCGCAACTTCGACATCCGCAAGCAATTGCTCGAATACGACGACGTGGCCAACGAGCAGCGCAAGGTGATCTACCACATGCGCAACAGCCTGCTGGCTGCCGAGAACATTGGCGACACCATCGTCGAATTCCGCAAGGAAGTGCTGGACGCTACCATCAGCCAGCACATCCCGCCGCAGTCGCTGCCTGAGCAGTGGGATGTGGCCGGCCTGGAGGCTTCGCTGGCCAGCGATTTCGCCATGAAGCTGCCGATCCAGCAGTGGCTCGACGAGGATGATCACCTCTACGAAGAGACCCTGCGCGAGAAGCTGCTGAACGAGATCACTACTGCCTACACCGAGAAGGAAGACCAGGCCGGTATCGACGCGCTGCGTACCTTCGAGAAGCAGATCCTGCTGCGCGTGCTGGACGACCTGTGGAAAGACCACTTGTCGACCATGGACCACCTGCGTCACGGTATTCACCTGCGCGGCTATGCGCAGAAGAACCCGAAGCAGGAGTACAAGCGCGAATCGTTCACCCTGTTCCAGGAGCTGCTCGAGTCGATCAAGCGCGACACCATCCGCGTGCTGTCGCACGTTCAGGTTCGCCGCGAAGACCCGGCCGAAGAGGAAGCTCGCCTGCGCCGCGAGGCCGAGGAGCTGGCCAGCCGCATGCAGTTCCAGCATGCCGCTGCCCCAGGCCTTGAAAGCGGGCAATTGAGCGAGGAGGGCGACGAAGTGGCCGTTGCCTCGGCACCTGTACGCAACGACCAGAAGCTGGGCCGCAACGAGCCGTGCTGGTGTGGTTCGGGCAAGAAGTTCAAGCATTGCCACGGGCAGATCGAGTGATCTGACCAGGCTGTTGTAACCTGAAACATCCGGGGGCCGCTTTGCGGCCCATCGCGACACAAGGCCGCTCCTACAGGAATCGCGACAATCCTGTAGGAGCGGCCTTGTGTCGCGATGGGGCGCGAAGCGGCCCCGCTCTTCCATCACCTGTTCACCGTATTTTCTAGGAGCGCTCTAATGGCTGTTGGTCTTGGTCCTTTGCCCACCCTGCACCCGGTTCCGGGTTTTGAACTCGGCATCGCTTCTGCCGGCATCAAGCGCCCTGGGCGCAAGGATGTGGTGGTCATGCGTTGTGCCGAAGGCTCCAGCGTGGCTGGCGTGTTCACGCTCAATGCCTTCTGTGCAGCGCCAGTGATCCTGTCCAAACAGCGTGTACAGGGCACCGTGCGCTACCTGCTGACCAACACCGGTAACGCCAACGCCGGTACTGGCGCGCCAGGCCTGGCTGCTGCCGAGCGTACCTGCGCCAAGCTGGCCGAGCTGACAGGCGTGCCGGCTGAATCGGTACTGCCATTCTCCACCGGCGTGATCGGCGAGCCGCTGCCGGTCGAGAAGATCGAAGGTGCGCTGCAGGCCGCCCTCGACAATCTGTCGGAAAACCACTGGGCTGAAGCTGCCACCGGCATCATGACCACCGACACCCTGCCCAAGGGTGCCAGCCGCCAGTTCCAGCACGATGGCGTGACCGTGACGGTCACCGGCATCAGCAAGGGTGCAGGCATGATCCGCCCGAACATGGCCACCATGCTCGGCTACATCGCTACCGACGCCAAGGTTGCCCCGGCGGTGCTCAAGGACCTGATGCTGGACGGCGCCAACAAGTCGTTCAACCGCATCACCATCGATGGCGACACTTCGACCAACGATTGCTGCATGCTGATCGCTACCGGCAAGGCCAATCTGCCTGAAGTGACCGAAGCCAGCGGTGCGCTGTTCGAAGCGCTGAAAAAGGCCGTGTTCGAAGTGTGCATGGAAGTCGCCCAGGCCATCGTCCGTGATGGTGAAGGCGCTACCAAGTTCGTGACCGTGCAGGTCAACGGTGGCGGCAACCATCAGGAGTGCCTGGACGTGGGCTATGCGGTGGCGCATTCGCCACTGATCAAGACCGCGCTGTTCGCCTCCGACCCGAACTGGGGCCGTATCCTCGCCGCCGTTGGCCGTGCGGGCGTGCCGGAGCTGGATGTGAGCCTGATCGACGTGTATCTCGACAACGTGTGCATCGCCAGCCAGGGCGGCCGCAGCCCAAGCTACACCGAAGCGCAAGGTTCGGCCGTGATGGCCCAGGAAGAGATCACCATCCGTATCGAACTGGGCCGTGGTGCGTGCAGCGAAACCATCTGGACCACCGACCTGTCCCACGAATACGTGAAGATCAACGCCGAATACCGTACCTGATGTAACTGGGGCCGCTGTGCGGCCCGATCGCGACACAAGGCCGCTCCTACATGAGTTCGCGCTGTAACTGTAGGAGCGGCCTTGCGTCGCGATGGGCTGCACAGCAGCCCCAAAAAATCCAAACCGATGGAGCCGAACCATGAGCTATCACCTGATCATCGGCGACAAGCTGTATTCCTCCTGGTCGCTACGTGGCGCCCTGGCCCTCGAGCTGGCCGGCGTGCCCTACGAAGAATCCCTGATCAAACTCAATCAGCCTGACACCCGTCAGCGTATCCTCGCTTATTCCGCCACCGGCAAGGTCCCGCTGCTGAAGACCGAGCACGGTGTGATCGCCGACTCGCTGGCCGTTGCCGAATACCTCAACGAACGCCACCCCGAGGCCCAGCTGTGGCCGGCCGACGTTGCTGCCCGTGCCCAGGCCCGTTCGGCCTGTGCGCAGATGCACAGCGGGTTCTTTGCGCTGCGTGGCGCCATGCCGTTCGACCTCTCGCGTGACAAGGCCCTGGACGATATGCCGCTGGACGTGCAGATCGACATCGACCGTATCGTCGCGCTGTGGTCCGAATGCCGTGTGGTGGCCAAGGACAGCGGGCCATTCCTGTTTGGCAAGCCGAGCCTGGCCGATGCCTTCTTCGCCCCGGTGGCCGTGCGCCTGCGCACCTACCGCGTGGAGGTACCCGCAGAGGCGGCCGCCTACATCGAAACCATCTATCAGTGGCCAGCCTTCAAGGCTTGGCAACAGGCCGGCCTGGCGGAGCGTGAAGGGTGAAACGGATTCATGTAGTAGCTGCTGTCATTCGTGGCAATGACGGCCGTATCCTGATTGCCCGCCGGGCGGATACCCAGCACCAGGGTGGCCTGTGGGAATTCCCTGGTGGCAAGGTGGAAGCGGGCGAAAGCGTGGAGGCAGCGCTGGCCCGTGAGCTGTGCGAGGAGCTGGGCATCGAGGTGACCCGCTCGCGTGCGCTGATCAAGGTCAGCCATGACTACCCGGACAAACAGGTGCTGCTGGATGTGCGCGAAGTTGACGCGTTCACCGGCGAGCCCCATGGCGCCGAGGGGCAGCCGCTGGAATGGGTGGCCCCGCGCGACCTGCCCCAATACGAGTTCCCTGAGGCCAACAAGCCGATCGTGGCTGCCGCGCGCCTGCCGGATCAGTACCTGATTACCCCGGATGGCCTGGAAGTGCCGCAGATGCTCAAGGGCATCCAGAAAGCAGTGGCCAATGGTATTCGCCTGATCCAGTTGCGTGCCCCGGACATGTACGACCCCAAATACCGCGACGTGGCGGTGGATGCGGTCGGGCTATGCGCAGGTAAAGCACAGCTGATGCTCAAAGGGCCGCTGGAGTGGCTGGGCGACTTCCCCTCGGCGGGTTGGCACCTGACGGCAGCACAGCTGCGCAAGTATGCAGCCAAGGGCCGGCCGTTCCCCAAGCAGCGCTGGCTGGCGGCGTCCTGCCACAGCGCTGAGGAACTGGCGCTGGCAGCGCAGATGGATGTGGACTTTGTCACCTTGTCGCCGGTGCAGGCTACCCAGACCCATCCCGAGGCGGTGCCATTGGGCTGGGATGAGGCGCAGCGTTTGATTGCCGGGTTCAACAAGCCGGTCTACCTCTTGGGTGGGGTAGGGCCGGGTGAGCGTGAGCAGGCCTGGGAAGCCGGCGCACAAGGTGTGGCCGGGATTCGGGCGTTCTGGCCTGAGGCCTGAGCAATTGGGGCCGCTTGCGGCCCATCGCGACACAAGGCCGCTCCTACAGGAAAACGCGATCCCCTGTAGGAGCGGCCTTGTGTCGCGATGGGCTGCAAAGCAGCCCCAAAACTATCAGCCTTGAGGCTTTTCAGCAGGCTGCCACAACACCTCAGCCACCCCCTGCCGCCGGCCAATGATCCGCGCCGCCACAAACAGCAGATCCGAAAGCCGGTTGATGTACGCCAACCCAACACCTTCCAACGGCTCCAGCGCATTCAACTGCTGGCAGCGCCGCTCTGCGCTGCGCGCCAGGCTACGGCACACATGCGCCTGCGCCACCAGCGCCGAACCACTGGGCAGAATGAAGTTCTTCAACGGCCCCAAGTCGTCGTTCCATGCATCGATGGCCGCTTCCAGCCGCTCAACTTCCGCCAGGTTCAACGCCTGGTAACTCGGCATCGCCAGCTCGCCCCCCAGGTCGAACAAACGGTGCTGACACGGTGCCAGCACGGTGCTCACCTCATCCAGCCCTTGCTCGTCCAGCCCGGCCAGCAGCAAGCCCAGCTGGCTGTTCAGGCTGTCTACCTCGCCAATCGCCTCGATCCGCGGGTGGTCCTTGGGCACCCGTCGACCATCGCCCAGGCCGGTTTCGCCCTTGTCGCCGGTACGCGTGTAAATCTTCGACAGGCGGTAACCCATGTCACTTCTCCGTGTTGGCCGGCATCGCCGGCTGGCCGAGGGGCAGGCGCAGGGTGAAGCAGGTGCCCTGGCCGGGCGTGGACTGCACTTCCATCTGCCCCTTGTGATTGTTGGTGATGATGAAATATGAAACCGACAAGCCCAGCCCGGTGCCCTGGCCGATTTCCTTGGTGGTGAAAAATGGCTCGAAGGTGCGTTTGCGCACTGCCTCGGGCATGCCGACGCCGTTGTCCTCGACCTGGATTTCCGCCCACGGCGGGTTCAGCCGCGTGCGCAGGGTAATGCGCCCTGGCTCACTCGGCTGCGGGCGCAAGTGGATGGCTTGGGCGGCGTTCTTCAGTAGGTTGAGCAGCACCTGTTCCAGTTCGTTGGCCGTACAGGGCACTGGCCCGAGCGCGGGGTCGAACTGGCGCACGATGGCCTGGCCCTTGAAGTCGAAACCGATGGTCAGGTCGAAGTCGTTGCCGGCAATTTCCACCGCCTGGTCGATCAGGGCTGGCAGGTCGCACGGTGCCAGCTGACGGTTGCTACGGCGGCTGAAGCTGAGCATGTGGGTAACGATCTTGGCTGCCCGTGCGCCGGCCTGCTGGATGCCATCGAGCAGTTGCGGCACTTCACGGCTGGCCAGGTAACGGTTGACCGTGGGCAGGTCGATGCCCAGTTCTTCGGCTTGCTCCTGGTTGCGCGGCAACTCTGGCGACAGGCGCCGGCGAATGTTCTGTACGTTGTGCAGGATAGCGCCTAGCGGGTTGTTGATTTCGTGGGCCATGCCCGCCGCCAGGCCACCGACCGAGAGCATCTTCTCGGATTGCACCATCATCTCTTCCAGCGACAGGCGCTGGGTAATGTCGTCGATACGGATGACCACGCCGCGCCCGCCGCCGCCGGTCAGCGGATAGAAGGTCAGGGCGTAGTGGCGCAGGTCGTCCCCCTTGGGCCAGGTAACCCGCTCCACCTTCGCCACCCGGTGCTTTTCCACGGTGTCCTTCAGTTGTGGCAGGAACGGCTTTAGCGGCTCGAAGGCAATGAACACCGGCTGGTTCAGGGCTTCGTCCAGTGGCGTGCCGGAAAGCACCGTGGCTTCGTGGTTCCATTGGGTCACGTAAAGCTGTTCGTCGAGGGCGATCAACGCCGAGGGCATCGAGTCGATGATGCTGTTGAGGTAGTTCTGAAAGCCGGTGAGCTTTTTTTCGATCTTGCTGCGCACCTGCACTTCCAGCTCCAGCTTGCGGTTGGTATGGCGCGTTTCCTCGGCCAGGCCCTGGGCCTGGTCGTAGGCATCCTGGAACTCGTCGCGAGCGCGCTTGAGCTGCTGCTCGCGGGCCTCGATGCGCGACAGCATGGTATTGAAGGCTGCGGCCAGGCTGCCGATTTCGTCGTCGTTGCCACGTGTGGCCCGCAGCGCGTAGCTCTCTTCACGCGTGACCTGGCGGCTGAGCTCTTCAAGCTGATGGATCGGCTGGGTGATCAGGCGTTTGATTTGCCGGGCGATGACGATCCACAGCAGGATGCTGAACACCAGGATGCCCAGGCTGGCGCTGAGGGTGCCGGTGTAGAAGGCGGTGGGCAGCTCGCTGCTGGCCACCAGCAGCAGGTGCGCTGGCGGGTTGGCGTCGCGCGGGATGCGGATCAGCTGGGTGCTGCGAAACTCCATCAGGCGCCAGCCATCGATGTTGCGAAAACGCTTGGGCAGGGCCAGCGGCTCGCCATGCTGCAACTGCGCCAGCATGCGGCCGTCGCCACCGTACACGGCGGCGGCACGCAATGGTGTGTAGCTGTCCAGCTCCTTGAGCAGGGCGTTGGCGGTGTCCGGGGTATCGCCGGCGCGGGCGGCAAGCTGAGGGTTGGCCACCAGCCTGCCGATGGTCTGCAGTGCCTGGGGGGCCATGCTTTCCTGGGTTATCCAGTAGGCCGCACTGATGAAGGTAAGGTTGGCCACCAGCAGGATGGTTACCAGCAATACCAGCAGGGCCGCCAGCAGCTTCTGCCCGACCGGGAGGTTTTCCAGGCGTTGGCGCAAGGTCATGGGCTAGGCAATGTCCGTATCCGGTTTAAAGGGCCGCATCAATCGCAGGGCAAACCACGTGTGCGCAAGTTATCGACCAGGCGCTGGTGCAGGTGTTCCAGCTGGGGCAACTGTAGCCCGTGGCGGCCGGCTGCACGGCAGGCATGGCCGAGCAGGTAGTGCACCTCGGTGCGCCGGCTGGCGCGCACGTCCTGGTACATGGAAGAGTAGTTGGCTGCGGTGGCGAGGATAACCCGCTGCACTTCTTCGTCCAGTTCAACCGCAGCTTGCGGCTGGCCACAGCGGCGCAGCAACTCGACCAGTTCGGCGCACAGTGCGTCCACTTCACCCAGGTGCCCCAGCAATCCGCCGTTCTGGCAGTCGTGCAGCACGGTCAGCGGGTTGATGGCGCAGTTGAGCGCCAGCTTGCGCCACAGGCGGGTGAGTATGTCCACGGTCCACTCAGCGGGGATGCCGGCTTCGTGCAAGTCATCGAACCAGGTGGGGGTGGCCGGGTTGCGTGGGTCGCCTAGCCAGTTGAAGCCGTGGCCGGCAAAGCGCACCTGCCAGTCGCCCTCACGGAAGGCGCCTTCGGTGCTGGAGGCAAAAATGCAGCGTGCGTGGGGCACCAGGTCGGCCACTTCGTCCTGGCTGCCCAGGCCGTTCTGCAGCAACAGCACTTCGGCACCCTCGGCCAGCCGTGTTGCCACACCGGCAATGGCCGGGGCGGCATCGTAGGCCTTGCAGGCCACCAGCAGACGGTGGATCGGGCCATGTGCCTGCGCGGTTTCTGCGGGGATGGCGTAGTAGTGGGGCTGGTCCTGTTCGATCAGGGTCAGGCCGCGGGCTTGCTGGTAGGCCTGCAAGCGTTGCCCGTCCCGCAGGATCAGGCGCACTGCCTTGCCCGCGCGCGCCAGGCGGCAAGCCCACAGGCTGCCCAGGCTGCCGGCGCCGAGAATATGCCAGGTGCTGCTCATATGCGTTTCGCAACCCGTTATAATGAGTCCGCATTTTAACCGTCAAACCCAGCGCGCTCCATCTTCAGCCTGAGCGCGCTTTTATTTTGGGAGAACAACCATGCCTTCGTTCGACGTGGTATCGGAACTGGACAAGCACGAAGTGCAGAACGCGGTCGACAACGCCATCAAGGAACTGGACCGCCGCTACGACCTCAAGGGCAAGGGCACCTTCGAGTTCAAGGAAAAGGACCAGACAGTGATGCTCACTGCCGAGGAAGAGTTCCAGCTCGAAGCGATGCTGGAAATCCTGCGCTTGGCGCTGGTCAAGCGCAAGATCGACGTGAAGTGCCTGGAAACCAAAGACCCGTACCCATCGGGCAAGGAAAAGAAACAGGAAGCCAAGTTCCGCGAAGGCATCGACAAGGACCTGGCCAAGAAGATCGTCGCCACCATCAAGGATGGCAAGCTGAAAGTGCAGGCCGCTATCCAGGGCGAGCAAGTACGCGTAACCGGCAAGAAGCGTGACGACCTGCAAGAAGCCATTGCCCTGCTGCGCACCAAAGAGTTCGACATGCCGCTGCAGTTCAACAACTTCCGCGACTGATGCAGGTAATGCCCGGAACCCCGATGGCCAAATGATGTCCATCGGTTCCATGGCCGCGTTGCGGGTTGCGGCCGGTTTTACCGTGTACATGCCGCCAGGCATCAGGAGATGAATATGGATTTGAACGCTGAAGTCGATCAGCTCGTCCGCCAGTCCCAGACGTGGATTCCGTTGATCATGCAATACGGCAGCCGCCTGCTGCTGGCGCTGCTGACACTGGCCATTGGCTGGTGGCTGATCAACCGGGTAAGTGCGCGCCTTGGCAAGCTGGCCGGGTTGCGCGCCGACGCGGCCCTGCAAGGGTTTATCAGCACCTTGTCGAACATTGTGCTGAAGGTGCTGCTGTTCGTCAGCGTGGCGTCGATGATCGGTATCGAGACCACCTCGTTCGTCGCTGCCATCGGTGCCGCAGGCCTGGCCATCGGCCTGGCGCTGCAAGGCAGCCTGGCGAATTTCGCTGGCGGCGTGCTGATCCTGATGTTCCGCCCGTTCCGCATTGGTGACTGGATCGAGGCGCAAGGCGTGTCGGGTACGGTCGACAGCATCCAGATCTTCCACACCGTGCTGCGCACCGGTGATAACAAGACAGTGATCATGCCCAACGGCAGCCTGTCCAACGGCATCATCACCAACACCAACCGCCAGCCGACGCGCAAGGTGGTGTTCGATGTGGGCGTGGACTATGAGGCTGACCTGCAAAAGGCCCGTAACGTGCTGCTGGAGCTGGCGCAGGACCCACGCGTGCTGCCCGACCCGGCACCGCAAGCGGTGATTTCGACCCTGGGCGACAGTTCGATCACCGTGTCGCTGCGCCTGTGGACCAAGACTGCCGACTACTGGGATGTGATGTTCATGCTCAATGAGCATGCGCGTGACCGGTTGAAGGCTGAAGGAATCGACATCCCGTTTCCGCAGCGGGTGATTCGTGTGGTGCAGGAGACAGCCGCGCAGTAATTGCGTTGTAAAGCCGGGGCCGCTTCGCGCCCCATCGCGACACAAGGCCGCTCCTACAGGGGTTACGCGATCTCTGTAGGAGCGGCCTTGTGTCGCGATAGGGCCGCAAAGCGGCCCTGCCATCTCAA
>NZ_JBNNVS010000074.1:0-15341 GCF_050280665.1 Pseudomonas sp. NPDC089547 | reverse complement strand
TTTTTGGTTACTTTTTGTCGCGTTTGACAAAAAGTGACTCGCCGTAAGGGCGAAAAGGTGAGTCAGCGTCGCCATCGCAAATGGACTGTTCGCTGGTTCAAAACAGCCGAATCTTGCTTCTTGCTTCTTGCTTCTTGGATGTGGGCATTTACATCGAGTAGGTATTCATTCGCGCAGGTGGCGCACAGTCACCTTTCCGCCCTTACGGCGGGTCACTTTTTGGCAAACGCCCCAAAAAGTAACCAAAAAAGTCTGGCTCCCGTCATCCGGCCCCTACGCTGCGCTCCGGGGTCCCCTCGCTACGGGCTTGCTCCCGGGAGTACGCGCTGCAGGCCCCATCCATGGGGCCTCAGCGCTTGACGGGCATCCATGCCCGTCACCTCCCTCCGCAATCCCTTCGCTCGGCCTCCTGAAGTCGCAATCGGCGTCGCTTGGGCTATCGCGCACTTAAAAACAAAAGCCGAAGCAAGAGCAAGAGCGCTCAGGCTCGTACGCTATCAAGCTACCCGCGCCAACGGGAACAACCGCTTGAAGTTGGCTGTGGTCTGCTCCGCCAACTGCTCATAACTGGCCCCACGCAGCGAAGCCACATACTCCGCCACCTCCCGCACATACTGCGGCAGGTTCGGCTTACCCCTGTGCGGTATCGGCGCCAGGTATGGCGAATCGGTCTCCACCAGCAACCGGTCGACCGGCACCTGCCGCGCCACTTCGCGCAAGGCATCGGCATTGCGGAAGGTCACGATGCCAGACAACGAAATGTAATACCCCAGGTCCAGCGCCGCCTTGGCCATGTCCCAGTCTTCGGTAAAGCAATGCAACACGCCAGCCTGCGGCAAGTTGGCCTCGCGCAGCAACGCCAGGGTATCGGCGCGTGCTGCCCGGGTATGCACGATCACTGGTTTGCCGGTCTGCCGCGAGGCCTCCAGGTGCAAACGGAACGAAGCCTGCTGCAGCTCAGCCGCTTCCGGCTCGTAGTGATAATCCAGCCCGGTTTCGCCAATTGCCACCACATGCGGGTGGGCCAGCTCGCGGAGCAGCCATTCCAGCGCAGGTGTTTCACCCGGCGCCAGGTCCAGCGGGTGCACGCCCACCGAGCAATCGACATCGGCGTACTGCTCGCTCAATGCCTTCACTGAGCCTGCGTTTTCGGCACTGACACCGATACACAGGAAATGCCCGACCCCACGTTCACGCGCTGCCTGCAGGGCAGCATCGAGGGAGCCCTGGTGGGCGCTCAGGTCAAGTCGGTCGAGGTGGCAATGGGAATCTACGAGCATGGGATAACGGCACACATGAAAAATTGGAAATCAGCGGACACCTGGCAGTTGCAGCCAATGAGCCAGCAGCGATTCAAGCAGCAGGGCGCGGTTGAGGTTGGCCTTGCCCAGCACCTTCTGGCGCTGATCCAGGATCCAGGCCTGCACCTCCAGTACCTTGGCCTGACGACTCTTCTGCGCCAGGTATTGCAGCACCTTGCGCATATCTGCCAAGCCTAACCCCTCCTCATCCTGGGTCAACTGGTAGCGCAGGATAAGGTGCGACCAATCGCAGAACCAGTCGAACAGCAACAACAGCGGCACACCGTTCCAGGCATCGGCCAGTTGGCTGGGTGACTGCTGCTGCTTGAGCAGTTTCTTCACACCCTCGGTAACCAGCGCACGCTGCTCACGCACACCTTGTGCCTGCAGGCTGACTGCCATCAAGGGCGATCCGGCGGCCAGCGTGAGCAGCTCGTCCCGTTCGGCCTGGTCACTGTCCGGCAACGCTCCAGCCAGCCAGGCCTGGCTCTGGGCCAGGCCGGGCTGCGGGCAGGCGACCTGTTGGCAGCGGCTCTTGATGGTTGGCAACAGGCGACTGGGCTGGTGCGTGACCAGCAGCAAAACGGTATCGCCAGAAGGCTCTTCAAGGCTTTTAAGCAGTGCATTGGAGGCGTTGACGTTCATCGCCTCCACCGGCTCGATCAACACCACCTTGCGCCCACCCATCTGGGCCGTCTGCACCACGAAGGCCACCAGCTCACGCACCTGGTCGACCTTGATCGGTTTGTCGGCTTCCTCAGGCTCGAGGATGAAGTTGTCGGGGTGGCTGCCGGCCTTGAGCAACAGGCAGGCCTTGCACCCACCGCACGCGTCCAGCCCCTGGGGCTGCTGGCACAGCAAACGGGCCATCAGGCGCTCGGCCAAGGCCCGCTTGCCGATGCCACGCGGCCCGTGCAACAGGTAGGCATGGGCGTGTTCGCTGCGACCGGCGAGCTGCTGCCAGAGTGCCTGCTGCCAGGGGTAGGCCTCAGCCACGGCAACGCTCCACGATGCCAGGCAATAGTGCGTCAATGGCGCGCTGTACGGCCTCCAGGGATTGAGCGGCGTCAAGCAGGCTGTACCGTTGCGGCTCGCGTCGGGCTCGTTGCAGGTAGGCCTGGCGCACGGCCTCGAAGAAGGCCTGGCCCTCCTGCTCGAAACGGTCCAGGCGACCGCGGGCAGCGGCGCGGGCCAGGCCCACTTCGACCGGCAGGTCGAACACCAGGGTCAGGCCAGGGCGCAGGTCGCCCTGGACGAATTGTTCCAAGGCAGCGATGCGCTCGACCGACAGACCACGGCCACCACCCTGGTAGGCATAGGTTGCATCTGTGAAACGATCACACAAGACGACGGCCCCGCGGGCCAGGGCTGGCCGGATCACCTGCGCCAGGTGCTGTGCGCGCGCAGCAAACACCAGCAACAGCTCGGTGTCGGCGGCCATGGTTTCTTCGCTGGGCGCCAGCAGCAGTTCGCGGACCTTTTCCGCCAACGGCGTACCGCCGGGCTCGCGGGTCAGCACAACGTCCAGGCCCTGCTCGCGCAAGCGCGCGGCCAGGTAGTCGCGATTGGTGCTCTTACCCGCGCCTTCGGGGCCTTCCAAAGTAATAAACAAGCCGCTCACAGGCAGTCCTTAATGTTGTTCGACAGGCGCCGGCCGCTCGGCCGCTTGCGCGCCGCCGGCAGGGGCGTCCTGCACAGGTGGCTCATCGGGTGCTGGTTGCGCAGCCGGCTCATCCTCCACAGGCGGCGCTTGCGGCTGTTCGTCCGGCTGCGCGTCTTGCTGCGGTGCGGGGCTGGAGCGATAGTCTGCACGACGCTTGAGCTGGAACTCACGCACCGCCGAGTTGTGGTCGTCGAGGTCGTCGGAGAACACATGGCTGCCGTCGCCGCGGGCGACAAAGTACAGGCTGGTGCCATCCGACGGGTTGAGCGCTGCGTGAATGGCCTCACGGCCGACCATGGCAATCGGGGTCGGCGGCAGCCCGGTGATGGTATAGGTGTTGTAAGGGGTTGGCTCGCGCAGATCGGCGCGGGTGATCTTGCCGTTGTAGCGCTCGCCCATGCCATAGATCACCGTGGGGTCGGTCTGCAGCATCATGCCCAGGCGCAGGCGCCGAACGAACACGCCGGCAATCTGCCCACGCTCCTGGGGGATACCGGTTTCCTTTTCCACCAGCGAAGCCATGATCAATGCCTGATAGGGGTCGCGATAGGGCAGGTCGGTGGTGCGCTCGGCCCATTCCTTGGCCAGCACTTCGTCCAGGCGCATGTAGGCCTGCTGCAGCAACTCCACATCGCTCATGCCGCGCACGAAGCGGTAGGTGTCCGGGAAGAATCGCCCTTCGGGGAACACGCCAGTATGGCCGAGCTTGTCCATCACTTCGGAATCCGACAGGCCGTCCAGGGTGTGCTTGATCTTTTCATGCTTGGCCACGGCCGAGCGCACCTGGCGGAAGGTCCAGCCTTCGACCAGGGTAAGGTTGTACTGCACTACGTCAGCACGGCGCCAGGCATCGAACAGCTGCTCGACCGTCATGCCAGGGGTAAGGCGGTACTCGCCGGTGTGCAGGGGGGTGCCAGCCATGTTGAAGCGCCAGTACAAGCGCAACCAGACGGCATCGTCGAGCAACCCTTCCTGTTGCATGCGATAGAACATGCGGTTGGGGGTGGTGCCATTGGGCACATCGAGCAGGCGCTCCTGCGTGACGTGCAAGGGCTGCTCCAGGACCGAGTTGACCTTCCAGGCCGACCAGCCAAGCGCCAGGCCGGCAAGGATCAAGCCCATTTCCAGCAGCAGCAGGAATTTACGTCTCACGAATTCAGGTTTCCAGTAACGTACGGGCAACGGCCTGCAGTTTACGGGTGAGCGGGCCAGACGACCAGTTTAGCGCGGCTACGCCACGCACGGGCCAAATGCCGTAAACGCTATTGCAAACAAATACTTCATCTGCCTGCTCCAGCGTTTCGAACGGCAGGTCACAGACCTGCGCCGGGATGCCCAACTGCGCGGCCTGTTCCAGCAAGGCTGCGCGCATCACCCCTGCCACACCGCAGCGGCTGAGGTCGGCAGTGAGCAGCACGCCATCACGCACCAGGAACAGATTGCTGTACACCCCTTCGATTACCCTGCCCTGCCCGTCACGCATCAGGCCTTCGGCGTGTTCGCTGTCCTGCCATTCGGCACGGGCCAGCACCTGCTCCAGGCGGTTGAGGTGTTTGAGCCCGGCCAGCAGCGGTTGTTCCCCAAGCCGGGTCTGGCAAGGGAACAAACGCACACCGTGCTCGGCATGCTCGACAGGATAGCTGGGTAACGGACTGCCCTGCAGGATGCGCCTTGGGGCTGCACCGGCTACCGGCGCATAGCCACGCTGGCTGTCGCCACGGGTGAGGATAAGTTTGGCGACGCCCTCACCAAGCTGGCTGGCATAGCGAAGCAGTTCGTCGCGCACCAGCGCCAGGTCGGCGCTGATCGCCAAGCGCTGGCAGCCCAGCGCCAGGCGTGCCAGGTGGCCGTCCAGCAAGCTGGGCCGGCCGCCGCGCACGGCGATGGTCTCGAACAGGCCATCACCGTAGGCCAGGCCGCGGTTCTGCAGGTTGAGTGCAGTCCCCGGCTGGCCATCGACCCAGCTGTGCATCAACCGGCGAACCGGCGGAACACCAGCGAGCCGTTGGTGCCGCCAAAGCCGAACGAGTTGGACAACACCACGTCGATCGGCATGCTGCGCGCCTGATGCGGCACGAAGTCGAGGTCGCAGCCTTCGTCCGGCTCGTCCAGGTTGATGGTAGGTGGCGCCATCTGGCTGTTGATCGCCAGCACACTGAAGATCGCTTCCACCGCGCCGGCAGCGCCCAGCAGGTGACCGGTCATCGACTTGGTCGAGCTGACCGCCAGCTTGTAGGCATGCTCACCGAACACGCGCTTGATCGCAGCCACTTCGGCCACGTCGCCCGCGGGGGTCGAGGTACCGTGGGCATTGATGTAGCTCACGTCTTCCGGCTGAATACCCGCATCGCGCAGGGCGTTGGCCATGCAGCGGGCAGCGCCTTCACCGGTGTCGGGTGGCGAAGTCATGTGGTAAGCGTCACCGCTCATGCCAAAGCCAACCAGCTCGGCATAGATGGTCGCACCACGGGCCTTGGCGTGCTCCAGCTCTTCGAGCACCAGGGCACCGGCACCGTCAGACAGCACGAAGCCATCACGGCCCTTGTCCCACGGGCGGCTGGCCCGGCTTGGCTCGTCATTGCGGGTGGACAGCGCACGCGAAGCGCCAAAGCCACCCATACCCAGGCCGCAGGCAGCCATTTCGGCACCACCGGCGATCATCACGTCGGCCTCACCGTAGGCGATATTGCGTGCGGCCATGCCGATGCAATGGGTACCCGTGGTGCAAGCGGTAGCAATGGCGTAGTTCGGCCCTTGCAAACCCAGGTGGATCGACAGGAAGCCAGAGATCATGTTGATGATCGAGCCCGGCACGAAGAACGGCGAAATACGGCGCGGCCCCGAGTCGTGCAGGGTGCGGCTGGTTTCTTCGATATTGGTCAGGCCACCGATGCCCGACCCCATCGCCACGCCAATGCGCTCACGGTTGGCGTCGGTAACCTCAAGGCCGGCATTGCGCACCGCCTGGAAACCGGCCGCCAGGCCGTACTGGATGAACAGGTCGAGCTTGCGGGCCTCTTTGGCCGACAGGTATTGCTCGACCTCGAAGCCTTTCACCGAGCCGCCAAAACGGGTGGAGTAGGCAGACAGGTCCGTATGCTCGATCGGACCAATGCCACTGCGGCCAGCCAGAATGCCCTGCCAGGTGCTCGGTACATCGGTACCCAGTGGCGACAGCATACCCATACCGGTGACCACGACGCGTCTACGCGACACAGTACTCTCCTTTTCTAATAACAGAGTCTCTTGCGATTACATTCAAGCGCAGGAATGGAATGGCAACAGGCTCTTGGTGCGCGGTGGGCGAAGCAGCCCCACCAAAAAGCACGGCGTTCGCAAAGAAAAAACCGCACGCCGGCAAAGGCAGTGCGGTTTTTCTCGTCAAGAAGCGACGACTACAGCGTCTTAGGCCTTGTGGCTGTTGACGTAGTCGATAGCAGCTTGAACGGTAGTGATTTTCTCGGCTTCTTCGTCAGGGATTTCGGTCTCGAATTCCTCTTCCAGAGCCATCACCAGCTCAACGGTGTCAAGCGAATCGGCACCCAGGTCATCGACGAAGGACTTCTCGTTGGTCACTTCATCTTCCTTCACGCCCAGTTGCTCGGCGACGATTTTCTTGACGCGTTCTTCGATGGTGCTCATACCTAGTTTTCACTCCTAATGGACATATGTCAGGCAGCTGGCCGGTGGCTAATTTTATAGAAAGACGTTCGCATTTCAAGCGAAACGCACCTTCACACTAGCCACCCCACCCGCTGCCTGGAATCTGGTTGCAGCTTTATAACGGATTTTAGGCTCGCAGTATGACTCTTTTTTTACGAAATCCGTCACATTGAGTTGCAGTGTTACATGTACATCCCGCCGTTGACCGGCACGGTAGCGCCGGTGACGTAGGCTGCACCGTCGGATGCCAGGAACGAAACCACCTTGGCGATTTCGTCGGCCTGGCCCAGGCGGCCCAGCGGAATCTGGGTTTGCAGGGCTTCGCGCTGCGCTTCTGGCAGTTCGCGGGTCATGTCGGTGTCGATGAAACCTGGGGTCACCGAGTTGACGGTGATGCCACGCGAGCCCACTTCACGCGCCAGGGCGCGGCTGAAGCCTTCCAGGCCAGCCTTGGCGGCAGCATAGTTGGCCTGGCCGGCGTTACCCATGGCACCCACGACCGAGCCGATGCTGATGATACGACCCCAACGCGCCTTGGTCATGCCACGCAGTACGCCCTTGGACAGACGGTAGAGGCTGTTCAGGTTGGTGTCGATCACGTCGAACCACTCGTCGTCCTTCATGCGCAGCATGAGGTTGTCGCGGGTGATACCGGCGTTGTTGACCAGGATGGCCGGCGCGCCGAACTGCTCGCCGATGGCGCCCAGTACTGCTTCAACCGATTCGGCGCTGGTCACGTTCAGCTCCATGCCGGTGCCAGTGATGCCGTGTTCCTTCAGGGTGGCAGCAATGCGCTCGGCGCCGGACGCCGAAGTGGCGGTACCGATCACGGTCGCGCCCTGGCGGCCCAGTTCGAGGGCGATGGCCTGGCCAATGCCACGGCTGGCGCCGGTGACCAGTGCAACTTTACCTTGCAGGCTCATGCAAGCTTCTCCAAATCAGGCCAGTGCCGCACGGGTGGCGGCAACGGCGTCAGGGGTATTGAGGTTGTAGGTGGTCACGCCGTCGGCGCAACGCTTGTTCAGGCCAGCCAGGACCTTGCCCGGGCCGCACTCGACCAGGTTGACCGCACCGTTGGCAGCCAAGGTTTGCACGCATTCGACCCAGCGCACTGGCTGGTACAGCTGTGCCAGCAGGTCGTGCTTGAGGGCATCGAGGTCAGCGGCAACCGCTGCGGTGACGTTCTGCACCACCGGAATTTGCGGCGCCTTCCATTCGATGGCGTTGACATCATCGGCGAAACGCTCGGCAGCCGGTTTCATCAGGGCACAGTGCGACGGTACGCTGACCGCCAGTGGCAGGGCGCGCTTGGCACCAGCCTCTTTGCACAGTTCCATGGCACGATCCACCGCAGCCTTGTTACCAGCAATCACAACCTGGCCCGGCGAGTTGAAGTTCACCGCGCTGACCACTTCATCTTCGGCCGCCTTGGCACAGATTTCGACCACCACGGCGTCATCCAGGCCGAGGATCGCGGCCATTGCGCCATGGCCGGCCGGGACAGCTTCCTGCATCAGCTGACCACGACGCTCGACCAAGCGCACGGCATCTTTCAGCGACAGGCTGCCAGCGGCAACCAGGGCGCTGTATTCGCCCAGGCTGTGACCGGAAACGAAAGCCGGCTTGGCGCCGCCCTCCTCCAGCCACAGGCGCCACAGCGCGATGGAAGCGGTGAGGATCGCAGGCTGAGTCTTGTCGGTTTGATTGAGTTGTTCTTCCGGGCCTTCCTGGACCAGCTTCCACAGGTCGTAACCCAGAGCGTCGGAGGCTTCCTTGAAGGTCTCAACGATCACCGGCTTTTCGGCGCCCAGTTCCTTGAGCATGCCCAGCGACTGGGAACCTTGACCGGGGAAGACGAATGCGAGGGATGCAGACATTGAACAAGCCCTTATGATCTTGTCGTCGGATAGGGTGCGCCTGGCCTTGGGCCGGGCGCGGAATCTGAAAACTTGGATGTATACGCAGACCAAGCGGTCACATTTAAGCACTTCATCGGCGAAATGCCTAAGGCAACAAATCTTCGAGGCGGCCATGCAGGCGCTGTGGCAGGTTTTCCTGAATCTCGATCAAGGCCCGCTGGATCGCACTCTGGAACCCGTCCACACCGGCTGAACCATGGCTTTTGATGACAATACCCTGCAGGCCAAGGAAACTCGCCCCATTGTGTCGCGCTGGCGCCAGGTCGGCCTGCAGCCGCTTGAGCAGCGGCATGGCCATCGCCCCGGCCGCCCGCGACAAAATACCGCCCTTGAACAACCGCTCGATTCTCGCAGCAATCATCGTAGCCAGCCCTTCGCTGGATTTGAGCAGGATATTGCCGACAAACCCGTCGCACACCACCACATCAGCTTCGCCACGGTATAGGCCATCACCTTCGACAAAGCCGATGTAATTGAGCCCTCGGGCGTTCTGCAACAAGCTGGCGGCCAGCTTGACCTGCTGGTTACCCTTGATGTCCTCGGTACCGATGTTCAGCAACGCCACGCGCGGCCGATGCACACCCAGGGCCTGAGCGGCCACCGAGCCCATCACCGCGAACTGATAGAGGTTTTCGGCACTGCAATCAACATTGGCGCCCAGGTCGAGCAACTGGCAGTAGCCTGCCTGGGTCGGGATCGCCGCCACCATGGCTGGCCGGTCAATACCCGGCAAGGTCTTGAGCACGAAGCGTGACAGCGCCATCAGCGCCCCGGTATTGCCGGCACTGACGCAGGCCTGGGCCTTGCCATCACGCACCAGTTCGAGGGCGACGCGCATCGACGAGTCGGGCTTGCCACGCAGCGCCTGGGATGGCCGCTCGTCCATACCGATCACCTCACTGGCGGCGACAATCTGCAGGCGCGCGCGATCCGCAGCAGCAAGGCTGCCGAGAAGCTCTTCAAGGAGGGAAGGTTGACCGACGAGGGTCAGGTGCAGCGAGGGAGTAGCAGAAAGGCAGGCAATGCTAGCCTGGACAATGCTGCGGGGACCGAAGTCCCCGCCCATTGCGTCGATCGCGATGATCTGAGCGGACAAGGATTACTCGTCAGCGCCCTTGTCGACCACTTTGCGACCACGGTATACGCCTTCTGGCGAAACGTGGTGGCGCAGGTGAACTTCACCGGTAGTTTTCTCTACCGACAGCGCGTTTTCCGACAGGGCGTCGTGCGAACGGCGCATGTCACGGGCAGAGCGGGATTTTTTGTTCTGCTGAACAGCCATAATTGATTAACTCCTAAACGTTTGGGTCACGCTTTAACTGCGCCAAAACACTGAACGGGTTGGACCGCGATACCTCGTCCTTGCTCGATTCGGGCTCGTCTGCGCCCGCCGGCTGCTGGCATTCTTCCGGATGATGAGCAGGCACGATTGGCAAGGCGAGCAGAAGCTCCTCCTCAACCAGTGCCTGCAGATCCAAAGGATCTTCGCCCAGTTCCAGCACGTCATAGCCTTTCGGCAACGACTGGGTATTCGCACCCTCCTTCACCACAGCGTATGTACATTCGCTCTGGATCGGTAGGGTGACCAGCTCAAGACAACGCTGGCAAACCATCTTGACCTCGACGCTCAGCTCGGTGTGGATAACCACCACGTGCTGTTCATCTCGTTCAAAATCGAACTTCGCCTGCACCGTACCGACATTGTCGGAAAGCGGGTCGCAGAGTCTTTCCAAATCAGCGAGTTGCAGCGAACCGTTAAGGGTTACGCCACGATCGGCCAATTTGCGCGGGTCAACGTGAGGTGGAATCGGGTCATTCAACATAGGCGCAGCATTCTAGGGATGCCCCCCGCCCCTGTCAAAGGAAATTAGGCGGCATCGTGCGTGATAGAATTTATTCAACTGATTCAGGAGTCTACCATGCTTCCTCTGTTACTGGCTTCCAGCTCTGCCTATCGCCGCGAA
Source organism: Pseudomonas sp. NPDC089547 (assembly GCF_050280665.1). Lineage (NCBI taxonomy): Bacteria > Pseudomonadati > Pseudomonadota > Gammaproteobacteria > Pseudomonadales > Pseudomonadaceae > Pseudomonas > Pseudomonas sp. NPDC089547. The sequence goes on along the minus strand of NZ_JBNNVS010000074.1, from coordinate 4,831 downwards.
CTGCTCGCACGCCTGCGCCTGCCCTTCACCTGGGCAAGCCCCGACATAGACGAGCAGCGCCTGGCTGACGAGCCGGCCGTAGAGCTGGTGCGGCGGCTGGCCAGGCAAAAGGCCGAAGCACTGGCGGGCAGCCATCCCGGGCACCTGATCATCGGCTCGGACCAGGTAGCCGTGCTGGGTGAACAGGTGCTGGGCAAGCCGCATACCTTCGAGCGGGCTTGCGAGCAGCTGCTGGAGTGCAGCGGGCAGCAGGTGAGCTTTCTGACCGGCCTGGCGCTATTGAACAGCGCCACCGGGCAATGCCAGGTGGATTGCGTGCCGTTTACCGTCACGATGCGCGAATTGAGCCGCGAGCGAGTGGAGCGCTATGTGGCGGCGGAACAGCCGCTGGATTGCGCGGGGAGCTTCAAGGCAGAGGGGCTGGGGGTGAGTTTGTTCCAGAGCACCCATGGCTGCGATGCGACCAGCCTGATCGGGCTGCCACTGATTCGACTGGTGGATATGCTGACCAAGGAGGGTGTGGTGGTTCCCTGAGGCTTTGGGGCTGCCTTGCAGCCCTTCGCGGGCTCGCCCGCTCCCACAGAGATAGCGCACAGTCTGAAGCATGCAAAAACCTGTGGGAGCGGGCATGCCCGCGAAGGGGCGCACAGCGCCCCCGAGAAAACCGAGTCAGCGCAGCTGCGGACCCTGGAACCCCATCCACATCGCCAGGTGCTCAGCAACACTGGCACCCACACGCTTGGAGAAGCGGTCAAATGGCGATTCCTGCACGGTGAAGTCCACCAGTTCCTTCTCGCCAACGATCTCACGCGCCACGTAGCTGGCACTGCCCAGCCCATCCACCAAACCCAGATCCTTGGCCTGCTCACCCGACCAGATCAGGCCACTGAACAGCTCCGGATGCTCCTTGTCCTTCAACCGCTCGCCACGCCCCTGCTTGACCATGGCGATGAACTGGTTGTGCGTGGTATCCAGCACGCCCTGCCAGAACCGGGTTTCATCAGGCTTTTCCGGCGAGAACGGGTCAAGGAAGGCCTTGTGCTCACCCGAGGTGTAGGCGCGCCGTTCCACACCCAGCTTCTCCATGGTGCCGACAAAGCCATAACCGGCCGCGGTCACACCAATCGAGCCCACCAGGCTGGCTTTATCGGCATAGATTTCGTCCGCCGCGCTGGCAATATAATAGGCACCGGAAGCGCCAAGGTCCGAAATTACCGCGTACAGCTTGATAGCCGGGTATTCGGCACGCAGGCGGCGGATTTCGTCATACACGTACCCTGCCTGCACCGGGCTGCCACCCGGGCTGTTGATGCGCATCACCACAGCTTTGGTCTTGCCGTCCTTGAACGCTTCGCGCAGGCTCTTGACGATATTGTCGGCACTGGCGGCCTCCTGATCGGCAATCACCCCGCGCACCTCGACCAGCGCGGTATGGCTGGCGCTGCGCGAGGCAGCTTTGTCCATATCCATCAGCGGCGAGAACAAGGCCAGAATGCCGAACAGGTAAACGAAGGTCAGGATCTTGAAGAAGATTCCCCAGCGCCGCGACCGGCGCTGCTCCTGCACACTGGCCAGCAAGGTCTTTTCCAGCAGCTTCCAGCTTTTGCGCTCTTCGCGCTCCTCAGGCTCAGCCTCAGGGGCCTTCCATTCGTCTGCCATGCTCACCTACCTTGGAAAGGGAATTGCGGAACCACCCAGCCACTCGCGCAGCTGGGAAAAATGATCGATACACACCTGCGGGCCGAACTCGGCCAGCGCCTGCAACGACATGGCACCATAGCCCACCGCCACCGAATGCATGCCGGCATTGCTGGCCATTTGCAGGTCGAACGCCGAATCTCCGACCATCAGCGCACGCCCGGGTTCGACGCCGCAGTGGCCGAGGATTTCTTCAAGCATCAAGGGGTGCGGCTTGCCACGCGTCTCGTCGGCAGCACGGGTGATGTCAAAGAACCGCTCCCAACCATTGGCCTTGAGCACCCGATCCAGGCCGCGACGCGCCTTGCCGGTGGCCACCGCCAGGCGGTAACCCTCGACGCGGAACGCATCCAGCGACTCGACCACCCCCTCGAACAGCGGCGAAGGCTGCTGATCCAGCGCCATGTAGATATCGGCATAGTGCTGACGGAAGCGTTCAACCTGCGCAGGCGCCAGGTGCGGGTACAGGGTGTGGATCGCCTCGCCCAGGGCAAGGCCGATGATGCCCTTTACCGCCTCATCGCTGCTTTGCGCCTCGCCGGCACGCTCGGCGGCGGCATTCATGGCTTCGACGATGCGCCCGATTGAATCGGCCAGCGTGCCGTCCCAGTCGAAGATCAGTAGCTCATAGCCTTTTTTCATAGGTCAGGATGCACTCAAACGCTCAACGGTTTTTGCCCATACCTCATCCACAGGCGCTTCGAGCTTCAGCTCACCACCGTCCGGCAGCGGCACGGTCAGCGCGTAGGCATGCAGGAACAGGCGCTTGCCGCCCAGCTCGCGAATCTCGCGGCTGAAGTCTTCATCGCCGTACTTGCTGTCGCCGGCAATCATGTGCCCGGCATGCAGGGTGTGCACGCGGATCTGGTGGGTACGGCCGGTGATCGGGCGCGCCTCGACAATGGTGGCGAACTCGCCAAAGCGGCGCAGTACGCGGAACAGGGTCAGCGCCTCCTTACCCTCTTCGTTCACTTCGACCATGCGCTCACCGGAGCGCAGGTTGCTCTTGAGCAACGGGGCATTTACCTGTTTTTTCGAAGTTGGCCAATGGCCGCGCACCAGCGCCATGTAGCGCTTGTCGACACCATCGCCGCGCAAGGCGGCATGCAAGTGGCGCAGCATGCTGCGCTTCTTGGCGATCATCAAAAGCCCGGAAGTGTCACGGTCCAGACGGTGCACCAGCTCCAGTTCCTTGGCGTCCGGACGCAGCTGGCGCAGCGCCTCGATCACACCAAAGCTCAGGCCGCTGCCGCCATGCACGGCGATGCCGGCGGGCTTGTTCATCACGATCAGCGCCTTGTCTTCGTAGACAATGGCGGCCTCAAGGCGCTGCAGCAGGCCCTGGGCAACCGGCGCCGGCTCGTCACGCTCTGGCAGGCGGACGGGCGGCACCCGCACGATGTCGCCCGCCTGGATCTTGTACTCAGGCTTGACACGCCCCTTGTTGACCCGCACTTCACCCTTGCGCAGGATGCGGTAGACCAAGGTCTTGGGCACGCCCTTGAGGGCCGTGATAAGGAAATTGTCGATGCGTTGGCCGGCAAGTTCCGGCGCGACTTCGATCAGCTGAACGCCGGAAGTCGGAGGGGTATTGGTCGTCATGGCGGGATCATAACAATTTTTTATGGAATTGAAGCACTTAATCATTGCTGCTATAGTCGCGAACGCCGCCAAAAGCGGCAGGCCAGCGGCACCAGGCTCCTAGCCGGCCCTGACCAACGCAATTCTCCAGGACGCGAGGCCGTCCTACGGGGTTTTCGCCAGTTTACCGAATTGCCTGGAATCGCCACCAGCGCTGTGTAGAGAAGACCGAAAAAAAACGACAAGTGCGGTGTTTCACCTGCTTACCCGATTCTTTTCGCCGTACCTCTGCCCGCCCCGTCGCTTCCACGCAACGCACGGCGAATGCTTCGGAAATACCTGCCTTGGACATGAATGGCGCCAGTGCAGTATCTGCACTGGCGAAAAATGCAACCCGTTGCGGATTCAGCGCGCGGCAGCACCCGAATTATCAGGGATACGTGCAGGGTGGAGATGCACAGCCCTCGGACCGTGTAGCACCGCGTCCGGCCACCGGCCCAGTACAATGGCCGGCGAGCGGATAAGGTCCTGAACAGATGCCCCCGGGCGTCCACGGCTGACGGTTGATTCCTCCTCCTGACTGAGTGCACCAGGCCCGCTTGGTTGATTCGGATTCCAATTCGAAGCCACCGGGGCTTGTTGGCACCGCAGCAAACAGGACGCGTCGTCGCGACAACGGCAGGCTGGGCAACCGGCTGGTGCCGAACGTTGCTCGACACGGGGGTGGCCCGGCCACCCTTTGCGCACCTTGGCACCGACCATGAGACGTCGTGTGTGCCGAACGCCGTTTCCGGCAGCCCGGAAACCGACGGTACAACATGAAAAGAATGCTGATTAACGCGACTCAACCCGAAGAGTTGCGTGTAGCACTGGTGGACGGCCAACGCCTCTACGACCTGGACATCGAGTCCGGCGCGCGTGAGCAGAAAAAGGCCAACATCTACAAAGGCAAGATCACCCGCATCGAACCCAGCCTCGAAGCCGCTTTCGTCGATTTCGGCTCCGAACGTCACGGCTTCCTGCCGCTGAAAGAAATCTCCCGCGAGTACTTCAAGAAGGCCCCTGAAGGCCGCGTCAACATCAAGGAAGTGCTCAGCGAAGGCCAGGAAGTCATTGTCCAGGTCGAGAAGGAAGAGCGCGGCAACAAAGGCGCCGCCCTCACCACCTTCATCAGCCTGGCCGGCCGCTACCTGGTGCTGATGCCCAACAACCCGCGTGCCGGTGGCATTTCCCGTCGCATCGAAGGCGAAGAGCGCAACGAGCTGCGCGAAGCCCTGAACGGCCTGACCGTTCCTGGCGACATGGGCCTGATCGTGCGCACTGCCGGCCTTGGCCGCAGCAGCGAAGAAATGCAGTGGGACCTCGACTACCTGCTGCAACTGTGGACCGCCATCAAGGAAGCGTCCCTGGACCGCGCTGCGCCGTTCCTGATCTACCAGGAAAGCAACGTCATCATCCGCGCCATCCGCGACTACCTGCGCCAGGACATCGGCGAAGTGCTGATCGACAGCATCGATGCCCAGGAAGAAGCCCTGACCTTCATCAGATCGGA
>NZ_JBNNVS010000073.1:0-15760 GCF_050280665.1 Pseudomonas sp. NPDC089547 | reverse complement strand
GCTGATAATCTTTTTGACTATCAGTCCGTACTCACAAGCACCCACACGAATTGCTTGATTCGATTTGTTAAAGAGCGTTTGGTTAAGAGCTTTTCATCTCAACCGAGGCGCGCATTCTACGCTTTCCTCATTTGCTGTCAAGCGTTTATTTTGAAGTTTTTTACCACCGCTTTCTTTCGAAAGCTAACAACTTCAAACACTTACCGCTTGCCCCGAAGCGTTCATCGCTGCGAGGAGGCGAATAATACGCGCTTTGAAATCAGAGTCAACACCTTGTTCTGAAAAAACTTTCTCGACGCGTTCGGCGGCTACCTGGCAACTAATGAAAGCGCCGGGAATCTGTAAAGAAACACCCCCACGGAGCGTAGCGGCCATGAGCGATGCGCAAAGCGAGAAAACCCCGGGCTTGTCCGCAGATGAAGAGCAGGAGGTCAGCCACAACCAGCCGCCACGGGCAGCAGTGCTGCACGAGATCATTCGCTACCAGGGCGACCAGGAGCTTGAACGTACGCTTGCCGCGCTGTGGTGGTCGGCACTGGCGGCAGGCTTGTCCATGGGGTTGTCGCTGATGGCCATGGGGCTGTTCTACGCCCGCCTGCCAGAAGGTGACGGCGCCCAGGTGATCGCCAGCATCGGCTACAGCGCCGGCTTCCTCGCGGTGATCCTTGCACGCCAGCAGCTGTTTACCGAAAACACCCTCACCGCTGTGCTGCCCATCATGACCTCCCCTACCCTGGCCAATTTCGGTCGCCTGCTACGCCTGTGGGGCGTGGTGCTGCTCGGCAACCTGGCCGGTACCCTGCTGGTAGCCTGGGTCATGCTGGAGCTGCCGATCTTCGACAGCAAGACGGACGTGGCCTTCCTGGAGGTTGGCCGCAAGGTCATGAAAAACGACGTGAGCCAGATGTTCGCCAAGGGCATCGTTTCGGGCTGGATGATCGCCACCATGGTCTGGATGATCCCATCCATGGAGTACGCCAAGATCTGGATCATCCTGATGATCACCTACCTGATGGCACTTGGCGACTTCACTCATATAGTAGTGGGCTCGGTCGAAGTGTCGTATCTGGTGTGGGCAGGGGAACAAACCTGGAGCACCTTCTGGCTGGAATTCGCCATGCCGACCCTGGCCGGCAACATCATTGGTGGCAGCTTCATCTTTGCCCTGATCAGCCATGCGCAGGTACGCAGTGACAGCGGCAAGCCGCCCTCGCAGCTCTTGAAAGACCAAAAAGCCCGCCCCCCGCGCAGCAAGGAAGGCACTGAATGAGGTTCAGCGTGTCGCTACCGTGCGTTCATTCGCCTGGCCCCGCTGACGCACAGGCTTCGGCTGCCACCAGTTCTGCCCAGCGTGCGGTGAGTCAAGGCTGATCCGCTCGCCCATCTGCGGCGTGCTCAAGCGCACCTGAGCCTGGTTGGCCAGCGCCAGTATGCGTTCGAAGGGTTCCTGCCAGCCGTGGGTAGACAAGTCGAAGGTGCCGTTGTGAATCGGCAGCATCCAGCGCCCGCGCAAATCCAGGTGGGCCTGCAGGCTTTGCTCCGGCTGCATGTGTACGCTGGGCCAGGCCACGTTGTAGGCACCGGTTTCGATCAAGGTCAGGTCGAACGGCCCGAAGCGTTCGCCTATCTGCTTGAAGCCACCGAAGTAGCCGGTATCGCCGCTGAAGAATACCCGCACATCTTCATCGACAATCACCCAGGACGCCCACAATGTCCGATTGCTGTCCAGCAAGCCGCGCCCGGAAAAGTGCTGCGCCGGGGTGGCAACGAAGCGCACGCCCTCCACGGTGCTTTCCTGCCACCAGTCCAGCTGCCGCACCTTGGCAGGTGCAACGCCCCAGCTCATCAGCCGGTCGCCCACGCCCAATGGCGCCAGGAATACTCCGGTGCGCGGTGCCAGCTGCCGAATCGCCTGCTCGTCGAGGTGGTCGAAATGATCGTGCGACAGCACCACTGCAGCCAGCGGCGGTAGTTGGTCCAGGGCCAGTGGCGGCGCATGGAAGCGCAATGGGCCAGCCCACTGCACGGGGGAGGCGCGTTCGGCGAATACCGGGTCGGTAATGAAGAAGCGCCCGCGCAGCTTGAGCAATACTGTTGAATGGCCCAGGCGCCACAAGCTGTGGTCAGGGGCGTCGAGAACCTGCTCACGGGTCATGGGCTGGAGGCTGATCGGCATGGACGGCCGGGTGTACGGCGGTTTGCGCAGAAACAGGTACTTGAGCCCGATGCGCAGTTTTTTCAGCACGCCATCCTGCGGCAGCGATGCCTGGTTGTGGAATCGTCCACCCTGCTGTGGTGCCGGCTCGCCGGCAGCATTCGCCAAAGGGGCCATCAGCAACACTCCGAGCAACAGGAAAGCCTTCATCTTACCCCACAGTGATCAGATCAACCGTGAATTGGCTTGCAAGGTCATTTTTCGCCGATGAAACAGTGTTCAACAATATTCATGCAAGTTATGCGATAAACGGTACCCCGGCAGAAGAACGATGAACATGATGGACAACCGCAGCGGCAAAGGGCTTTCATTCGTCAAACGCATCTACTTGCCGCGCGTCATCGGCCTGGGTATCGGCCTGTTCAGTGTCATGGCGGCCATCGCGCCGCTGTCGCCCCCCACCTGGGCATGGCTGCTGGTGCTGTTCAACGGGCTGCTGTGGCCGCACGTGGCCTACCTGTGGGCTGCCCGCTCGGCAATGCCCTATCAGGCGGAGCAGCGCAACCTGTTGCTGGACTCCCTGATGGGCGGGTTCTGGACCGCCGCCATGCACTTCAACCCGCTGCCCAGCGTGACCGTACTGTCGATGATGACCATGAACAACGTAGCCGCTGGCGGCAAGCGCATGGTCTTTCGCGGGATGCTGGCCCAGCTGGCCGGCATGCTCATCGCCATCCTGTTGCTGGGCCCCGGCCTGCAGTTGAACGCCACGCCCCTGCAGGTTTATGCCTGCCTGCCGATGCTGACGCTGTACCCACTGGCGTTGGGTTGGGTGTGCTTCCAGCTGGCAATCAAGCTGGCCGAGCACAAACGCCGGCTCAGCGCCCTTAGCCTTACCGACAGCCTGACCGGCCTGCTCAACCATGGTGCCTGGAAAGACCTGCTGCTGCTCAAGTTCCAGGCCTGCAAACAGCAGCAGGGGCACGCGGTCATTGCCCTGATCGACATCGACCATTTCAAGACCATCAACGACACCTTCGGCCACGTGGTCGGTGACTGCGTACTACGCCAGCTCAGCGCTGAACTGCGGCGCAACCTGCGCGAAGGCGACCACGCCGGGCGTTACGGCGGTGATGAGTTCTGTGTGATCCTGCCGGACACCCGTGAAGCCCAGGCCTGCCACGCCATGGAGCGTCTGCGCGAACGGGTGGCCAATTACCGCAACCCACAGCTGCCGCACCTGCGCATCAGCCTGAGCATTGGCCTGTCCCCCTTCGAGGTTGGGCTGGAATCGCCCGAGCACTGGCTCGATCAGGCCGACAAAGCGCTTTACACCGCCAAGCACGCTGGCCGCGACCGGGTCAATTTTGCCCGCAGTGAAGCCTCAACGCTCAAGCTGGCCTATCCTGAGTAAACCTCCTTCCTGACTGCCTGGCGGGAGGCTGCTTGAAGGAGCCGCTCGCGCATGGCCAGGACCGCCAACCTTCCCTCCACCAGCCCCACACCGCGCTTCCAGGTGCGCCGCCTCATTGCTGGCTTCAGCGCTGTTTTCGGGCTGGCCTGCCTGGTCACCCTCAGTGCGCTGTTCAATATCGCCGCCACCCTTGATCAACAGGAGCGCCAGCGCAGTGCCTTCCAGGCCAACCAGGCGCTGGAGCAACGGCTGCTTGCCTCACGTCAGTTCCTGTCCAGCTACGCGGTGTGGGATGCAGCCTTTGAGCACCTGGCAGGCCAGGCTGACTGGAAATGGGCCTACGACGAAAAGAACGTAGGCGAATCCCTGTACAGCGCCAGCGGCTATGAAGGGGTATTCGTGGTGGATGACACGCGCACCACCTACGCGCTGTTCAAAGGCCAGCCCAGCCAGGCGGGCGCCAACACCTATATAGATGCCCCGCTGCAGCCGATCATCGACCAGGCCCGTGCAGCCGCGATCCCCCGTGAACAAATCACCCACTTCGTGCTGTTCAACGGCTGGCCCGCCGTGCTCAGTGCCGCCGCCGTACGCCCGGACCGCGATGTCACCGACAATGAGGTGCGACAAGCACCGGTGATGCTGTTTGTCGACCAGCTCACCGAAGACAAGCTGGAGCGGCTGGCTACCGGTGCCGGCCTGACCGGCATGCATGTGGACAAGAACACCGTGGGCGAACACGGTCACCTGCGCATCGAGCTGGGCGACACCGGCTACCACCTGGCCTGGAACAGCCCTCTGCCCGGGCGCCAACTGCTGTGGGCCGTATTACCGCCACTGCTCAGCGCGCTGCTGATTCTCGGCCTGATCATGCTGTACCTGTTCCGCCTCACCCTGCGCAGTTCGCGGGCAATCGGCCTTACACTCACTCACCTGCAACAAAGTAATCAGGCCCTGGAAGCCAGCGAGCAGCGTTTTCGTGCCGTGGCCGAATCGGCGTCCGACTGGATCTGGGAAACCGACCGGCACCAACGCCTCAGCTACCTGTCGCAGCGCTTCGCCAACGTCACCGGTGACCCGGTGGACGACTGGCTCGGCCAGCCACTCAACCAGTTGCTGGCCTGCGATACCACACCACTCTCACCCTGGCTGGATGCCCTGACCAGCGCCGACCCGCAACAGCTGGCCACCCTGCGCTGCACTTACCGCGACCAGAATGGCCAGAACCGCTACTGCAGGATTTCGGCCCGCGCCATCTGGTATGACGGCAAGCCCATCGGTTTTCGTGGCACCGCCAGCGACATCACCGACGAAGTCGATGCCCATGCGCGCATCCAGCACCTGTCACTGCACGACCCTCTGACCGGGCTGGCCAACCGCAACAAGCTTGCCAGGCACCTGGAGCAGGCACTGCTGCGCGGCAATGATTCGCCACCATTGACCCTACTGCTGCTGGACCTGGACAACTTCAAGCCGATCAACGATTCCCTTGGCCATGCCGCCGGCGATGCCGTGCTCCAGGAAGTGGCAACGCGCCTGCGCGACACCACCCGTGATGGCGACCTGGTTGCGCGCCTGGGCGGCGACGAGTTCATTCTGGTGCTCAGCGGCATGGACAACCGCAGTGAAGTCGACCGCTTCTGCGCACGCCTGATCAGCCTGCTGCAGCAACCCATCACATTCGATAGCCAACCGTTGCATGTCGGCGCCAGCATCGGCGTGGCACAAACCCGTACCCAAGGTTTTGATGCCGGCGAACTGATCCGCTGCGCCGACATCGCCCTGTACCAGGCCAAAGCCGATGGCAAGAATACCTGGCGCTACTTCGCCGCTGAAATGAACCAGCAGATCCAGTACCGTCGCCAGCTGGAAAACGACCTGCGCCGGGCCCTGCGCAACCAGGAATTCGAACTGCACTACCAGCCACGCTACCGCGTCAGCGACCGACGCATCGTCGCAGTCGAAGCGTTGCTGCGCTGGCAGCACCCGCAAGAAGGGTTGTTGGGCCCGGACACCTTCATCCCGCTGGCCGAACAGAGCGACATCATCGTCGCACTGGGCCGCTGGGTGCTGCGTGAAGCTTGCCGCACGGCCCATGACTGGCCCGCCGACGTTCTGGTGTCGGTAAACCTGTCGCCTGCGCAGTTCCTGCGCAGCGACGTGGTCGCCGACGTGCGCGAGATCCTGCTGGACACCGCCTTCCCGGCCCAGCGCCTGGAGCTGGAAATTACCGAGAACGTGATGCTCAACGACATCGAGGGCGCACTGGGCACCATGCTCTCGCTCAAGGAGTTGGGCGTACGCCTGAACATGGACGACTTCGGCACCGGCTACTCATCGCTGGGTTACCTGCGTACCTACCCGTTCGACAGCATCAAGATCGACAAGCGCTTTATCAGTGGCCTGAACAGCAACGGCGGCAGCGACCGTGCCGTGGTACAAGCCATCATCAACCTGGGTGAAGCGATGGGGTTGACGGTGACGGCCGAGGGAGTAGAGAGCGAACAGCAACTCAAGGCATTGGAAAACGACCGATGCCACGAGGTACAGGGTTATTACATGAGCCGGCCGCTGGACAGTGCGGGGCTGGAGGCGTTATTGCGCCAAAAACCCCAAAGCACTGCACAACCCTTGTAGGAGCAGCCTTGTGCTGCGAAGAGGCCGGTGAAGCAACCATCAGCTGTGCAGCTTGTACCGGCCTCTTCGCAGCACAAGGCTGCTCCTACAAGGGCCGGGTTTATTGCTGCATGCTGCGTTCAGCCACGATCTCAGGCAGATCCAGGCGGCGCAGGTAAGCGCGCAGCGGCTCACCGATATTCAAGCGGTCATCCACATGCTGTTCCAGCAACAGCGCCAGCCGTTCACGGCACAGCGCCATGCGCTGCCCTTGCTCGGGCCGCCAGACAAACTCGTTGCATGGGGTAATGCTGTCGTCGGCCACATCCATGCCGAACGAGTCTTCGGAAAAACGCACGATATGGACACCGCGCTTACCATGAAAACCGACAAAGCCCTTGAGCTGGTCGGCAGCGTTGCAGATGTCCTGGGACGTGATGGCCATGACGTAACCTCGCAATGAAATCGGAAGATACGCACGCCTGGCGGGGATGGGTCACCTCTACCGGGCAACTCGCAAGCAACAGCCTAACGCAACTGGCGGGCCGTTCGCCAAGTCTTTTCGTAGCCCCCTGTTCAGCCTGCATCCGGGGTTGGGTCAACCTGCGAAGCCAGCAATACCGTCAGCCACTGCATGAACGCCTGGACCCGCCGCGGCACATGCCGTTGCCGGGCGTACAGCAGTGACACCGGCATGGCGGGTGCTTGCCAGCCTTCAAGCAGTGAAACCATTTCGCCACGCTGTAAATGCTCGGCCACGCCCACCGCCGGCACCTGGATCAACCCCAGCCCGGCCAGGCACGCCGCCGAGTAGGCCTCGGCGTTGTTGACCGTGACCACGCCGGCCATCGCCTGGTAATGCACCTCACCATCTTGCACGTATTCGAAACCCGCACTTCGCGCGCCCAGGGTGCGCACGTAATGCACCAACTGGTGCCCGACCAGGTCCTGTAGCGTCGCCGGCACACCATGGCGGGCCACGTAAACGAGGCTGGCACAGTTGCGCATGCTCAGTTGCCCGACTGGCCGCGCCACCACATCCAGGTCATGCAAGGCACCGATGCGCATCACGCAGTCAAACCCTTCGCGCAGCAGGTCGACCTGGCGGTCGGTGCAACTGAGCTCCACTTCAAGCCGCGGGAAGCGCTGCAGAAACTGCGGCAACGCCGGAATGATGACGCGCCGGGCCATCATGGTCGGCAGGTCGATGCGCAGGCGCCCGGCCAGCTCGGTATCGTCGGCACTGAACAGGTTCTCGATCTCGTCCATGCCGGACAGCAGGTCCTTGCTACGCTCGTACAGCAAGGCGCCATCCTGGGTCGCTTGCACCCTGCGGGTCGTGCGGTTGAACAACTGCGTGCCCAGCAATCGTTCGAGCGCTTTTACCTGCTCCGACACGGTCGATCGTGGCAGGCCAAGGCTTTCGGCGGCCAAGGTGAAACTGCTGACTTCACTTACCCGCACAAATGTCCGCAACAACTCCAGCTTGTTCACTAATAGTCCCAATTGTCCGGTTTTATCGAACAGTATTTCCATTTCTGCAGGATTTAACAGCCTGAAGCCGACCAATAACCTTTCCTCATTCACCCAACCATGAGGTTTTCACCATGACCCGCAAGATTGCCCTGATCACTGGCGCCAGCCGCGGCCTTGGCCGTAACGCTGCCGAACACCTGGCTGCACGCGGTATCGATGTCATCGGCACTTATCACAGCAAGGCGGACGAGGCCCAGGCCGTGGTTGCCCGGCTGGAGCAGGCCGGGGTCAAGGCCGCCATGCTGCAACTGGACGTCAGCAACAGCGAGAGTTTTGCCAGCTTCGCCGAGCGCCTGGCTACCACCCTGCAACAGCACTTTGGCCGCGAAGATTTCGACTTTCTGGTGAACAATGCCGGGATCGGGCTGAACGTGCCCTACGTGGACACTACCGAGGCGCAGTTCGACCAGTTGCTGAACATCCAGCTCAAAGGGCCATTCTTCCTCACCCAGCGCCTGCTGCCGCTGCTGGTCGACAATGGCCGCATCGTCAATATTTCCACTGGCCTGGCCCGCTTTGCGCTGCCGGGGTATGCCGCCTATGCCGCGATGAAGGGCGCCATGGAGGTGCTGACCCGCTACCAGGCCAAAGAACTGGGTGCTCGTGGCATTCGCGTGAACATTCTGGCGCCGGGGGCGATCGAGACTGACTTTGGCGGCGGTGTGGTGCGGGATAACGAGCAGGTGAATGCGTACATCGCCGGGAACACGGCGCTGGGGCGAGTGGGCTTGCCGGATGATATCGGGGCGGCGATCGCGCTGCTGCTGGAAGACGGCAATGGCTGGATTACCGGCCAGCGGCTGGAAGTTTCGGGCGGGATGTTCCTCTGACTTCGGGATATTGGGGCCACGTTGTGGCCCCGGTAGCACTATTCATGCACCTGCACGCTGGCGGTCATCCCGGCACTCAAAGTCACCCCTTCCGGCACCTGGTCCAGACGAATCCTCACGGGAATCCGCTGGGCCAGGCGCACCCAGTTGAAGGTGGGTTCCACCTCCGGCAGCAACTGGCTGTCCGGGTTGCTGTTGCGGTCGGTGATGCCGCGGCTGATGCTCTCCACGTGCCCTTGCATCGGCTCGCCTGCCCCCATCAACCAGACTTTCACTGTGTCCCCTACGCGAATACGCGGCAGCTTGGTTTCCTCGAAGTAGGCCTGGATATAGAAGGTTGAATCATCCACCAGGGCCATTACCGATTGCCCGGTGTTCACATAGTTACCCTCAGCCAGACGCAGGTTGGTGATGTGCCCGCTGCGCGGTGCCCGCACCTCGCTGCGCGCCAGGTTGATCTTGGCCACCTGCAACTGCGCCTCTGCCTCATGCAGTTCACCCCGTGCAATAGCGGCATTGATCTGGGCGTTCTCACGCAGCTCGGCACTGATCGCCTCTGGCCCCAAGGCCGTACGGCGGGCTGCCTCACGCTCACGCAGGCGCAATTGCTGGGCGCGTGTTTCAGTCACCGCGCTGGCCTGGTCGAAGGCAGCCTGGAAGCGCTCGCGGTCGATGCTCATCAGCAAGTCGCCTGCCTTGACCTGCTGGTTATCACGGGCCTTGAGCTCGCGCACCCAGCCGGACACGTCAGGGGCGATCACCACCACGTCGGCGCGCACACGGGCATCACGGGTCCAGGGGGTAAGCATGTAGTACTGCCACAACTGGTAGCCGGCCAACACGGCCAGCGCCACCACACACAGCGTCACCAGGGTACGTACGACCGCACGCATCGAAACACTCCTTTACAAAGCTCCCAGCAGCCTTACCACCAGGAACAGCACACAAACGAACAGCGCCGTGTCGAACAACGCTTCATGCCAGATCCAGCGCCCCAAGGGCGTAGCCTGCACCACCAGGCGCAGCAGGCCCGTGAGCAACAGTGCCAGCAATACATACAGCAGAAACGGGCTGAGCAGCACGCCGCCCACTTCCCATTCACGCAACCCCATGGGCGTCCTCCTGCCAGCGGCACCACTTGCCCCAGCTTTTCTGCAATTGCAGCACCGCACCTTCGGCCAGCCGCAGCGGGTCACTCGAAGGTAACCGGCGTAGAGCGGCAATGAATTGTTCACTGGCAGCATCCAGGCGCTGCCCACGCCCGGCGGCAGGCCCATTGGCCAGTACCGCTTCCACCTGCTGCAAGTAGTCGCGCTCGGCCCGGCCCAAAGGGGCCTGGGCGACCGCAAGACACATGCGCAGGTGTACCAGTTCATCACCGATATCCAGCCCATGCAGGCCATCATCCCAGCGTTTGCGCTCGCTTTCGGGCAGCTCGCCAGCATGCCGCGCCAGTTGCATCAGGCGGTCAGCCATGCGCCCGCCAAACCAGCTGTCGGCCCCGCGCAGGTCGCGCCGGGTCAGGCGTACAAGGTCATTCTGGGTGGCTGCACGCAGGCGCCGGCCCAACCAGGCCGGGTGGCGGAACACCAGTAAACGGAAGGCCATTACCGCCGCCGATACCCCTACCAGCATCGCCAGAGCGCTGTTGAGCATGGTCGCCACACCAAACTGCATGGCGTTTAGCGGTGACACCAACACAATGAAGTGCAGGCAATAGGATGTGGCAGTGGCCCCGGTACGCGGATGGGCCATGCCCAGGGCGCCGAGAAACAACGGCACGCCCATGCCCAGGCACAGCATGGCGAAACTGCTCCATTGCGGTAGCAATATCTGCCCCACCAGAAACGCCGCCGGTATCGCCAGGAAAATCCCGCGCAGGAAGCTCAGGCCAATCTGTGCGCCGTTCTCGCGGCTGGCGAACAGGCTGCACACTACACAGGTAAGCACCAGGCCGCCCGGCGCCGAAGGCCAGGCCGTGGCCAACCAGAAGCCGCTCATGACCAGAAAGGCCAATGCGCTGCGTGAGCCGAACAGCAAGGCCAGCGACCAGTCGCGGTGCGCGGCCAGGCCCTGGGCTACATCCTTGGGCGCCCTGCCCGCTTCCACATCCTCCAGTGCCAGGCTGGCAGCCATGGCGTAATCGAGCAGCAAGGCCATGCGAGCCAGGCAGAAGTGCTCCGCCGAGCTGATCTGCTCGCTATGGGCGGCATCCCAGATGCGCTGGCGCAGTAGCAACAGGCTGGGTTGATCGGGGCTGGCCAGAAGCGCACGAACCTCTTCCAGCCAATGCGCAAGGTGCGCGACCTCCCGCTCATCAAGCTGGCGCCACTGCCGGCGCACCGAGCGCGAGATACGTAGCAGCACCATCAACTTCTGGCTCAACCCCTGGATGGCGCGAGCGCGCTGGCGCCCGCGGTTACCCTCGAACCAGGCATGTTCGCGCTGGCTGTCGATGGCCACGATGCGGCCCAGGCTTTCCAGCAGGCCTTTGCGCGCCTCGTCCTCGCCGCCCAGCATGGCACTGGCGGCCTGCAAGCCATTCTGCCAGGCCTGGCGCGCCTGCCCGCCCAATTGCTGTTCCACCCGCATTGGCCAGAGCAAGGCACTGCTGGCAGTGGCGCAGAAGATACCCAGGCAAATCTCGGTGCAACGCGCCACGGCCTGGTCGAACACCTGCAACGGATGGTCGATGGCCGGCAAGGCAATGATCGCCGCCGTGTAGCCAGCCAGCACAAAGGCATAGGCCCAGGCGCTGCGCAGTTGGGTAGAGGCAGCCGTGCACAGGGCCAGCCACAGGGCCAGGGTTATCAGGAACAGACCCGGGGTTTGGGCAAACAGGCCGATAAACAGCACCGACATGACCGTACCTACCAACGTGCCTGCCAGCCGCGCCAGGCCCTTCTGCACCACCATGCCCGACAGCGGCTGGGCAACGATGAAGGCGGTCATCAATGCCCAAGCCGGTTGCTCCAGGCCCCAGCGCATCGCCAGCCACAACGCCAGCCCGCCGCCGAGCAGGGTCTTGATCGCAAACTTGAGGGCTAGGCTGCTGGGGGCAAACAGCGCCTGGAGGGTGATGGGCACTAGGCGGACCTTGCGGGGGATGGTCTTGTTGAAACGATAGACAATGGCGGGCAGGATAAGGTGTAAATGAATAATTAGCTAGCTAATCATCTTTTCTGTGCCAGCCTCTTCGCGGTTCTTGAGGCCTGTGCAATACCTGTGGGAGCGGGCAAGCCCGCGAAGAGGCCAGTACAGACAGAAACAAATGCCAGGCAAAAAAAATGGGCGACCGAAGTCGCCCTAAATGCCTTGCGTGCTCGTGTACCCGGAAGGTCAGCGCGGCTTGCGCTTGTTCGAGTCCTTCCAGATGAAAATGCCCAGACCGGCGAAGAAAGCGAACATCAACCCGACCGTTACCACACCGGCGATAACCACGTTGTCGAAGAACATGCTGGCCTCCCCATTCGTTCACCGTTGTCCGATGGGTGCAAGGTAACCAATGTGGCGGGGGAGAAAATTGATCGGGATCAATGGTGCCCGGGGCCGGGCACGCGAGGGGGATGCAGGTTTGACCTACGTCAAGTTTCAGCGCTTCTTGGGCTTGCCCTTGGGTTTCTTTTTCTTGCTGGTGCTCAACGGCAGGGCCTGCTCGAACGCGTTGCGCATTTCGTTCAGGCGCTTTTCCTTGAGGTCATGCACGCGCTTCGCGCGTTCTGCATCGAAATCGATGAGGTTGTCTTGGCTCATGGGTGGGCTCGACGATCAACTGAGGCTTGCATGATGAAGCCAGGCGCAGGCGCTGACCAGCCCCGCGTCAGACTTCGATGTCCACCAGCAGCCCCTGGCGCACATGCTCGTCTATCAAGGGGGCCACCGGCACGGTGTTGTCGGCGTTGACCTCGTCGCCAGGCATGGCGCTGTAACGGTCCTGATCGCCCTTCTGCCGGCGTTGCTGCTGGCGACGCTGTTCATCGCGCAGCAACAGTGCCTGCTCCTGCGGGTCGCGCTGCTGCTTGAGGTCGATGGCACTTTCGCTGGACGCAGGCTGCGCCGGCACCACCGGCTTGATGTCGGGGGTGGGCTTGACCGGGTCCTGTTGCGAGGTCACCGGGGCGGCACTGAGCGGGATGATCGGCGGCAGCATGGACGTTCTCCTATGCCCACTGTATCGGCAGGCGAGGGTTCAACTTGATGTCATGCACTACATTTACTCGGCTTCGTCGTCAGGCTCGTCGTCGACTGGCGGGCTGGTTTCGCTCCAGGGCCGCTTGTAAACCTGCTGCCAGACCGCATCCATGTGATCGCGCAGCACCTGTGGCGCGGTTTTCAGCGAGGCACTGTCATCACGCTCGCCGCCGACCGGTTCTTCACCCGCCGGAGTGATCAGCGACTGGCCGGTGATGGTGTAGCTGGCCTTCCCTTCACGCATCTCGATGGCAATGTCATGCGGGTCGATGCCACCGCCACAGAAAGCATGGCTGGCCACCGTCACCTCGGCCACGCCGTCTTTGTTCAGGTCGCTGACATCACTGACGTCAGTATAGAAGTCCACGTCCAGGTCCAGCCCCGGGCAGGTGGTTTCCTGCTCGATCTGCCAACGCGCCTTGAAAGCGTCGCTTTCGCCAGCACGCCCGTACAAGGTGGCCTTGAGCACCACCTTGTCCACTTCCTGTTCGCTTTCCGGGTCGCTGGCCTGGCCATCGCTGCGGCTCAGCACCAGCAGGCCTTCACCGTCGCGATCACGAAAATGCACGCTCTTGATCGGGGTCTGCACGCCCAGTACCTCAAGCTGCTCCATCGGGATGGCGGGCAAGGTCTCGAAGTTTTTCTGCTCGCAGGCAGCCAGTAGCAGCAGGCTGCCCGCGGCCATGGAAAGGCTGATCCAGCGGTGCTTGGCAGACATAGTGATGCAGGGCCCTCGTCGACGGCACAGTGCGGGGCGATGAAACGGCTAGACTGACTTACTTCCTGTTGTCGTTCGGCACCTTTCGGTGCGTTCGCACTTTGGTCTGACCGGCCGATCCGTTAACATAATCGGCTTTTTCATCGCGGGAGTTCAGGCAGTATGGCGCAGCAGTATCAACCGGGGCAACGCTGGATCAGCGACAGCGAAGCAGAGCTCGGCCTGGGTACCATCCTGGCGCAGGATGGCCGCCTGTTGACCGTGCTCTACCCGGCCACTGGCGACACCCGCCAGTATTCCCTGCGCAATGCGCCGCTGACCCGCGTGCGCTTCTCGCCAGGTGACCAGATCACTCACTTCGAGGGCTGGAAACTGACCGTGCGCGAGGTCGACGACATCGACGGGCTGATGGTCTATCACGGCCTGGACGGGCAGAACCAGCCACGTACCCTGCCCGAAACCCAGCTGTCGAACTTCATTCAGTTCCGCCTGGCCAGCGACCGCCTGTTCGCCGGGCAGATCGACCCGCTGTCCTGGTTCAGCCTGCGCTACAACACCCTGCAGCACACCAGCAAGCAGATGCAGTCGGCATTGTGGGGCCTGGGCGGCTGCCGTGCGCAACCGATCGCCCACCAGTTGCACATCGCCCGCGAAGTTGCTGACCGTAGCGCGCCTCGGGTACTGCTGGCCGACGAAGTGGGCCTGGGTAAAACCATCGAGGCCGGCCTGGTGATTCACCGCCAGCTGCTGTCGGGCCGCGCCAGCCGCGTGCTGATCCTGGTACCAGAAAACCTCCAGCACCAGTGGCTGGTGGAAATGCGCCGGCGCTTCAACCTACAAGTCGCCTTGTTCGACGCCGAGCGTTTCATCGAGAGTGATGCCAGCAACCCGTTCGAAGACGCCCAACTGGCACTGGTTGCCCTGGAATGGCTGGTTGACGACGAAAAGGCCCAGGACGCGCTGTTTGCCGCAGGCTGGGACCTGATGGTGGTCGACGAAGCCCACCACCTGGTCTGGCACGAAGACCAGGTCAGTGCCGAGTACAGCCTGGTCGAGCAACTGGCCCAGGTAATCCCGGGCGTGCTGCTGCTCACTGCAACCCCCGAACAACTCGGGCAGGACAGCCACTTCGCCCGCCTGCGCCTGCTCGACCCCAACCGTTTCCACGACCTGGCAGCCTTCCGCGCCGAGAGCGAGCACTATCGCCCGGTGGCCGAAGCCGTGCAGGAGCTGCTCGACGAAGGCCGCCTTTCGCCCAAGGCCCATGCCACCATCCAGGGCTTCCTGGGTGCCGAAGGCGAAGCCTTGCTGGCTGCGGTCAGCGACGGCGACACCCAGGCCAGCGCACGTTTGATTCGCGAACTGCTCGACCGCCACGGCACCGGCCGCGTGCTGTTCCGTAACACCCGGGCGGCGGTTCAGGGCTTCCCTGAGCGCCAGTTGCACCCCTACCCGGTGGCCATGCCCGAGCAATACCGCGAACTGCCGCCCGGTGAAAAGGCCGAGCTGTACCCGGAAGTGGCCTTCCAGGCCCAGGGTGATGTTGCCGATGACGAACGCTGGTGGCGCTTCGACCCACGCGTCGACTGGCTGATCGACACCCTGAAGATGCTCAAACGCACCAAGGTGCTGGTGATCTGCGCCCACGCCGAAACCGCCATGGACCTGGAAGACGCCTTGCGCGTGCGCTCCGGCATTCCGGCCTCGGTGTTCCATGAAGGCATGAGCATTCTTGAGCGTGACCGCGCCGCCGCCTATTTCGCCGATGAAGAATTCGGCGCTCAGGTGCTGATCTGCTCCGAGATCGGCAGTGAAGGCCGCAACTTCCAGTTTTCGCACCACCTGGTGATGTTCGACCTGCCGGCCCACCCGGACCTGCTGGAACAGCGTATCGGCCGCCTCGACCGTATCGGCCAGAAGCACACCATCCAGCTGCACGTCCCGTACCTGCAAGACAGCCCGCAAGAGCGCCTGTTCC
The DNA here is from genome assembly GCF_050280665.1 of Pseudomonas sp. NPDC089547. Lineage (NCBI taxonomy): Bacteria > Pseudomonadati > Pseudomonadota > Gammaproteobacteria > Pseudomonadales > Pseudomonadaceae > Pseudomonas > Pseudomonas sp. NPDC089547. The sequence continues at coordinate 322 of NZ_JBNNVS010000073.1, read as the reverse complement.
AATGGTACCACGAGGGCCTTAACGCCTTCCTCAACACCTGCCCCACCGGCAACGCCCTGCAGCACCAGTTCGGCCCGCGCCTGCTGCCGCTGCTTGAAGGTGGCGAAAGCAAAGCCTGGGATGCCCTGGTGGCCGAGGCCCGTGGCGAGCGCGAGCGCCTGGAAGCCGAACTGCACACCGGTCGCGACCGCCTGCTGGAGCTGAACTCTGGTGGTGCCGGCGAAGGCGAGGCGCTGGTCGAGGCCATTCTCGAACAGGACGACCAGTTCGCCCTGCCGATCTACATGGAAACCCTGTTCGACGCCTTCGGCATCGACAGCGA